>NZ_JBXAMO010000003.1:0-517580 GCF_058800725.1 Tardiphaga sp. GW822-FHT04G09 | reverse complement strand
CATCGGCGCCCCCGCCGGCATGAGCATAATCCCGGAAAATTCCAGCGCTGGCTGGCCTAGTTTTGGGGAGCACTTCACGACGATGTTTGTCGTTGGCTATGTTGCGCATGCGCGAGGCTTCAACCGAAAGCGCTGGTTGTGGATTGCCGCTGCTATTGGGCCACTTGCAATTCCGGCGATCTATCTGGCCGACGCAATAACTTACTTGAGGAAAACGATCGCTGGCCTGAAGGCCTAAAGACGAAAATCAAAGGAGCCAGCAGCGGGGTTGCCCCTTGAAACAAGGCAACACACAAAAGCCGGCGCAGTAGCGCGCCGGCTTTACCGATAGTCGCTTCGCGCCTCAGTTTGGTGATCGGCGGCGCTGCCGAATTAAGAGCGTAGTTGATGCCGAAGCGGCCGCCGTAACCGGTCGGGCCATGAGTGGCGGCACCTTGGATAGTCGTAGCCGGTCGGCGCCGCCGATGGCATTGGCCCGGAGCCATGCATGAGTGGGCCGCTCCACCATTATCGCAGGCGGGATTTCAGCGCGGGATCGGCTTTGATGACGGAGCGCAAGGGATGGACGCGCCTGCCATTCATGTTAGAACGCTTCTAAATAGGAAGTGTAACGTTGAAACCGAAGAAAACCGCCGCTGAGCTCCAGAAAATCATTCGGGAGGCTTCCCGCGACGTCGGGCCATGGCCCAAAAACATGACCCTCATCATCTATGCGTTGGACGACAGCTGGCGGATCATCGTCAGCTATTCCGATGCGTCGCAGACGCCCTTTCGTGACCGGCTGATGGAACTCAGCCTTCGCCTCACCGAGTTCTACGATCTGGACGAAGGCACAGCTTAACACCCGGAGTCCCCGGCAAGCGCCCGGCACAACCGGCCCGTTCGCCCCATGCTTGAAGAGCAAACCCTTCGCTTCCACTGTCTCGCAATAGCCAGAGATTCAGCCGCGGTCTTGGTTCCGAGAATCGGCGCCCGGCGTCGATCCGATTTACCCCGCGAGATGCGGTTCGCGCGTGGCGATGAGGTCGCGGATCGTTTGCGCGATCGGCACCGGGCGATGGCTCGCCTGATCGGTATTGACCCAGACAATCTCGCCGGTCGCAAACAGATGGTCGCCTGCACGCGGGAAGATTCCGAGTTCGAACACCAGACTTGAGTTGCCGATCCGCGCAACGCGTGCGGCGACGTCCAGCTCCTGATCGAACAGGATCGGCGCCTTATATTCGATCACCGATTTGACGACGTGAAAGTCGACGCCGCTCGCCTTGGCATCGGCAAACTGGTCATAGCCGAGTGCACGAAAATATTCGGTGATGGTCGTGTCGAAGTAAGTGAGATAGTGCGCGTTGAAGACGACGCCCTGGCCGTCGATCTCGGAATAGCGCACCCGAAACGGATGGAAGAACCTGAACCGGTCGCGTGACATGTGCCCCCTCGCTTGTTTGCGGCGGCTTCGGTTCTCCGCCCTTACGCTCCCCCTAGCCTCTCTCATGCGGAAAGAACAGCCGCAGGGAGACGTCACGCCGCAACTCAGGTTTGCTTGATGGCTTTCAGCACAATGAAAATGTGCGACGCGGCGATGATCGCCGACGCCTGCATCTCAGCCAGTCATACCGCAACGCTCATATGGCGCCCGATACCATGGCCGCCTTCGACGACACGTCTTCAATGACACCCGAGATGCACCACGGCGCCGAAGGCGGATCCCTGCACGGGACTGGCTGCGTCAAAAACCCGTTTATTTGCCGCAAATTTTGCACATTTCTATCGACGCGCGGAACAAGTTGGTTTAGCGGTACCATCGTCTTGCAGCAACCTCAGGTGCTGCAGGCCATTTATGCGCGCGCCAGCTGTGGTCGTTTCCCGTGCCTCGATTTTTCTTTCATATTATCGCCGACAACACGTTCCTCGACGATGAAGGGACGAGCTTCGATAACGATCAGGAAGCGATGCTGCACGCGCGTGAGCTCGCACGGGAGATGATGCGCAGCATGGGCGTCGTGAAGGGCGCAATCGTCATCGAGAACGAAGACAGCGGCGGATTGTTCGAAGTGCCGCTGTCCTGGAGCAACTGACACAGGCGAATATGTCGGCGGCAGCGCGCGGGTTTCAGTCAATTTGCGCGCCGGGCGCTTTGTTGCCAAGCGACCGGACGAGCCTACCGGACTGTTGTTCCAGCAGTGTCCGTAGCGCGGCCGCCGGCACGAGCCGCCGATACCACGGTTACCGCCTGATCAATTCGCGGCGTTGCCGGTCTTGGTGCGCGGCTGTTTTGCGGGCGCAGCAGCTTTCGGCGCATCGCTACGCACATTGCCCCATGGATCGGCCGCGGCCTTGGTGTCAGGAATCTTGCGCAGCGACTCGCGATACGCCTTCTCGGTGATCGCGTCCTGCTCCTTTTCCTCCGCCGACTTGGTCTTCACCTCCGGCATCAGGTTCATCATCTGCGCGGCGGCGGGGCCGGTCAGAAGTGCGAGCGCTGCGACGACGCTGAATAGTTTGCGGGACAGTTTCATGGCACCAAAGCTCCGTGAATTTCGGAGGCGTTATATCACCGGCCTTTCGAGCCCGCCAAGCACCTGGCGCAGGGCACCCCGTCGTGCCTCACGCGGGTCGAAACCTTCGGAAACCGAGAAACCGGGATGCCCCGGACCGCAGCCTAATTGCCCAGCACCTTCTCCGCGGCCGTCACGATGCTGATGGTCGGGTGCGCCGCGCAATAGGTGCCGAACTTCTTGGCGTTCTCGACGAACACCTCGGTGTCGATGATCGCGTCATCCGAGTCGCCCTTGTACCAGCCGTCCATCCAAGTCAGCACCATCTTGATCTCGTCGGGGCCCGACTCGACAAATTGCTTGCAGGACATGGTGGACAGATCGAGCACGACAGCCTGGGCCGGCGCGGCAGAGAGTATGGCAGCCACAGTCAATAACGCGCAGGCGATTTTCATGATCGTCCCCCCCGAACCACGACGCCGGCGACCGACTGGTCCGGGCGTTTATGGCCGGACGGTATCATGAAGTCCATTTCTTTAATCTGGCATTTTTATGAAATATCCTCACCCTCCCCTGTCAGATATTGATGAAGGGTGAACAGGCGGGTCCGCATCTCCGGGATCGGCTTCATCGGCCAGCAAGATCGCAATGCTAGACATGGCGCAGGCAGACGATGTGGACGACGACCATGACCGAGAAGCGAGCGACTCCACGACACCGGGTTCTCAAGCGAGGCACGCTGGCCTTTGGCGGAGGCGGTATCGATTGCACCGTCCGCAACCTCTCGGCCTCCGGCGCGCGTGTCGATATCGCAAGCCCGCTCGGCCTGCCGCAGAATTTCACGCTGGAGATCGAGGCGGATCAGTTCATCCGCCGCTGCCGGCCAGTATGGAAGACGGACCGCCAGCTCGGTGTGGTGTTCGAGTAAACGCCCCGTCAGTAGCGCCCGCGGCCGCCATAGTTGCCGCCGCCGTAACCGCCATAGCCTCCGCCGCCGTAATAGATGCGCGGCACCGGCTCGTAATAGACCGGCGGCGGTGCACGGCGAATGATGACCTCTTCCTCAACGATCTCGCGGCCGCGCCGCGGTGGTGGCGATGCGGCGCGCTTCTTCGCAGGCTCGGTTGTTTTCTCGGCTTTCTTCGAAGCAGGCGCTGCTGCGGGCGGCGTGCCGCAGGGACATGTGGGGCCCGGTCCAGCCAGTGCGACATTGGTCGGCGTATTCGCTGCGGCAACCGGCACCGGTTTGTTGCGCGTGCGCTCCTCGAGCTTCTGCGCGGTCGCTGTCAGATCGCTGTCGGGATATTTCGCCAGGAAGTCGCGATAGGACGGCGCCGTGTTGGTGATGACGGCGTTGTGCCACGCCACCATCTTGTAGTGACGGTCGAGCCATTCTTTCGCCTGCGGGCCGAGCGGCGGCTCCGCATAGAGGCCGACAAAGGCCTCATAGGCCTCGACTGAACCATCCGACACGATCAGGTTGTTGGCGTCCTGCACCGGCTTGCCCTGCAGCTCCTTGCGCCATTGATCGACGGTCTTCCGGGTCACGGCCGGCTTGGCGCCGGCATCGGTGCCAAAGAAGCGGAAGTCATTGACCAGCGACGAGCTCTCCCACGGCGTCTGCCGCCCTTCGGTGGCCTGATTGACCGACAGCCGCACGCGCTTGAACGCATCCTCGATCGACAGGCCCGGTTCGCGGCCGGCCTTCAGCAGCGCCGTCGTATAGGGGCTGTTGCCGCCCTGGCCGTCTTCGGCTTCGGCACCGGGCGATGTGGAGAATGACAGCAAGGTGCCGGGCGTACCGAATTTCACGTCGATCTGAGCGAGCCCGCGGCCGGTGGTCTTGCTGATGGCCGGAAACGGATTGTTGCGGCAGGCATCGAGCAGGATGATGCGGCTCTTGCTGGGCACGGATGTCAGTGTGTTCAGGATATCGTTGAGCCGCACCGCCTGCAGCGGAATATCGGCCTCGCGCTTCGGGTCGATATCGACCGGGACGAGGTAATTCTCGCCGTCGATCTGCAGGCCGTGGCCGGCATAGAACACCAGGGCGACGGTGTCCGGCCCCTTGGCGGAGACATTCGCTGCGAAGCCGGCTATCCTGGCGCGCAGGTCGTTCTGCGACAGGTCCGTCGCCGACTGCACCTCGAAGCCCGCATCGCCGAGCATCTGCGCCATTGCCTTGGCGTCATTGACGGGATTGGGCAGCGGCGCGACGGCGCGGTAGGAGGATTGCCCGATCACCAGCGCCAGACGGCTCTCTGCCCAGGCGCTCGGGGAGCCGAGCATTACAGCGGCTGCAACAATCGCGTTGCGAATGACAGGACGAACCATCGAACAGTCTCCCCGGTCCGGGCCGGCTCGCGCGACGGATAATTCCCCGCCTGATCCAACGGAAATCAGGATGACCGCGCGCCAACAAAGCGACGGCCTGCCGCTGCCCAATTTGGTCGCTGTCAACGCAAGCGCGGTTCATGGAAACCGCGCGCGGCATGTGCTGTTCGACGACTACTTTTTCTTCGCCGCCGTGGCGGGCGCGGGAGCCGGCGCAACACCGCCCCATGGATCATATTTTTCCTTGGGAGTGGGAACGCGCTCCAGAGCGGCCTTGTAGGCCTTCTCGTCGATCTTCGGCTTTTCGGGCGCGGGCGCATGATCGGCGCCGCCGCGCTTGCCGCCCATTTGCGCTGTCGCTGGCGCAGCCAGAAGCGCCAGTGCCCCGATCGCCAATACCAATGCTCTCATCATGGGTCCCTCCGGCGCCTTGATAGCCTGACGTAGAGGCCATTTTCCAGCCCCAACATGGCGAGGCCGCGACCATCGACCGCAGGTCGGCCCGTCCCCGGAAACGCGCGAATACTCCGCCCCGCCACCCCAGCCCGCCCATATCCACTGAAAACACAGGCTTTTCGGCAACCGTTTGGTGAACGATCCGTTGCACATTTCTGTCTAATTTCGCATCCGGAAAAACCGGATCTTGGAATGTTTCTCCTAGCCTGCGCAGACGGCAATGGAGAAGCGGCCTGCGCCGCCTTCCTTGCGACGGGGATCGGGGACGTGGTCGACATTGCAAACCCAGCCGGCATGCATGGCAGCAGAGCGAGGGGCGACGGGATGACCGCGGCAAGCCGCCCAGCCTCTGCGCCCGATGCACTTGCGCCGCTCGCGGCGATCGCGCCCGAACCATGGCGCGCGCTTGCCCGGCGGGCCATTGAGCCGAACGGCTATTACCTCGCCGACTGGGAACGCGCCGTGAATGCATCCGCGCGCGGCCGCACCGATGTCGCCGCGCTCAGCGCCTGGATGAGCGATGCCGGAACGCCGCGCTTGATCGGATTGCTGCCGGTGATCACCGCGCGGCGCGCCTATCGCCTTCCGCTCCCCGCCCTGGTGAGTGCCGACCCCTATGGCACGCTCTCGACACCGCTGCTCGATCGCGACATGGCACCGGATGCCGTAGCAAGCCTGCTGGAACAGGCTCGCAAGGCCGGCGCACACGCGCTGATCCTCGAGAACGTCTCGCTCGATGGCGCCGCGATGCAGGTGATCCGGAAATCGCTCGCCATGCAGGACCTGGCGCCGCGCATCCTGCAATCCCACGCCCGCGCCTGCCTCGACGCCACGCGTGATGCCGACGACCTGCTGCGCGATGCGCTCGGCGCAAAGAAGCTGAAAGAACTGCGCCGCCAGCGCAATCGCCTCGCGGAACACGGCGATGTGACTTTCCACATCGCACACACACCGGCGGAAATCGCTGCGACCATCGACACGTTCCTGACGCTCGAGGCCAGCGGATGGAAGGGCAAGCGCGGCACCGCCCTGATGCAGGATGCCGGCGACAGTGCCTTCATCCGCAGCGCCACCAGGGCGCTTGCCGAACACGGCCAATGCGAGATCGTCACGCTGCGCGCGGGCGACACGCCGGTCGCCTCCGGCGTACTGCTCAGGCATCTCGATCGTGCGTTCTACTTCAAGCTCGGTGTCGACGAGCGCTTCGCCAAACTGTCCCCCGGCGTGCAACTCACACTCGACGTGACGCGGCATCTCTGCGCCGATTCCGCGATCACCTGCGCCGACTCGACCGCCAATGCCGGCCACCCGATGATCGACCCGATCTGGCGCGGCCGCCTTGCGATCGGCGACGTGCTGATTCCGCTGCGCAAGCACGACCCGCTGGTCTCTCTGATCCACGGTGCACTCACCTTGCGTCGCGCGATCCGCGAGCCGTTGCGACGCGTCGCCCGCTCGATCCGAAACCGTCTCCGCTAGATATCCAGGGGGTCAATCATGAACGCTGCAACTGACGTCGCACCGGTGATCTCGGCTGCCAATCAATCGCTCAAGAACGATTTTCCGCTGAAGCCGTTCGCGATCAGGCATAAGCTCGCCGGACATCCCCTGTTGACGCTGCAGCGCATCGCGCAGCTCGCATCCGAGTTGCCGCGCGATCTCATCGAATACAATTCGGGCAAGGTCGCGATCAGCCAGGACCCCGATGCGATCCCGTCGGTCGATCTCGACCCGGTCGAGGTGGTCAGGCGCATCGAGACCGCCGGCGCGTGGATGGTGCTGAAGCGGATCGAAAACGCGCCGGAATATCGCCAATTGCTCGAGGACACGCTGCTGTCGGTGGCCCGTGCCCGCGGCTTCAACAGCCTGCTCGATGCCGGCTTCGAACAGCTCGAAGGCTTCCTGTTCGTCTCCTCGCCGAATTCGACCACGCCGTTCCATCTCGACAGCGAGGATAATTTCTTCGTCCAGATCCACGGCGAGAAGTTCTTCACGATCTACGACAACAACGACCGCGCCATCGTCCCCGACGACGAGATCGAGCGCTCGATGACCAGGCATCGTAATCTCAAATTTGACGACAGTTTCGCGCCGCGCGCGGTCGAGTTTCACATGTTCGATGGCGACGGCTGCTACGTGCCCTATCAGTGGCCGCACTGGGTGCGCACTGCCGAGTCCTTCTCGATCTCGATGGCCATCACCTGGAAGACCAAGGAAGTGCGCCGCGTCAACGACCTGCACTTCTTCAACTCGATGCTGCGTGGCATCGGCTTCCCGCAGAAGCCGCCCGGGCAGCAGCCGGTACTGGATATGCTGAAGCTCGCCTTCTACCGGACCGTAACCACAGCGATCAAACCGCTGCGCGGCTCGCTGGCGATGCGCAAGGTGCTGCGTCGCATCGCGCTCGGCAAAAAGGCCAATTATTATCTGAAGGGCGCGTAAGCGCGCGCCCTACTCCGTCGCCTCGGCGTTCACTTCCGCCGACACCTGACGGATCGCACGCGCGAGCTTCTCGGCATCCTGGGCGCCGGACACGGCATATTTGCCGGCGAACACGAAGGTCGGCACGCCGGAGATGCCCTTGTCGGCGGCTTCCTTGGCATTGCCGGAAATCAGCGCGACATCCTCGTCGGTGGCAAGGCGCTTGCGGATCTCATCCGCATCGAGCCCGACATCGGCTGCCGCCTGCACCAGCGTCTCGCTCTGGGTAAGATCGCCACCATCACGGAAATACAATTCCATCAGCCGCTGCTTGACCTCGGCCGACTTTCCGGATGCTTCCGCCCAATGGATCAGCCGGTGGCAATCGATAGTGTTCGGCTGGCGCTTCACGCTGTCCGGCCGATAGGTCAGCCCTTCCTGCTCGGCCGCATCGACGACACGGCCGGCGATGCCTTTATAGGCGTCGACCGATCCGAACTTGGTCTCCAGATAGGTCGAGCGATCGATGCCCTCGCGCGGGATCCACGGATTGAGGAAGAATGGCCGCCAATTGACATGCACCGGCACGTCGGGGACCAGCGCCAGCGCATTCTCGATCCGGCGCTTGCCGATATAGCACCACGGACACACGACATCGGAGACGATGTCGATCTGAAGCGGCTTCAAAGTGCTCATATGGGCGTGCTCCGTGCATGTGTTCCGCCCAGAGATAGGCTCCGCGGGCGTCCCGGGCAAGGCCGCTAGTTCCCGCTCCCAGCGATCTCCCGCAGCCTCGCCGAGGTCGCTTCATCTGCCGGAAAGAACGTCTCGATGGCGATTTCCGACAGGGTAATATCCAGCGGGGTACCGAAGGTCATGGTCGTCGACATGAAGCTCAGCACGCTGTCGCCGAGCTTCATGCGGAATGGCACCACGACGCTATCGGTCGCGATCGGCGCCGACCGCGCCGGCACTGGATAGGTCTTCAACTCCTGATACAGTTTGAGCAATTCGGGATCGGCGGTCGCCTCGCATTGCCGGTGCAGGCGCTCCAGGAGATGCGCGCACCATTCGCCGAGATTGACGGTGCGCGAGGCCAGTCCCTGCGGATGAAAACTCAACCGCAGCACGTTCAGCGGCGGCGCGAGCAAGCGCGGCGCGATGCCTTCCAGCAGCGGCATCACCATGCGGTTGGCGGCAACCAGATTCCAGTGCCGATCGACTGCCAGCGCCGGATTGGGCTCATGGGCCTTCAGCACGAGGTCGATGGCTTGTCGCGCCGAGGTCAGCGCGGGATCGTCCAGCGCCCGCTGCGGAAAGGCCGGCGCGAAGCCTGCGGCCACCAGCAAGACATTGCGCTCACGCAGCGGCACGTCGAGCCGCTCGGCCAGCCGCAACACCATCTCGCGCGAGGGCGCGGCGCGGCCGGTCTCGAGGAAGCTCAGATGACGCGTGGAAATCTCGGCATCGCCGGCCAGATCAAGCTGGCTCAGGCGGCGGCGCTGCCGCCATTCGCGCAGATGGTGGCCGATCCCGGCGGGCCGGGATGTTGCGGAGGACGCTGCAAGCTGTGTGTTCATGGCAAAAAGCTAACACGCGAATTTCGCAGCTTCCATGACCTCACAGGTAATCGATTTGGCTTCGGGGCGCCGTCATGGTCGGGACATTCCCAACGACCAACTGAAGGATGACGACCATGATCAATCCCTCTCTCCTGCTCCGCCGCGCCATCCAGATCGACGCCGTCGTCAGCGGCGCCATGGCGCTGCTGCTGACCTTTGCCGCGGCGGTGCTGGCACCGCTGCTGCATCTGCCTGAAGCGCTGCTGCTAGAATCCGGCCTGTTCCTGATCGCCTATGCGGCGCTGGTCGGCTGGCTCGGCACCCGCGCGACCATGCCGAAACTGCTGGTGCTGGTCATCATCATCGGCAATGCGCTGTGGACGCTGGGCAGCATCGGCCTGCTGTTCTCGGGCGCGGTGACGCCGAACCTGCTCGGCCAGATCTTCGTGGCCGCACAGGCGATCGCAGTCGGCGTGTTCGCAGAGCTGCAATATATCGGGCTGCGCCGGAGCGCAGCGGCGCAGGCGGCCTAAGCCGCCTTGCTCTTGGCCTTGCCGGCCTTTGCCTTGCTAGCCTTGGCTTTGCTCGACTTGGCTTTGCTCGACTTGGCTTTAACGGACTTGGCCTTGGTCGCTGCGGGGCTTTTCTTCGCGGCGGCCTTGGTCGTCTCGGCTTTGCCCGAAGCACCCTTGCCGGAAGACCCGGCCTTCCTGGCCTTATCTTTGGCCCTCTTGGCCTTCGCCTTTTCTTCCTTCTTCAGCGCCTTGCGCTCCGCCTTCTCCTTGGCCTTCAGCTTCTCGGCACGGGCCTCGGCGCGCTTCTTCTTCCGCTTCTTCTCGCAGGAATCGCATTTGCAGCCGATCGGCTTCAGGTATTCCTTGAAATACTCCGTGCCGTAATCGTAGTTGATCTCTTCGCCCGGCTCGATCTTCTTGATCGAGCGGATAGTGATCTTCTTCTTGGCCGCATTGACGTCGGACTCGGCGTTCGGCTTGCAGGCGTGGTTGATATAGCGCGCAATATTCTTGCGGATCGAACCGTCGACGGTCCAGCGCTTGCTGATCTGGAACAGATACTTGTTCTCGATCGCGTCGTGCTTCTCGTTCTTCGAATCCAGCAGGGGCCCGAAGTATTGGATGATCTTGACGCCCTTCTTGATCGGCTGGGTGGCGAAAAGACCGAGACCGGTTTTGGAACGGCCGATGCGATATGGCTTGGCGGAAGTCGAGGCGGGCATGGGATGAGGAACTGACGCTGCTGGAGACAAAATGACGGCTGACCAAGCTGTCTAGCGTGATTCAACCAGCCCTGTCAGCCGCTTCCGTTGAACCTTCCCCAGCTTGTGAGCGTCAAACCAGCACCTTTCCCGTGCTGGATGCCCTTGAATGCCCCGCCTGCCCGCCCTCGCTGCCGCCCTGACGATCCTGCTCGGCGCCACCTCACTCGCTGCGGCCGACAATATCGGCAGCGTCTACAGCTCCGTGGCCGACAGGGATTGCCGCGGCGTCTCCAACTTCAAGATCGATGGCGACGACTATGCGCGAGAACAGGTCTGCAAGGGCCCCGCAGGCCTCGTCGTGTTCAAGAACGAAGATGATCTCCGCGAAACCATTTCGGCCGGCACCACGGCTGCGGCCGCCAACAGCGAGCCCGCAGCGTCGCAGGGCTTCGGCCCGTTCAATTCGACGACCAATACCATCGAATGGCGCACCATCGCCGGCACCATTCTCCATGATCCAGCGCTGGCACATCGCCGACAACGACGATCCCGACAAGGATGGACGGCCCAGGACGAAACAGATGCTGGTGGTGACACGCCTGCCGCCGGGTGCCATGTCGCTTATATCGACGTGGCAGCCAATCCCGACGCGAATGAGATCGCGCGCAAGGCAGCCGATGAACTCGCCCGCGGCTTCGATTGCAAGAACGACAAGGTCAGCGTGGCCGGCACCGGCGGCCGGGCCACGGCACTCGCGATGGCATCACGCTAGGTGGTCTTGCTGATTTTGCGATGCTACTGCCGCATCGGCTGGCTGTGGGCGAAGCGTTTTGTTACTTCGGCGTCTCCATCGCCCTGGCGACGGTGATCTTCAGCATCTCGACGAACAGCTTCTCCGCGTCGGTGCCGTCAGGCAGGCGGCGCAGGATGTCGGTGAGACGGCCATCGAGAGTCAGCATGGTGAAACCATGCACCAGCGACCATGTCCGCGCGATCTGCGCAGCCTGCTCGATGGTCAGCGCATCGGTGGCGACATTGCCCGGATGGTTCGCACCGACCACACTGGCAAGACCGGCGAAGGAAGCATTGGCTGCCTCGCGCAAACTGGGCAGGGTCATGTCGAGCCGCTCGGTACGAAACATCAGCTGATACATGCCAGGCTGCGCACGGGCATAAGCGAGATAGGCCTTGGCGCGGGCGAGCACGCTTTCGAGAGGCGTGGCGCCGCTCGCACCAGCCGCAGTCATTGCGGCGTTGAAGTTGCGAAAGCCGATGGCCGCGAGTTCGCTGACGAGGCCCGTGAGATCGCCGAAGTGGTGCGTCGGAGCGGCATGCGATACGCCGGCTTCGCGGGCAACGGCGCGCAGCGTCAGGCCAGATAGTCCATCGCGCTCCAGCACGATTTCCGCGGCCTTCAGCAGCGCACCGTGCAAGTCCCCGTGATGATAGGGAGATTCAACGCCGGCGTTTTTCTTGGCCGCGGCCTTGGCTAGCGAACTTCTTGCTGCCTTCTTGCGGCGGTCTTGCGGCACGGCGCGCGGCTTCACGGTCTTGGTCTGCTTCGTCATATCGATATTATACCTCGTCATTTTGACACTGTAAAGATTCCGCTTGACGGGCACGTCCTTCGGGACCTACCCATCTAGACAACGTAAAGATAACAGCATGGGAGACGACGATGGCGCTGCTGGACCCGATCGAGGCTGCTGATGACAATCTCGCGCCGATCCCGATGGAGTGCGACGCGCCGTTCCTGACAGTCGTCGGCGAGCTGCCGTGCGAACTCAACGGCACGCTCTATCGCAACGGCCCCAATCCTCAATTCGAAACCAAAGGCTCGCACTGGTTCGTCGGTGACGGCATGCTGCACGCCTTTCACATCGAGAACGGCCGCGCGAGCTATCGCAATCGCTGGGTCCGCACGCCGAAATTTTTGGCCGAGCACGATGCTGGCCGCGCGCTCTATCGCGGCTTCGGCCAGAAGCTGCCGGATGCGCCCGCTTCACTCGGCAATGACTCAGGCGCGGCCAATACCAACATCATCTTCCATGCCGGTCGCCTGCTGGCGCTCGAAGAAGGCCACGCGCCAACCGAGATCGAACCGGGCACGCTGAAGACGCTCGGCTATCAGAACTATCGCGGCCGCATCGGCGGGCCATTCACCGCGCACCCCAAGATCGACCCTGTCACCGGCGAGATGAGTTTCTTCGGCTATAATGCCCGCGGCATCTTCAGTCCGACGATCTCGTTCGGCGCGATCGATTCATCGGGCATCGTGACGCGCTTCGAACGTTTCGACGCGCCCTATGCCAGCATGGTGCATGACTTCATTGTCACGGAGAACTACCTGCTGTTTCCGATCCTGCCGATCACGGGCAGTCTGGATCGTGCGCGGTCAGGCCGCCCGCCCTATGCGTGGGAGCCGGACAAAGGCTCATATGTCGGCGTGATGAAGCGCGGCGGCAGTGCCGATGATATCAGGTGGTTTCGTGCCGAGGCCTGCTACGTCTTTCATGTGATGAATGCGTGGGAAGAAGGCGACTGCATCGTCGCTGATGTGATGCAGTCCGAAGAGGCGCCACTGTTCAGGCATCCCGACGGCTCGCCGACTGATCCCGCGAAATCCAATGCCCGGCTTTGTCGATGGACCTTCGATCTGGCAGCCAATACCGATCGCTTCACCCGCACCTATCTCGACGATATGACCGGCGAATTCCCACGCATCGACGAACGGCGCTCGGGTCTTGTGAGTACGCAAGGCTGGTACGCCTGCGATAACCCGGCGCCGGGAGCCAGCAGCGCATTTTCGGGCCTCGTTCATGTTGGACGCGGTGGCGCGCGGCTGGCGCAATACATGCTGCCGCTCGGCGACAATATTTCCGAGCCGGTCTTTGTCGCGCGCGGCAAGGATGCTACCGAGGGTGATGGCTGGCTACTCGCTGTGGTCTGGCGTGCCCGGCAGAACCGCAGCGATCTGGCCGTATTCAGTGCTGCCGACGTGGCGGCGGGGCCGATCGCTCTCGTCCAGCTCGGTCACCGGGTACCGGCAGGCTTCCATGGCAACTGGGTCGATGCATCATAAACATCTGCTTTAGTGACGTTTATCGATCCAGGCCCTTATAATTGTGACAGTGTAAAGATTTTTATTGACGAGCCTGTTCGCGAAGTCTAGAAGATATCTTGACATCGTAAAGATGCCTTGAGCGAAAGCATTGAGGCGCCGTTTCCCATCAGCGCCCCGGTTGCCCAGGCCTCCTGAAACACCATGACAAATGCGCGCTCCCGACAACAAGCGCGCGGAACCGCCCCATGATCAAACTCCTCCGCAAACTGGCTATCGGCTTTCTTTCCACCATCGCCTTCTTCGCGATGTTCATGATTGCCGGAGATGTACTGATCGCCGCTCTTGTTGCCATCGCAGGTGCCGGCGCGCAGTTCGTTCTCACAAGGATCGCGTATGGCAAGCCGGACGTGATGACCCGGACGGCAAGCTGGGCCAGCCTGGCCCTTCTGCTGGTCATGACCGGAACCTCGCTCGCAGGCGTCGACATACCCGACGCGGCGGCTTCGGCGTCCCATCACGATCTCACGCCGGTCAGCAATGTCTGCCCGCTCTCGCAGCGAGCCATATGATCGCTGCGAGATGCGTTGCGACGCTTTGACCCCCGCCTCAGCGGCAGCAGCGCATCAGAACGGCACGGCGCGCGGCCTCGGGAGGTCCCGATCCGCACGTCGCTGTCGATGCCACCGAGTTCACCCCCGAAGCGATCCTGCCGCCATTCGCAAACCGTGCACCCAGGCTACCGGACATCGAGCGTCGCGTTCGTGCCCTACCGTCGAAGCGCAGGCTACATGTCGAAACGATACAATTTTGACAGTGTAAAGATTTTTGTTGACGAGCTTGCCGGCGAAGCATAGAAGCCATCTTGACAGCGTAAAGATAACTTTGACTGGAAACGCCATGGCGTCCTTTCTCATCATTGCCCCGTTCGGTGCTTTTGCCATGCTGATGATGGTGACGTCCGTTACGGTCAGCCTGTTCGCCGCAGCGGCACTGTCGTTCGGCATCGTGGTCTGGGACGTGATCCGCGGCGGCTCGCTGAAGATGCTGGCGGGAGGCTCGGTGCTGATCTTCAGTGCGCTGGGCTGCTACATCACACTGGTCGACGGCAACTGGACCCCGGTCGCTGTACGCCTCGCCGTCGATGGCAGCGTGCTGGCGATTGCGCTGCTCTCGCTGGCGATCCGCCTGCCCTTCACCCTGCAATATGCCCGCGAGAGCGTCGATGCAGAGACCGTGAAACTGCCCGGTTTCAAGAGAGCGAACTACATCATCACCTGGGCCTGGACCGGCGCCTTCGTGCTGATGCTGGTGGCGGACATGCTGATCATCTACATGCCTTCTCTGCCGCTGTGGATCGGCTTTGCGGTAGCCTTCGCCGCCCGCAATTCCGCCGTTGCCTTCACCAAATGGTATCCGCAATATCGCCGTGCCAGGTACGGTGCCGCGAAGCCCTCAGAGCCGCTGAAGCCCTGATTCCGGAAGCCCGATCTCTTTCTCGATTGCAATTTTGTGCCATCACATCTCGATTGAATTTGGAGCACTGCGATGAAGGACGTATTCGCCAAACTCGGCCAGGATTTCTTCTCCACCATCGTCTTCCTCGTGCTCTATCTCGTCACTGGTGACGTCGTGCTGGCAACCTGCGTGGCGATTGCGGGCGCCATCGCGCAGTTTGTTTATGCGCGCATCAAAGGCCAGACACTCGATATGATGACCTATGCCAGTCTCGCGCTGGTGGTGGTCCTCGGCAGCGCGACGCTGCTGACCAAGGATCCGCGCTTCGTGCTGGCAAAGCCCAGCATTGGGCATTTCGCCATCGGCGCCATCATGCTGCGCAAGGGCTGGATGCTGCGCTACATCCCCTCGATCGTCAGCGACACGGTTCCTGAATATGTGATCGCCGCGGGCTATGCTTGGGCTGCGCTGATGTTCGCGCTTGGCGCCGGCGTCATTGCAGTGGCCATGACAGGCGATATGAAGCTGTGGGCATTCTATGTGTCGGTCGTGGCTATTGGCGCCAAGGTGCTGGCTTTCGCGATCCAGTATGTCGTGCTGCGGGTGATCATCGCCCGCAAGCTTCGCGCAGCCGCCGCCGCACCGCAGATGTGATGCCTAGTCGCTGGCGCGTAGTTGCGAGCTTCGCAGATGCGCGACGCCGACATCCAGCGTGAACCTTGACGATGTGATCGGCGCATGAATCGTGTCGCCCTCGTATTCGGCGGTGATCCAGCGCGCGCCATCCGACAGCGCCGAGGTGGTGAATGACGCCATGCCGGCGCGATCGAGCCCGACATGAGCCGCGAGAACCTGCTCACCATCGCGAAACGTCACCGCACCTTTCGGCACGCCGTCACGGCTGGCAATCGCGGCGGTCAGCGTCACGACCGCGCCGGGTGCGCAGGGATTGTCCGAAGACGACACTGCTACGGCCGGCATGACCCGTATGATCTCGACCACCACCGCCGACTGGCTCGGCTGCACCACGACAGGGAGATAATCCGACGTCCCCATATAGTCCGCGCGGAAGCGATGTGGACCCGGGGGCAGTCGCTCCACCACCAGCCAGGGATGGGCCACATCGACCCAGCCAAGCACGGTGAGCGTCGTCTCATCGACAAAGCGGACAATGCCGCCGGGAACGCCGCCACCGCCCTCGCTCGTCACGGAGGCCGTGAGCGTCGTACGGCCGCTCGCATCGATCGATGACGCCAGCGTGGTGCGGGTCAGTTCGGAGTGGATGATGGATTGGGCGCGGACTGCGGTCGGACTTGCCAGCATACATGCAGCGACAACGACCAGATGAAAGTTATTCACCTGTTACACTCCGGTTAGCCGCCCCGGAGGTGAGGCGTGCGGCCGGCGAAAAGGTTCAACACAAAAGCAGGACGTGGAGAGGCCCCATGCCGATCCGAACAATTCGTCACAGATACTGATAAAATATGATTCCGTTGACCGCACTGGCCGCGGCCAGCAACGTCACCACCGTCACATTCAGCTTCAGGGCATCCAACATGGTGCGGCCTCGAGTTCTGCGGTCTGACCGCTATTGGAACAGCGCCGCCTGAGTCGTCACCGCTTTTCTTTTTCGTTCACATCCTTGCGGGTCACCGGAGAATCGAGTCCTGCGCAGAGGCCAGAATTCGGCCGATCTGCTGCAAGCCTGAGTCGCGTTTTGTCGAACCAAATCGCTGATGCCGCGACACAAAACCATGACCCGAATCGCCATCCTGATCGCCGGCCTCATCACCGCCAGCACCGCATTTGCCCAGTCCGTGACACCCCCGCCCGAAATGCCCGAGTGGTTTGCGAGCGCACGTGCTTTCGTGCCGCCGGATCGCGTGGCGGGTCAGGCGTTTCATGTGGACACCACCGATCCGCAAGCGCCGACCGGCTATATTGCGGTCTATCCGGCCGACGCCAATGATCCGAAGACGACGGCGAGCGCGTTCGATGCCGGCGAGATGCTGGTCGCGCAACTGGCGCGCAGCGAAGGCAAGCTGACCACCCAGTCAGCCGAGTTGCGCCCGCGCGACGTCACATTGAACAGCAACATCCCGCGCGTGCTCAGCGCCGCACGTGACGACGACGAGTATCGGGGCTTGCATGCCGAATTGCTGAAGACACGCGACAAGCTTCCCAATGGCACGATGCCTTGCGATATCCACGGCTGGTCGGAGGACCGCGACCCGAACGGATTGAACGTGCGTGCCGAGCCATCGGCGAAGGCAAAGATACTTGGCACATTGCCCGCGCCATACAAATTCAAGAGCAAGGGCGACAATGTTCCGGAAGGCGGCTGGCTGACGGAATTTTCCATCATCGGCTTCAAGGATGGCTGGTTCCTGATCGACGGCGCGAAGCCGCCAGGCAAGGAATACGAAGACGAGAGCGTCTATCCGCGCAACCACCCGAAACCCTATAGCGGCCGTGGCTGGGTCGCAGCGAACAAGGTCGGCGCACAATATGCCAATGGCGATATCCGGATGGGCGGGCTGTTTCAGGCGCCCCATGTGGACGCGCAATGGACACCGGCCAAGGGCGAAGGCGGCAGCGAGATCAGCGCCGACGGCGGCCCTAAACGCATTCTCGCCTGCAGCGGTTTCTGGGCGCTGGTGGAAAGCCACGACGGCGTCCGCGGCTGGTGGCGCCGGCTGTGTTCAAGCCAGGTCACGAATTGCAGTTGAGCTAGAACCAGATCTGCATCGACAGCCCCTGCGCATCGCGCGGTGCTTCGCCTTCAGGCACACAGCCCGCGCAATCGCGCGCCGCCAGCGCCACGGCACAGGCATCGAGCACGTCATCCCGCTTTGCGCCGGTGCGTATGCGCCTTGCAGTGAGCCAGTCGTCGATCTCGCTGAAGCCGTTCGCCAGCAACAGGTGACGGCGCAGGGCAAGCCCCTCCTCCGTATGTTTGGACGGCAGCGGCGCATTGCCGTTCAGGCGGAGGAAAACAAGTTCGGGATGGGCTTCGCGAATATCCAGATCGCGATGTGACCGCACGAAGCCATCGATCTCCATGATCTTCAGCCCGAGATGCCAGAGCTGGCGCGAGACTTTCTTCTGCTCGCGCCTCTCAGCTTCGGCGTTGGCGAGATCGGGATCGGTGAAGTCCTGCCACAGCCAGCGACGGCCACCGGAGAATACGCGCGAGCCATGCGGGCTGAGCTTCTTGCGTGCAAGCTGATCGCAGCTCCGCACACCGTCATCACCGAGACCGATGGGAATATCGATGGCCGCACGGGTAAAGCGCTGCGCCGCGAGCCAGGAGATGTCGCTGATGAAATCGATGGACGGCCGGTCGCCGTCGAGGGTGACGGCGACCCAGCCTTGATTGAAACCATCGAGCCCGATGGCGATCATCGGGCGCGCCTCGGTATTAGCCGAGGTTCAGCTCCTTGAAGAAGTCGTTGCCCTTGTCATCGATGATGATGAAGGCCGGGAAGTCGACAACTTCGATGCGCCAGATCGCTTCCATGCCGAGTTCGGGATATTCCACGACCTCGACCTTCTTGATGCAGTGTTCGGCAAGGTTTGCTGCCGAACCGCCGATCGAGCCAAGATAGAAGCCGCCATGCTTCTTGCAGGCCTCGCGCACCGCGACCGCGCGGTTGCCCTTGGCGACCATCACCATGGAGCCGCCCGCCGCCTGGAATTGGTCGACGAAGGAATCCATGCGGCCGGCCGTGGTCGGGCCGAATGCGCCGGAGGCGTAGCCTTCAGGAGTCTTGGCAGGGCCTGCGTAATAGACCGGATGGTTCTTGAAGTAATCCGGCAGCGGCTCGCCCTTCTCCAGCCGATCGCGCAGCTTGGCATGCGCACTGTCGCGCGCGACGATCATGGTGCCGGTGAGCGACAGGCGAGTCTTGGTTGGGTACTTCGACAGCGTCGCAAGCACGTCCTTCATCGGCTGGTTGAGATCGATCTTCACCACCTCGCCGCCGAGCGACTGCTCGACCTGCGGCAGATACTGTGCGGGGTTATGCTCGAGCTCTTCGAGATAGACGCCATCCTTGGTGATCTTGCCGAGCACCTGACGATCCGCCGAACACGACACGCCGAGGCCGATGGGAAGCGACGCGCCGTGGCGCGGAAGGCGAATGACGCGAACGTCGTGGCAGAAATACTTGCCGCCGAACTGCGCTCCGACGCCGGACGACTGCGTCATCTTGAGGATTTCCTGCTCCATCTCGAGATCGCGGAACGCGTTGCCGTCCGGCGAGCCTTGCGTGGGCAGCGCGTCGAGATAGCGGGCCGACGCGAGCTTCACCGTCTTCATGCAGAGCTCGGCCGAGGTGCCGCCGATAACGATGGCGAGATGGTAGGGCGGGCACGCGGCGGTGCCCAGCGTCATGATCTTTTCCTTCAGGAAGGCCAGCAGGCGATCCTTGGTCAGCACCGACGGCGTGGCCTGGAACAGGAAGCTCTTGTTGGCGGAGCCGCCGCCCTTGGCCATGAACATGAACTTGTAGGCGTCATCGCCCTCGGCATAGATCTCGCACTGTGCCGGCATGTTGTTGGCGGTGTTCTTCTCTTCATACATGGTCAGCGGAGCGACCTGCGAATAGCGCAGGTTGCGGCGCAGATAGGCGTCGCGCGCGCCTTCGCTGAGTGCTGCCTCGTCGTCGCCATCGGTAATGACGTTGCAGCCCTTCTTGCCCATGATGATCGCGGTGCCGGTGTCCTGGCACATCGGCAGCACGCCGCCGGCGGCGATGTTCGCGTTCTTGAGGAAGTCGAAGGCGACGAACTTGTCGTTCGGGCTGGCTTCGCTGTCATCCAGGATATTGCGCAGCTGCTGCAGATGGCCGGGGCGCAAATAGTGGTTGATGTCGCCGAACGCGGCCTCAGAGAGCGCCTTCAGCGCGTCGCGCGAGACCACGAGCATGTCCCGGCCAAGCACCTTCTCGACCCGCACGCCCTCGGTGGTGACCTTCTTGTAGGGCGTGGTGTCCGCGCCCAGCGGGAACAGCGGGGTGTGCTTGTAGGGCGGTACGGGCTTCGGATCGGGGAAAGCGGTGGGGGCGTTCATGGATGGGGCCTCAAAAAGGGAGGGGAATTTGAGGCCCTTGTAGGCGGTTTCCGGACTGTTTTGAAGGGTTCAAAACAGGGGGACAGGCCCGCAATCCCGGGGATGAGTGCCCTCCTCCCGCCAAGATCAACGGCATCCGCCACGCCTTGCATAAAATGGCGTCCCGCGTTTCAGTACGGCCGGGGATTGAGGAGAATTCTGGAATGTCTTTCGACCGTCTGCGCGGTATTTTTTCGGCTATGGCCCTTCTCGCCACCGTGACCCTTGTCGCTTCACCTGCCCGCGCCGACCGCTGCGACGATCTCGCGCGTCAGCTCAAGAGTCAGATCGACGGGCTCAGCGTCGGGCGAACGGCGGCCAATGTGATCTACCTGTCGCATCCAGCGGCCAAGCAGCTGCGGCTTGGCTGCGCCAGCCGTAATTTCAGCAACGAGCTCTATGCGGCGTCCGCGACCCGCAAGCCGGCGCCGGCTTTCACTGATCTCGTCGCCAGCGCGGCAGCCGTCATCTTCACGATCCCCAAGCCGGATACGGTAAAGGGCACCACGCGATGTCTCGGCCGCATGGGGATTTTCCGCGGCGATGACGTGAAGCTGCGCTATCGCCGGCTCGATCTGCGCTGCACCCGCAGCAAGACCTCCGCGAATATCACGATCTCGCGCGGCAAGGACGAATGAACACTTCGTTCCAATTGTAGCGAAGTCGCACATACGACATTCACCACAGCCGGCGGTCCAGCCCGATTGCTGCAAATTGCAGCGCCTGATTCACCACTCCTTGTTGGCACGCGCCCATGGTCCGACTGCAAGTGTTGGACACAGGGAATTTGAGATGAGTGTTTCAAGCGTAAGCAGCGCGTCGCCGGTCGCACAGGTGACACCGATCGAGGCGAAGCCGCCGGAGCCGAAGAAGAACGACGACAACGATAGCCGCACCGCGCCGCCCCCGCCGCGCGCAGCGCTGCCGCCCGGCCAGGGCACCCGGATCGATCAGCTCGCCTGAATCGACATCGCGGGACAGATCAGCCACCGATCGGGCTGACGCTCTGCCTGCCATACCGCTGCCGCGAAGCTGGTATCGGATGCCTGGCCTAGGGGTTCGGCATGATCGTTCGCCTCGTGATACGGACGCTGGTCTGGTTCGGCGTGATTGGCGTGGTTTTGTTCGCTGCCGCCGGGACCTGGCAATGGCCGGCGGCGTGGTCGTTTCTGCTCTTCATGATCCTGCTTGGCCTTGGCGGCGGCCTGTGGCTGATCCAGATCGATCCCGCACTGTTTGAAGAACGCATGAGGCCGGTGATACAGCCGGGACAACCCTCAGCAGACCGTGTCTTCATGGTGGCGTTCTTTACCGTGGCACTGGCTTGGCTGATCGTCGCAGGACTGGATCAGCGCTTCGGCCTTTCGCAGATGACGGCTGGCGTCCAGATCGCGGGCGCGGCACTCGCATTCACGGGAATCGCCATCTCGTTCTGGGTACTGCGCGAAAATAGTTTCGCCGCACCGGTCATCAAGCTTCAACGCGACCGCGGCCAGCACGTCGTCGATACCGGCCCCTATCATTTCGTGCGTCATCCCATGTATAGCGGCGCCATCCTGTTTTTTCTCGGCACATCTCTCTGGCTTGGCTCTTGGTGGAGTGCTGCGCTGACGCTGATCATGACCGTGCTGCTCGCATGGCGCACGACGGCCGAAGAGCGTATCTTGCGGGACGGTCTCCCCGGCTACGCCGACTATACGACGCACGTCCGCTATCGTCTGTGTCCATGGCTCTGGTAACCCCGCCGCGCGAGCTGCGCGGCACTATTTATCCAGTGCCTTGTAGTGCCGGAAGATGCCGTCCTTGTTGAAGGCAATGCGGCGGTCGCTGTCGAGATAGGCCTTGATGTTCGGCCGGACCGCCACGCGGTCGTGCAAATCGATCAGGCGTGGGATCTCCCGCTCGAATTTTTTCATGCGTTTCGGAAATGCGTAACGCAGTCCTTCAACGATCTGGAACAGTGACAGATCGACATAGGTCGCCTTGCGGCCCGTCACATAGGCGCCGTCGCTGGCCTTCAATATCCGCTCGAAATAGCCGAGATATTTCGGAACGCGCTCTTTCAGGAATTCGGCGCTGCGCTTTTTGGCGGGGCCTTTCTGATCCTCGTAATAGAGCGACACACCGATCGGGTGATGGGTGTCATGCACCTCGGCGACGAAATCGGTGATGGTCAGTTGCAGCTCATGCAGCTGCAGGCGCGCCGCTTCCGACTTCGGCGCCAAGCCATGACGCACGCCGAGATAGAACAGGATGTTGGCGGTCTGGCCGATCACCATATTGCCGGCCTTGAGGAATGGCGGCGCAAAGGGCGGAATTCCCTTCTTGCTGTCGAGCATCCTGGTCATCGCGGCCATGCCGCCCTGACCGCGCGCCATGTCACGGTAATCCGCACCGGCATCTTCCAGCGCAAGGCGCACGAATTCGCCGCGCCCCTGGATCGTCGGCCAATAATACAACTCATATCGCATGCGGAACCTCGCCAAATGTCGCGTCAGGGGCAGTCAAGGTAACGGCTCACCGCAGAATTCGTTCGCCGGCTCGCCTAGCGAGATCCCCTCTGTGAATCACAGGTACCGTGTCCAGCTATCGCCGCAGACCTCGCCATGGCCGGGACAGGCCCGGCCATGGCGAATGCATTGCCGCTCGTCTACCGCAATGGAACTCAATTCGTCGCGAAGCAGTACAGCAGCCCGTCGCCGCCGGTGCTCTTCAGGTCGTTCTGCGAGCAGCCACCATCAGGACCGCGCGACGGGTGCGAGGTGTTCCACGATTTCGCCGGCGGCTCTTCATTCAACCCCGTACGGTCGATATGACCGACCATGGCGGCGCCCTGGGTGCTGCTTGTCCAGTTCTTGCAGGTGCGGTCCTCGCCGGCGGCGAAGGCTGTGCCGTCGGCCTGCGAGCCGGTCAGCACGTCATGGCGATTCGGCGTATCGCCGCGGCCATTGATGACCTCGCCCTTCTCGCTGAGCGAGGTCTGCTTGGAGAGGTTGTTGCTCGCACTATGCAGATCGGCGACATCCTTGGCGACAACGACGCCCTTGGCATTCTTCCATGGGCCGTTGCCGATGCGGTCCTTCGCGTTGATGGCGGGCTTGCCGTCGGCGGTCTGCGTCGAGAGATAAGCGTGCCAGGTCTTGGCACCTGCCCCCGCAGCCTGCGCCAGCGTCTGGCAGTGATTGTCGGCGCCGGCGAGGCCACCGAGATTGCCGCCATTACCGATGCCATTGCTGGTCACGAAGAAGCTCATATCCGCGCCCTGCGCGAATGATGGCGACGTTGCTGCAAGCGAGACGGCGACAGCACCGGCACAGATACCGAGACGCGTCATGGTCGAGAGAAGAGTGGGCATCGATTCCTCCAATTTGTTTTTGTAGCCACGCAACGCCAGTCGCGATGGAACGCAACTGACCAACACGTCATCCGGCGGATTATTCCCGCTCTCTTACTGAGATCATCGCCTGGCAATGCACACGCATGAAGGCAACAAAAAAGCGCCGCGGAATGATCCGCGGCGCTTGTCTGATTTCTGTGACGCAAGGCTTACGCCTGCTGGATCGCCGACAGTTCCCAATCGGCGCCGCGCGGGCGCACAAAGGTCCAGATCTCGGTCGCCTCGATCGGCGTTTCGCTGCCGGCCACCAGACGATTGGTGCCGCGCTCCAGCGTCTTGTCGACCAGCGAGAAGCGCATCGCGACGCTCGCATAGTCGGTGTCGCCTTCGCGCCAGGCTTCCGCGAGGTCGCCCTGCAGCAGCTTCACATCCGACACCTTGTTGATGTCGTTGCGGGCCTTGTTCTCGGCGAGGTCCTTGGCGAAGTACGACACCATTTCCGGCGTCGACAGCTTGCCGAGCTTCTCCACATCTTCGTTCGACCAGGCGGCCTGCACGTCGCTGAGCAGCTTCTCGAAAGCTTCATAGTCCTGCGGCACGATCTCGATCGGCTTGTCATTGTTCGAGCCGCCGAAACCGAAGCCACCGAGACCACTGCGCTGGGTCGGCTGTGCGCCATAACCCTGCTGCGCCTGGTTCATGTGCGCCTGGTTCTGGTCGGGAGCATTACCCGGACCCGTATAGGCCGAGCTGGCCGGACCGGCATATGCCGACGCTGTCTGGTTGCGACGCTGCCACCAGGACATCGCGAGGCGGACAACGATGAAGATCAGGCCGACCTGCAGCAGCAGGCCGATGATCGACGAGATGCCGCCGAGACCGCTGAACAGACCGCCGCCGAACAGCATGCCGAGCAGGCCAGCGCCGAGGAAGCCGGCTGCGAGGCCGCCGAGCATGCCCATGCCCGGACGGTTGAAGAAACCGCCCTTGCTGGCTGCGCCCGTGGTCGCGCCGTTCATGCCCGGCGAACCCGGCTGCTGCATGGTGCGGTTGAACGGCTGAGCCGCGTTAGGCGCCGTCGACGTGCTCGGCGGGGCCGAGAACGTGCGGTTACCGCGCGAGCCCGAGCTGCCGCCGCCGCCAACGCGGGCGTCGGCAGAGGAGATTGCAATCGTGAGCGGCATCGCCAGCGAAAGAACAACGGCCATCGTCTTGACGACGCCGCGCATGCTGAACGTGAAAGTCATGGTCATTCCCTCAATCCCCGGCAGGGGGAAAACACCCCTAACATGGCTACCCCAGCCTAAAATGGAAGCACCGTTCGATGGTAAACGCTGCGGCCCTCGGTCGCGGCTCATCATTGAACCTTTGGCGCAGGAGTCACCTTGCTTTCAAATACTTATGCTGCATTGCGAAGTTTGGTGCATGGTCGAACCAAGGCGTTTTGGCGACTGGCCGCAGGATGGGTAGAGCGGAGCGAAACCCATCATTTTAACCGCCAGCTCGATGGGTTTCGCGTCGGCGCTTGCGCGCCTTCGCTCTACCCATCCGACACTTTCACCCAATGGCGGTTCACGGCGGCGCCATGGTCTCCTTGACCTTGGCGATCAGCGCACTGAGCGCGAACGGCTTGGCCAGGAAGGCGAATTGCTGGTTTTCCGGCAGGCTCTTTTCGAAAGCTTCTTCGGCATAGCCTGACACGAAGATGATGCGGATATCCGCATTGCGTGCACGCATCTCCTTGAGCAGCGTCGGCCCGTCCATCTCCGGCATGACCACGTCGGAGACCACGAGATCGATGGCGCCGTTATGCTCGTCGAACAGCTCCATCGCCTCGACGCCGTTGCCGGCTTCCACCACCGTGTAACCGCGCGAGCGGAGACCACGGGCGTTCAGCGCGCGCAGGCCTTCCTCGTCCTCGACCAGCAGGATCGTACCCTGGCCGGTCAGATCCGCACGCGGCTTGGCGTCGGCAGCGGCTTCCTTGGCAGCAACGGCGGCTGCGATCGCCGGATCGGGAGCAACTTCCTTTTCCTGATGATGGCGCGGCAGGAAGATCCGGAACGTGGTGCCTTTGCCCGGCTCGGAATCGACATAGACGAAACCGCCGGTCTGCTTGACGATGCCATAGACCGTGGAGAGGCCAAGGCCGGTGCCCTTGCCGACATCCTTGGTGGAGAAGAACGGCTCAAAGATCTTCTCGACGATATCGGCGGGAATGCCGGTGCCGGTATCGCTGACATCGATACGCACATAGTCCGATGGCGGCATGCCCTTGTAGGACAGTCGCCCGGCTTCTTCGGCCGAGACATTGACGGTGCGCACGGTCAGCGCGCCGCCATCCGGCATCGCGTCGCGCGCATTGACTGCGAGATTCACGATCACCTGCTCGAATTGCGAGATGTCGACCTTCACAGGCCACAGATCGCGGCCATGCACCACTTCGAGTTTGACCTTCTCACCGATCAGGCGCTTCAACAGCAGATCGATATCCGAGAGCGCATCGCCGAGATTGAGCACAGTCGGGCGCAGCGTCTGCCGACGCGAGAACGCGAGCAACTGGCGCACCAGCGTCGCCGCGCGCGTCGCGTTCTGCTTGATCTGCATGATGTCCTGGAACGATGGGTCGGTCGGCTTGTGCGCGTTCAGCAGGAAGTCATTGGCCATCATGATGGCGGAGAGCACGTTGTTGAAGTCATGCGCGATGCCGCCGGCCAATTGGCCGATGGTATCCATCTTCTGCGCCTGGTTGACCTGGTTTTCGAGCGTGCGGCGCTCGGTGGTCTCCAGCATGTAGACGATAGCGGCTTCGGTCTCGCGCTCGTTCTCCTCCACAGCGGTGACGAAGAACTGTCCCCAGCGTTCCTTGGCGCCTTCCAGCAGCGCTTCTACCGGCGGGATATCGCCCTGCCCCTGGGCGGCATGGCCGATGGCGGCGACCAGCTGATTGCGGTCGCGATCGCTGACGGCCGCGAGGATCGACTTGTTCACCGCGCCGGACGTGTTGAGGCTCTGCGCCAGCTTGGCGAAGCGGGCATTGCCGCGCACCACGCGGCCATCGCGGTCCACCGTCGCAATCGCCATCGGCGTGTGGTCGAAGAAGCGCATGAAGCGCACTTCGGCGGCGCGCTGCGGATCGGAGCGCTCGTCGCGGGCGCGGCTGATGACAAGGGTGCGCGACGCACCGGGCACACCATCGGCGCCGAAAGCGAGCTTGTGATAGAGCCGCACCGGCATGGTCTTGCCGTTGCGCATCCGCAGGTCGATATCGAAGACTTCGGTTTTGACCTCGCCGGGCATCGGCACGATGGACGTCAGCAATGACGCACCGTCCCCGGAAACGATGTCTGTGAGCTTCAGCCCGCCGGAGCCGATCTCGGCGAGATCATGATCGAGCCAGTTCGCCAATGTGGCGTTGACGTAGACCAGCTCGCCCTTTGGATTGACCGAGAAGAAACCGCAGGGCGCATGATCGAGATATTCGATGGCGTGCTGCAATTCCTGGAATACGTCTTCCTGACGTTGCCGATCGCGCGAAATATCGGCCACCGACCACACCGTGGATTTGGCTTCGCGCTTGCCTTCGCCCAATGGACGCACGCGCATGCGCAGCCAGCGGCCATGGCTGCCGTCAGCAGCAGCAACACGGACCTCCTCCTGCTGGCGCTTGCCCTCGCGCGCAGCCTTGAGCAGCCGGAATACGGCTTCGGAGACGTCGGGATTACCGATGAAGACCCGCTCGACCGGACGCGCGTCCTGCGCGGAGGCCGCGCCGGTCAATGAGAGATAGGCCGCATTCGCATAGACCACATGGCCCCGCGCATCGGTGACGGCGATACCGTCGAAGGCGTGATCCGCCACTGCACGCATGATCGGATCGTCGGAGGTGCGATCGGCAAAGCGGATGATACCGGCGGCAAAGGCAAACAACACGAACAGGCCGACCATCGCCAGCAGCGCCAGCAGGCCAAGGATATAAGGCTGCGCCTGGGCGCGGCCGAGAGTCATGAATGCCACCGCGCAGGCGATGATCGCTGCGGCGATCAGCAGCACCAGCACGATGCTGCCGCTGCGCCGGGCCGGCTCGTGCAGAACCGGATTCTGCGCCGTCATCGATGGGCGATCGTGGTCGGTCTCGGCGGTCATCGGACGGTTCGTCGCCTGTTGGCAGTTGCGGCAGCGCGGGTTTGCGCGCCTCCTGAGTGCATCAATCGGCCGGCCTTGCGCAAGCGCTGCGTCGGCCTATTCGCTTCCAATCCGCCGATTCGCAACACGTTCCCGGCCCCCTGCCCGGCCCTTTGCCAGGCGCTTTCCCGAATCATGACGGGCGTCCGGACAGGCCGCGCTTCAGGCCCATGACGTAGCCGATGACTTCGGCCACCGCATGGTAGTGTTCGCCCGGAATTTCCTCATCGATCTCGACGGTGGCGTAAAGCGCACGCGCCAGCGGCACGTTTTCGACGATCGGAATATCGTGCTTGCCTGCGACTTCCCTGATCTTCAGCGCGATGTTGTCGACGCCTTTGGCGACGCAGATCGGCGCGGTCATGCCGCGCTCATAGGACAGCGCCACGGCGTAGTGCGTCGGGTTGGTGATGATCACGGAGGCCTTCGGCACCGCTGCCATCATGCGCTTCTTCATGTTCTGCTGACGCAGCTGCTTGATCTTGCCCTTGATGTGGGGGTCGCCCTCGGACTGCTTGTATTCTTCCTTCACTTCCTGCAGCGACATCTTCAGCTTCTCGTACCAGGTGCGGTACTGGAAGAAGAAGTCGGCGATTGCGACGAAAGCGAGCATCGCCACCACCGAGGCCATCAGCTGCAGTGTCAGCGATGTCGTGATGCCGAGGATCGCCGACGGATCGATATGAACCAGCGCATCGAGACGAAACCGCTCCGGCCACAGCACCGCGCACATCACGGCGCCGAGCAGGACGAGCTTGAACAGGCCCTTCAGGAAATTGGCCAGCGCCTGCTTGCCGAAGACGCGCTTGGCGCCTTCCATCGGCGACAGCTTGCTGAACTTCGGCACCAGCCCTTCGGTGGAGAACACCAGCCGGTGCTGGATGAGGTTGCCGGCGAGCGCCGCGAGCACAAGAAACAGGATCGGCATGCCCATGGTGGACAGGATGGACACGCAGAGACTCTTGGCCAGCAGCAATAGTCCGGGCCCGTCGGTCCGTATCATCCAGGAATTTTGCAGAAGGTTTTTAAGCGGCGCTTGCAGCCCGCCGCCGACCGAGCCGTTGAAGGTCGACAATACCAGCGTGGCGCCAGCCAGCAGGAACCAGGTGTTGACCTCCTGGCTTTTGGCTACGTCGCCGCGTTCGTGTGCGTCGTCGAGCTTTTTTTGCGTGGGGTCATGTGTCTTTTCTGAGTCGTCGTCGGCCATCCGCGCGCCCCTATATCCGCGACATCATCTGCTGCATGACGCCGGTGACGTATTCGAGATAGGTGCCCATCATGGTGGTGAGCACCACGGCGAAGATCAGGAAGCCGATCATGATCGAAAGCGGCACGCCGACGAAGTAGACCTGCATCTGCGGCATCAGCCGTGCCAGCACGCCAAGCCCCATATTGAAGACGAGGCCGAACACCAGGAAAGGCGCAGCAAGCTGCATGCCGATCTTGAACGCCGCCGCGAATGCATTGGTCGCGAGCTTGGCCACATCGCCCGACGACATGAATTCGCCCGGCGCAAAGATCTTGTAGCTGTCATTGATGGCGGCGATCACGAGGTGATGCGTGTCAGTGGCGAACAGCAGCGTAATGCCGAGCATCGTGAGAAAATTGCCGATCAGCACGCCCTGCTGACCCTGGGTCGGATCCACGGAGGTGACGAAGCCGAGACCGAGTTGCTGCGCGATGATCGATCCGGCGACCTGCAACGCCGACAGCGTGACGCGCGCGGTGGCGCCGAGCACGACGCCGATGATGATCTCATGCACCATCAGCACCAGCATCGGCACGATCGATCCCATATCGACGTTGTAGGCACCGCGATGCGCCGGCAGCATGAGGAGGGTCAACCCCAACGCGATCGAGAGCTTGGCCCGCGCGGGAATGTTGCTCTCGCCGAACCCCGGCATCAACATCACCATCGTGCCGATGCGGGCGAAGGCCAGCATGAAGGCAGCGGCGAGAGCGGGCAGAAGCGAGACATCGATGCGCATACGGGATTGTGCATCACCCCCCGATGATTCGCGACGATATCCGAAGCATATAGCTCGACAATGCGTCCCCCATGAATGGTAACGCGAGCATCATGGTGGCAAAGACCGCGAGAATCTTCGGCACGAAGACCAGCGACTGTTCCTGGATCTGGGTCAGCGCCTGCACCAGCGATACCACGACACCGACCAGGAGGCCCACAACCATCAGCGGACCGGACACGATCACAATCGTCCAGATCGCATCGCGGGCAACGTCGAGAGTTTCGGGGCCGGTCATTGCAGTAGTCCTTGTGTTACGCGTTGTTCGTGGCGAGGAGGATCAGATCGGCATCTTCATGATGTCTTCGTAGGACTGGATGACGCGATCACGCACCGAGACCAGCGTCGACACGGCGACGTCGGTTTCCGCAACGGCCGTGACCACGTCCATCACATTGGCCTTGCCATTGGCCATTGCGATGGTCTGCGCATCCGACTTGCGGCCGGAATCGAGCACGCTGCCGAGCGCGTCCTTGAGGACCGCGCCGAACGACTGACCGCCACCAGCATCCGCCGCCTTGTTGAGACCGCCACCGCCGGCGTCCATGATGCGCGAGAGAGCCGAGTAAGCATTGGCGGCGACAGAGGGAGTTGCCATGGTTCAGCTGTCCTGTTCAGGCCTTGAGGATGTCGAGCGTGCGTTGGATCATCCGACGCGTGGCGCTGATGATGTTGAGATTGGCTTCGTAGGAGCGCTGGGCTTCCTTCATGTCCGTCATTTCCACCAGCGAGTTCACGTTGGGGTATTTGACGTTGCCGGCAGCATCTGCCGCGGGATTGCCGGGCTCGTAGCGCGTAGGAAACGCAGATTGATCCGGCCTGATGCGGCCGAGGCCGACGATGCGGGCATCCAGCGAGCGGTCGAGTTCGGATTTGAAAGTCGGCACCTTGCGACGATAGGGATCGCCGCCCGAAGTCTGCGCTGTAGACTGCGCGTTGGCGATGTTTTCCGAAATCACCCGCATGCGGCCCGCCTGGGCGCGCAGACCGGAGGTCGCGATGCCCATGGAGCGCGAGAAGTCGCTGATATCGTCTGCCATGATGAGCTCCCTTTAAATGCGCGCCGCGGCGTCAGCGCTTGCCAATAGCGGTCTTCAACAGACCGAGGCTGCGGGTGTAGAGCGAGGTCGCAGCGGCATAGTCCATCTGGTTGGCCGAGACCTTGAGCATCTCGTCTTCCAGATTCACGGCGTTGCCGGCGGGGCGGGTCTCGTAGCCGACCCGGCCGTTCTGGTTGAAGGAGGCCGAGCCCCCGGTCGGCAGGATATTGGTGCCGGACGCCCGCATCATCGGCAGCGACCCCATGCCGCCGGCAGTGACGGACGTGTTCCCGGCCTTGTCGAATTTCGGTTCCACGAGATCGCGGGGGCGGAAATTCGGAGTGTCCGAATTGGAGATGTTTTCGGCCAGCACGCGCTGGCGTTCCTGATGCCACTGCATTTTGGTGCGCAGCGCCGACAACATCGGCATGTCGCTGATCGCCATCGGCCTTCTCCGCCCGCCCGGACGGAGCGTCCTGAGCTAGGCAGAATTTGCCGCCTGCATGGTTAATACGAAGTTAATTTCCGGTGGCACCTGTTACCGAATCGTAAATGAATGCTGCAAAATCGGCGTTTTTCGCAAATGCCAACGCTTTTTCGCCCGAATTGGCCGATTAACCATCCCCATCAGCCATGCGACGGGGCGGCAGAAGTCGTTTTGGCTGCAGCGATTCATAGTTTATTATTAACCAACGGCAGGTTCTGCCGTGGGGCGTTAACAGATGGGGCGTGATTCACGCTGCGTGCGGCGCGTGCAGGGTTATTACACCTGCAGCTCTGGACGTGGACGTTGCAGCCACCCTGTCTGGCTGGGGACTTTATGATGCAATCATCGGTGCAATTTATCTTGGCCTTCGTCGTCGTGCTGGCGCTGATCGGGCTTACCGCCTGGCTGGTGCGCCGATTCGGCGGCAACCGGCTGGGCAACAACGCCAGCCGCGGGCGCTTGCCGCGGCTCGCGGTGATCGACGCCGCCGCCGTGGACGGCCGCCGCCGCCTGGTGCTTGTCCGCCGCGACAATGTCGAACACCTGCTCATGATCGGTGGCCCGTCGGACATCGTCGTCGAGCCCAATATCGTCCGCGCCATGCCCGGCCGCGAGCAGGCGCCGCAGCGCGGTGGCCTCGCCGCCGATGTGGCAAGCCGTGGCCCGTCGTTGCCTGACGCCCCGAGCTGGGCGGAGAGCAACGACTCCGGCTTTGATTCCGAACCGCATGTGCCGGAGCCGGCGCCGCGTCCTGCGCGCCCCTCCTTTATCGAAGAGCCGCGCCGTCCCGTTGCGCCTTTGCCGGAGCGTCGTCCCGATCCGGTCGCCAGCCTCACGCCGCAACCTGCACCGCGCCCCGAACCCGCGCCACGCAGCGACCTTTTTCCGCAGCGGCCGGTTCCGCGAAGTGAAATGCCACGTGCCGAGATACCGCGTAGCGAGACGCCGCGTAGCGAGCCAATGATGCCGCGCCCGATGCGTGCAGATCCGCCGATCCGCACCATGCCGCCCCCCCGCACACCGGACCGTGCTGTTGCCACACCGACACCGCCTGCTCCGGTTGTCGCCGCCCCGGCACCCGCCCCCGTCGTCGCACCACCCGCGACCGCTCCGGCAGCCGCCGTGTCGTCGGCCGATCAGAATCTCGCCGACATGGCGCAGCGCCTCGAAGCAGCCTTGCGCCGCCCTTCGGGCGAGGCCCGTCCGGAGGCTCCGGAGCCTCGTATCGGCGCTCCGTCAGTGGCGCCTGAGGCACCCTCGATCCGTCCAGCCTCGCGGTCGCCGGACGTCTCGATCGCGAGCCCTGCCCGTGCAGAGGCGCCGCCAGTTGCCCCGCCGGTCAAATCGGGTTTTGAGAATCTCGAAGACGAGATGGCCTCCCTGCTGGGACGGCCGAAGTCCAGTTCGTGAGTTCGACGAACCTCCCGCGTAGAGTATTTTTCCTTTCAGTTCTGATCGCCGCCGGGACCCTCACGGGTCCCGCGATGGCGCAGGACATCAGCATCAATCTCGGCGGCGGTGGCGGCGGCGTCACCGAGCGTGCCGTGCAGATGATCGCGTTGTTGACGGTGCTGTCGATCGCACCGTCGATCCTGATCATGATGACATCGTTCACACGCATCGTGGTCGTGCTGTCGCTGCTGCGAACCGCTTTGGGTACAGCGACCGCTCCGCCGAACTCGGTGATCATCGCGCTGGCGATGTTCCTCACGGCTTTCGTGATGGGGCCGGTGCTGCAACGTTCCTATGACGACGGTATCAAGCCGCTGATCTCCAACGACATCACCGTCGAACAGGCCCTGGTGCGCGCATCCATTCCGCTCCGCGGCTTCATGCAGAAGAACGTGCGCGAGAAGGACCTCAAACTGTTCATGGATCTGTCGGGCGAACCGGTCCCCGCGACACCCGAGGACATGTCGCTGCGGATCCTCGTGCCGGCCTTCATGATCTCGGAGTTGAAGCGCGCTTTCGAGATCGGATTCCTGCTGTTCCTGCCATTCCTCATCATCGACCTCGTTGTCGCCTCGGTCTTGATGGCGATGGGCATGATGATGCTGCCACCAGCGGTGGTGTCACTGCCGTTCAAGCTGATCTTCTTCGTGCTGGTGGATGGCTGGTCGCTGGTCGCCGGCAGTCTGGTGCAAAGTTACGGGCAGTAGCGAAGTTCTCGCCTACCGCGTCATCTCGATCTTGCGGACATTGACCACCGGCTGCGGCTTCAGCGAGCCGGTCGGCATCGGATCGGCGCTGGCACCTGGCAGGATCGCCTTGGCGCTGCTTTCCGGGAAGCGCGTCTTCATCTCGCGCAGGAAGCCGTCGAGCGTATCGACGGAGGCGGCCATCTTGGCGATGGCCGCGAATTCCGATGAGTTGGTCGAAGTCGGCTTGCTCGCGGTATCGAAGGCGATCTTGTCGGCACCGACATTCATCAGCGGCGCATATTTTTCGCGGAAGCGCGCGAGACCGAGGGCGTCTTCCGCCAGCGCATAACCCACGACAGCACGGATGATGTCGCTCTTTTCGCTTGGCGTCAGCGGCGAGAAATCCCGCCAGCGGTCGCCGTAATAGAGTTCGATCTGTTCGGAGGCTTCGCGCCAACGCCGCGACGACCAGTAGATATCCGAGCGGAGCCGGATCGCTTCGCGCCCGCTCACATGAGAGATGATGTCCAGCGCCAGCTCACGACGGCCGATATCGCTTTGTGCACGCGCTTCGAGCAGCAGCCGCTGCTGGCGCAGTTCGCCATTGAGATCGGCGATCCGTGTGGTGCGTAGCGCAGCGATGGCGCGATCAGGCTTGCGGGCCATCAGATAGACCATCGACAAACGTGCAGCGACCTGCGAGCGCGCTGCCCCTTCGAGACGGTGATCAACCTGGTATTGCAGAAGTTCAGCCGCCTGATCGAGCAGATCGACGGCCACGAGACGATCCGCAAGACGACGGATCATCTCGTCGCCGCGGCGGCCGATCGGGGTCAGCTCGCGAAACTCGTAGAACATCGCCAGCGCATCGACGGGGGGCAGGCTGTCGCCCTTTGGCGACAGATAAATCTGCGAGAACAGCGCCTGCGCCTCGTCCTGCACCTGGCGCGCAGCTTCGCTGTTGGCCTGGCGTTCGGTGGCCGTGCGGGCGGCCAGCAGCGAGTCATTGTAGCGGCCGAGTTCGGCATACATGCGCGACAGGATCTGCAGCACCTGCACTTCCGTGCCATCGCCCCGCCAGGTCACTGCCAGCACTTCGAGATCATGCAGCGCATCCTCGCCACTGATCTCGTTGCGCTTCTGGCGCAAATTGACTTCGCGCAGCTTGGCTTCCGCTGCGGACTGACGATCCACCGAACCGGTGACGTCCTGATACTTCGACAGCGCATCCTTCTCCCGGCCGAGCGCCTCGTCGAGCCAGCCGCTGAGCAGCATGGCCGCCGGCTTGATCTCCGGCGTGACCCCCACCACTTCAAGTTCGCTGCCGCGCGACGACGCGCCGGCATAGTCCTTCACTTCAAGCGAGGCGCGCAGCGCCAGCATCAAGGCCGCACGTTGCAGATCGGCCGGGAGCGCGGCGAGCATGAACTCGGCATTCTTGAAACGCTCCCGCGCCTCGACCCATTTTTCCTGTTTGGCGTAAGCGAGCGCCTTCCACAATTCACCATCGTAACCCGGCCCGAGCACCGGATTGGCGATATCCTTCAAGGTCTGTTCGGGACGCCCCATCATCGCACTCGCGACCGCATGAACGACCAACGCAACCGGGCTTTCCTCGCCGACCTTGGTGTCCGAGATAGCGAGATCGGCGACGCCCTTGGCCTCGTGATACATGCCGCGCGCCATGTAGAACTTGGCCAGATCCATCCGCGCCTGCAGCAGCGAACTGGCCTCGGCTGAGGTCATCGCGTTGATCAACTCGTCGAAGCGTGCGTTGAATGGGCCTTCCTGATCCTTGCGCCACTGGCCGACATCGAAGATCGGCCGGGCGACCGTCGAGGCGCGTTGCGGCGCTGCGTCGGCGGCGGACAGCGTCAGGCCACCAGGCTTTGTAAGGATCACCTTGTCGATATTGGCCTCAACCGACACGTCGTCGGAGTTCACCTGAACCACAACGCCGTGGATCGATTCCAGCAACGAGAATTCGACGAAGTCCTGCCGGCGGATGAACCCGCGCGATGGCGGCAACGCGGTGATGATGTTGAGCGTATCGCCGGCATCCGGATCGACCAAACGATGCTTGATGCCGGGCTTGGCCAATGGCACCTGCACGCTGGCGCGCGAAGGATCGGCGATGTTTCGCACAGCAGAAAGCGGCAGCGACGGCGTCTGACGTGTATCGGCCAGCATCAGCGACCAGGCCTGTCCCGCGCCGGCGGGGTCGTCGGTCGTGAGCGAGGCCAATTGTGGGCGATTAAGGCGGATGCGGATCGCCTGTCCCTTCTCCAGCGGGATCGTGCTCACATCGGCAATGATCGATCCGCTATCGCGGCGGATCGGCGCGGTATCGATGGGCCGCGTCGAATCTGCCACCAGCCACAGGATATCGCCGCGGCGGAACAGGGCGACTGGCGTTGGCGACGGAAAGGCAAAGGCCATGCGCACGCCATCGCTGCTGCGCTTGACCTCAACCGGCATGCCCGCCGGTTGAGCCGATATAGCAGCAACGGGTGCAGCAACAGGGGCCGCCACAACGACGGGCGAAGGCGGCGGTGTTTCTTTCGCAGGAACTACGACGACAGACTCAGCTGCCGGCGCAGGCCTGGGTGATTCAGCGACCTTGGCCGCCTCGGGCTTTGACTCTTCCGGCTTCGCTGTTGCGACGGGCGCTGCCGGCGCGGCCGCCGCAACCTCGACTTTCTTCTCCGGAACGATCTCTTTCGCGATCATCTGGGAGGTCGGCGGCACGATCTCGCCAGAGCGCTGTGCCGGAATGCTGGCGGGTTTCTCGACCTCGGGAGGCTTCGCCGCGACCGGCGGCTTCTCGTCCGCGGGAACGGCCACCGGCAGCTTGGCCAGCGGCGACGGCTTCTCGTTCTGCTGAAAGCCGATATCGACGACGTAACTCTTGTCCTCGCGGAACGACTTCACATCGACGTCGCCGATCAAGCTGATCTCGACCGCGGTCCGATTACCGTCCATCGCCTGACCGATCGACGCAACATTGGCGGGGGCGGACAGTTTGGCATCGGCGAGATCGAACACCAGACCGGCGTTGAAGGTCAACGTCAGCGTCCTCTCGTTCAATACCGACGACACGCCGACGCCGCCGGTCTCGAACACGAAGCGCACGAAGGTCGGCTGCACGGATGCCCGCACGCGGATCGGCGGCTTCTTCTGACTTTCCGCGACAGCGCGTTGCTGGCGCAAGGCGCGCTCTGCCGCGCGCGCACGCTCCGACAATTCCTTGACCACATCCTGCGGCAAACCGGGCGGCATGCCCTTCCAGGTATCGGGCAACAGATCGATGAAGATGCGCTCGCCCGCCGTCATCGAATTGACGGTCACCCTGCGTGATAGTGCGAGACGGATTGCCGTGCCATCGGGATCGCGGCGTGCGGAGCCGATATAGTCGGGAGCGGCGTCGCCGAGAATCTCGACGGGAATATCGACCGGCCGCTTGAAGCGGACGACGAGAATGGTGCCGGCCTGCGTCACCTCGGACTCCACGTCCTCGGCGAGCTTCAGTACGATGCGGGCATAGCCGCCCGACGTACCCATGCTGGCAGTGCCCCTTACCGCTTGCGCAGATGCGGCATCCGGGAACGACAGCGCAAGACAGACAATGCCCGCGACGACCGCACAACGCCGAACGGCCCGCGTCCATGCGCGAGCTTGCGTCCAACATGCAACGGCAGCCGTCCGTGCCATTCAGAAGTGTCTCTCAGCCCGATGCTCGAAGGACGGTCGTCCGCCCTGTGTCGAATCTAGATTCCGCGCTCTAAGGATTTGTTAATTAATTTCTTTAATTCCGGCCCTGCTGGATCGGCCTGCCTTCGATCTTGGGCAATTCCACCGCCGCGGCAGATCGTTCGCCGCCCGATGCGCGGCGCGCCAGTTCGACGGTGAGGCGTTCAGCGGCCTCCGGCTGCATCAGACCGAGAATGTCCGACATTTTTCGCGGCGCTATCTGCGAGGCGATCTCGAACAGCACCGGCATTTCCAGCCGGTCGAAGATCTTCGCGGCGTCCTTCGGCTTCATGCTTTCATACATGGTGACGATGCCTTTGAAGCGGGCGGCGTCGACTTCACTTTTCTGGTCATTCGCCGTCTTGATACCGGCTTCGACGCCCTTCAATTCATCGACGCGGGTTTCGATGCGTTTCTCGGCGGCCTTCAGCAGGCTCTCGCGAATGTCGATCTCGCGGGCACGCGCTTCCAGCTCCTGACGGCGCGCTTGCAGCCGTTCGAGGATCGCGCGTTCGGCGGGCGAGACCTGAGGAGACAGTTCGACAGGCGGGTTGCTGGTCGGTTCGATCGCTGCAGGCGCTGCCACCGCGGGCTTCGGCTCTTCCTTCTTGGCTGACACCGAGCCGGTAATGTCGCCGTCTGCCGGCTTGCCGCCCGGGAAGTTGAACATCTCCTGCGCCCACGATCCTTTCGCAGGCTGCGGCTGCGGATCGTAGTTGAACACGTAGCCGCCATCGATCACCAGGCCGGCGATCTTGAGAATCGCCAGCCCGAAAACTGCCACCAACACGACAGGAAGAATACGAACGTCCCGAAAAGCTTTCATGCAGCGATGCCGTCAGGCCTCCTGCGCTCGGCGAACGCCTGCGCTGCCGCGGCATTGGCCCGCGCCGCGGACACCCGCGGTGCATCTGGGTCGGTTTCGGTGAGCGGCCGTGCCGCCACCGCTATCTTCGACAGCCGGCGCACGACAGCGTCGCCCTCGGCGAGCTGGGCTTTCAGTTGATCGGCCAGCGCGGTTGCGGCCGAAATCTGGCTGCCGAGATTCTCATTGACGTCGCGCACGGTATGCTTGAGGCCGCCGATCGCACGCTCGGCGATCTCGGTCACGGTGATGAGCTCGCCGATCGTCGCCTTCAGCGATTGTTCGTCCGCCTTGAGGCGCTTCAGGCGTTTATTGAGCAACATGCAATAGGCGATGGTCAGCATCAGAAGCACCGCAACCAGGCCCTCGATCACAATTCCTAATGAATGACTCATTGTGCCTCCATCAATTTGGTTTGCTCATCGGCCTTCTCAAACATGGCGAAGGTCGTGTTAGGCTTGCGCAATTGTTTCGTGACTCGAATGGCAACGCGGTCGCCGACGCGGCCCATGCGACCTTCAGTCAAGGTCACAGATCCACATCGTACGGCAACAAGGGCATCCGCCCGCATCTCCAGCGGCAGCGTATCGCCCACCTTGAGAAGCATCAGCTGCTTCAACGGGATCTCCGCCTCATACAGCACGGCGTCGACGGCGATCTCGGCCTGAGCAATTTCAGTGGCGAGATGGCTTTCCCAGATCGGATCACGGCCGAATTTTTCGCCCATGAACATCTGCATGAGCACGGCGCGGATCGGTTCGATCGTCGCATAGGGCAGCAGCAATTCGATATTGCCGCCGCGGTCTTCCATATCGATATGCAGGCGCACCAGGATGGCGGCGTTGGCCGGACGGCTGATGGCGGCGAAACGCGGATTGGTCTCAAGCCGGTCGATGGTGAAGGCCACGGGCGACAGTGGCCGGAACGCCTGCTCGGCATCGGCCAGCACGACTTCGATCAGGCGCTTCACCAGATTGGTTTCGATGGTGGTATAGGGACGGCCCTCGATGCGCAGCGAGGCCTGACCACGACGACCGCCGAGCAACACGTCGATCATCGAATAGATCAGGCTGGAATCGACGGTGGCCAGGCCGAAGTTTTCCCACTCCTCTGCCTTGAACACGCACAGCACGGCAGGCAGCGGAATCGAGTTCATATAGTCGCCGAAGCGCACCGACGTGATGCGATCGAGCGAGACCTCGACGTTGTCGGAGGTGAAATTGCGCAGGCTCGTGGTCATCAACCGCACCAGACGGTCGAACACGATTTCGAGCATCGGCAGACGCTCATACGACACCATCGAGGAATCGATGATGGCGCGAATGCCGGAATTCTCGTCGAGATGGACCTCGTTGACGCTGAAACCGAGGAGGTTGTCGATTTCTTCCTGCGAGAGAACGCGCTCGCCGCCGCTCTTGCCGCCGCCGATATCGCGGCCGCCGTCCTCGACCATGGCGGCCCATTGCTCCGCCATGGTGCCGGTGAGCTCGTTTTCGGCAGCCGCTTTCGCCGCCTCAACGGGATCCTCTGAATCCAGAGAAGCTTCCCATTCGGCGGCAATTGCGTCCTGATCGACCTGTTCGGTAGACATCAGCCTAAATCCAATTCCTCACTGAATGAGGATTTCCTTGAACAGCACAGCGTTCACGTGATGAGGAGAGATCGCGGCATTGACGCGCCGCGTCAGCTCTTCCTTCAGCCGAAACATGCCAACGGAGCCGTTCAGATCGGTGGTGCGGAGTTCGCGGAGATAAACCTGGAACATGTCGGTGATGCGCGGCATCGACGGCGTGATCTGCGCCACCAACGGCGCTTCCTTGACCTCGAGCACGATCTTGGCCTTGAGATATTGCACGCGCTCGCCGGGCTGACCGGCAAGGTTCACCAGAATCTCCGGCACATCGATGAAGGCGAGCGGCTTCGCAGCCGGCGCCGCCTCTTTCTTCTCTTCCTTGGGGTGCCCCTTCAGGAAGAACCAGCCGCCACTGCCCGCTGCAAGCACCAGCACGCCTACGACGATTGCGATCAGCTTGAATTTGCTCTTGGGAGCTGCCGCCTCGTCCCCGGCCGGGGTGTTTTCTGAAGTTTCCGTATCCGCCATCGCCTGCCCGTCCGGGGTTGGGATGAGCTCGATGCTGCAAAGCAGGCTTTAAAGACGCGATACAAATGCTGCCAGCGCCCAAGGCCCTGTGTGATCGTGACGCTAGGTCGCAATGGTTAACGGAATCTTTCTTTTGACGCTCAACTAGGAAAATTCTGCCGGCAAATATGGTCAACAAGACCTTTCTGCCGGCCGTTTTCGCGCCTCAAAAACTACCAACAAATTGAAAGATATCACCTTTTTGGCTTGGCACGACTTTCGCTACTAAGTCTGCGAACCGCGGCTTGGGAGAGCTGTGCGGTTTACGGGATCCACGGCGAGCTTGGGAGAGCGAACCGCGGGAACTTAGGGGAGAACCACCGATGGAGAATATGCTTCTCGTCGGACTGTCGCGGCAGATGACGCTCCAGCGTCAGATGGACGTCGTGGCGAACAACATTGCGAATATCAACACCTCGGGCTTCAAGGCCGAGCGGACGATGTTCGAGGAGTATCTGAGCCCGGGCGCGCGCGAAGACAATTTCGTCGGCCGCGATCGCCGCGTGTCCTTCGTACAGGACCGCGCCACCATGCATGATTTCGCCGGTGGCGCCCTCGAACAGACCAAGAATCCGCTGGATGTCGCCATCGACGGCAACGCTTTCCTGGCGGTGCAGACCCCGAACGGCGAGCGCTATACCCGCGACGGCGGCCTGCAGATCAATTCGCAGGGCCAGCTCGTGACAGCGGCGGGCGCACCGGTGCTCGGTGCCAACGGCCCGATCGTATTCCAGCAGACCGACCACGACATCAACATCTCGCAGGACGGAACGGTCACGGTGCTCGAAGGCATCAACCGCATCGACTCCGTGCGCGGCAAGATTCGCATGGTCAACTTCGCGCAGCCCCAGCAACTGGTGAAGGAAGGCTCCAACCTGTTCTCGGCCGGTCCCGGCGCCAATCCGCAGCCGTCCACCACGTCGAAGCTCAATCAGGGCTTTATCGAAAAGTCCAACGTCAACTCGGTTGTCGAAATGACCCGGATGATCGACGTCACCCGCGCCTATACCGAGCTGTCCAACATGCTGCAGTCGCAGGGCGACGCGCGGCGCACCGCCATCGAAAAACTTGCCGACGTTCCGGCTTAAGGAATCTGACCCATGCGCGCTCTTTACACTGCAGCGACCGGGATGGCGGCCCAGGAACTTAACGTCCAGGTCATCTCGAACAATATCGCCAACATGCGCACGACCGGCTTCAAGAAGCAGCGGGCGGCGTTCCAGGACCTCATCTACGATCACGTCCGCCGCGTCGGCGCGCAGGCATCGGATCAGGGCACGGTCATTCCGGTCGGCGTCGATATCGGCGGCGGCGTGAAGACCGTCGGTACTCCGCGCATGATGACCCAGGGCACGCTGTCGGCAACCGGCGGCGACCTCGATATCGCCGTCCGCGGCGAAGGCTTCTTCAAGATCCAGCTCACCGATGGCACCTTCGCCTATACCCGCGACGGTACGTTTTCCACGGACCAGCAGGGCCGCATCGTCAACGCGCAGGGCAACCTGCTGCAGCCAACGATCTCGATTCCCCAGGCGTCGTCGCAACTCTCGATCAATGCGCAGGGCCAGGTCTCGGTGATCGTGCCGGGTTCAACGACCCCGACCGTGCTCGGCCAGATCAGCCTCACCCGCTTCATCAACAAGGCCGGCCTCAATTCGATCGGCGACAACCTGTTCACCGAAACACCGGCCTCCGGCCCGCCGCAGGACGGCGTCGCCAATGCCGACGGCTTCGGCGACATGCAGCAGCGCAACCTCGAAATGGCCAATGTCGAAGTCGTCACTGAAATCTCGGACCTGATCGCCGCACAGCGCGCCTATGAGATGAACGCCAAGGTCATCAGCGCGGCGGATCAGATGCTGCAATCCACCGCCGGCATGTTCCGCTGAGGAGAATGATCATGACATCAGCCATGCGCTCGCTTCTCCTCGCCACCGCCCTGCTCGCTGCAGCGGCCACCGCTGCGCTCGGCCAGGCACAGCGCGACGAGGTCATCGCATCGCCGATGCTGCGCGCCAATGTCACGGTGTCCAGCGACGTGGTGCGGATTGGCGACGTTATCGACAATGCCGGCCCCACCGCGCAGATCGCGATCTATCGGGCGCCCGACCTCGGCACCGTCGGCACGCTGTCGACCGCGCAGGTGATTGCAGCGCTGCGGCAGCATCAGGTGATCGGCGTCGATACGCGCGAACTCAAGTCCATCACCGTGACGCGGCTGTCGCGCAGCATCGACAGCAAGGATATCGAGAACCAGGTCGCGCAGGCGCTGGAGAACCGCCACGGCCTTGGTGCCGCCGCCAATCTCAGCCTCACTTTCGACCGCGAAGTCCAGGGCCTGCAGCTCGACGCCAGCAATACCGGCGCGTTGCAGCCCATCGCAGTTCGGTTCGACGCGCGCAGCGGCCGTTTCGACGTCACCTTTGCGATCGGCAATGACTCCAACGTGTCTGCCACCAAGCTGCGCTTCACCGGCAGCGCTGTCGAGACCGTGGAAGCGGCGGTGCTGGTCCGCGGCGTCGAACGCAACGAAGTGCTGAAATCTTCCGATGTTGTCATCGAGCGTCGCCCGAAAGCCGAAGTCGGTAACGATGGGGTAACGCGCGACCGCGCCGTGGGCATGCAGAGCCGCCGCCAATTGCGCGCCGGTCAGGCAATCCGCAATGCCGACCTCGCCAAGCCTGACCTCGTCACCCGCGATCAGGCGGTGACGCTGATCTACGAAACTGCCGGGCTTTATCTCACGCTGCGCGGCAAGGCCATCGAAGGCGGCACCGAAGGCGACGTCGTCAACGTGATCAACCTGCAGTCCAAGCGCACCGTCTCCGGCGTCGTGGTTGGTCGCGGCCAGGTCGCCGTCTCCGCTCCGTCCCCGCGTCTCCCCGCGCAAGTCGAAACACCTGCTCCCGCTCCTACACCTTCCCGCGAGTCTCTCCCGTCCGAAAAAATCTCCCAGGCCAAACCTCCCCTGGCCAGCTCTCCCGCTGCCACCTCTCCCGTCGCTCTCGCTGCCAACGACCACGCGCCTGTCTCTCGAAAAGCTGAGTAAAGTTGATGTTCCAGTTCCATCGTCCCTTCGCCACCGGCGCTGCGCTTCTTACGGTCGGCCTTGCTGCCAGCGGCTGTTCATCGATCGACCGCCTCGCCTCCATCGGCGAGAAGCCTGCGCTCACAGCGATTGAAAACCCGACGACACAGCCCGGCTACAAGCCGGTGCAGATGCCAATGCCAAAGCCGGAGGTCGCATCCTACAACGCCAACTCCCTGTGGCGCAGCGGATCGCGCGCGTTTTTCAAGGATCAGCGTGCGCGCCAGATCGGCGACATTCTGACGGTCACCGTGAACTTCACCGACAAGGCCAATATCGCCAACGAGACACAGCGCAGCCGTACCAATACGGAAAACTCGGGCATCACCGACTTTGCGGGCAGCAAGCTGCTGACAGGTTCGGCCGCCTCGGTCCTGCCCGGTCGCCTGCTGACGGCTGATGGATCGTCGTCGAGCGACGGCAAGGGATCGGTGGCACGGCAGGAAGCCTTACAGACCAGCGTCGCCGCTGTCGTCACGCAATTGCTGCCGAACGGCAATCTGGTGGTCGAGGGCAAGCAGGAAATCCGAGTCAACTACGAAATCCGCGAACTGATCGTCGCAGGTATCGTGCGTCCTGAAGACATTCAGAGCGACAACACCATCGACAGCGCGAAGATCGCGCAGGCCCGCATCGCGTATGGCGGCCGCGGGCAGATTTCGGACGTCCAGCAACCGCGCTACGGCCAGCAAGTGATGGACGTGTTGCTGCCCTTCTAACGTTACGAACTCCCACATCTCATCGTGCTCCCACGCGATGAGATGTTCACGCGCGGCCTTCCGTCAGCTCCCCTGACGGAAGGCCGTCGTCGTTCCGGGCAGAATCGAAACGCGGCCAGGCGAAGCGCTGAACGTCAGCTTTTGAAATCCACCTCGACGCTGCCGAGGCCGAGCAATTCCATCCGGACGTGATCTCCGGCATTGAGCCACGCCGTCTGCACGAGGCTGCCGGTGAGGACGAATTCTCCGGCCAGCAACACCTTGCCGCTGGCTGCGAGATGGTTGGCCAACCATGCCAGTGCGTGATGCGGATGGCCGAGTACATCGGCGCCAGTGCCGCGCCCCACTTCGACGCCGTTGATGACAGCGCGGCCAATCACCGACAGAAGGTCAGGCGCCTTGCCGCGTGTAACAGGCGCACCTAGAACACATCCTGCTGCAAAGAAATCATCCGCGATCAGTGTCGGCGCATCCATACTGCGCCAGTCTGCATAACGATCATCGACAAGCTCGATGGCGGGATAGTACGCCTCGATCGAGGATGCGATCGTCTCCGCAGTGAACGGTTCATCGGATGGCACAGCGTCACGTCCAAGGCGGACTGCAATTTCGCACTCGACGCCGACATGGACATAGTTGCCATAGCGGAGAGATGCTCCGGTGGCATGCACGCCGCTCATATATAGGCCGCCCGCGCAGGGATGCGGGATGCCGAGATATTGCTGCATCACCGGGCTCGTGCAGCCGATCTTGTGACCGACCTGCGTGCCGAAATCCGGCGCCAGCAAATCATGCAATGCGTCCTGTACCCAATACCCCTCGGTTTCGTCACGTAAGACCGCTTCTGGCGGCAATACCGACAACGGCGAGCGGTTGCGGCGTGCGTAAGCAAGAATCTCCGCAATCGCCAGAGCTTTGTCCATTGGAGGTCCCTTCGCCTGTCGGACGGCTAATGCCGAGACACAGGCAGAACGGGTACCGATCGCCATCAGGCTTTGCAACCTGACGCGACGTCGATGAATGATATCGACACGATATCTATGCGGCGCCCATCAAGATCTTGAAGCTCAACCGAAGACCTTGGTCAGGTCTTCATGAAGCCGACGCATCCCCGCGGGCCCGGTGAAGATTTCCTTCACCTCGGCCAGAGCTTCCGTAGTCAGGACATCTTCGGAACGCCGGCCCTGCGCTGCAGTCGCCAGGATGCGCGACGCGATGGCAGCCTGATTGCAGGATGTGCGGTGCTGCTCAGGCACCTTCGCGACCACCTTCTGGAGTACATTGCGCATCAACGCGATCGTATCGGGATCATAAGAGGCAGGCGCAGCCATAGTTCATCCTCCCTTTTTTCTGGATCCAGCCTACGTCCTATTGGGGAATGATGACGTTCATATTCGCGTGTTTTGGAATGGCATCGTGCTGCAGTGCAGTGATCGCAACATGTTGCAATGCACTGCTTGCGCAATGGCGCACAATTCGGAATTTCGAAATGAAAACGGCCGCCCGATGGGCGGCCGTTTGGCATCTGAAAGACTATTCGTCGCGATAGACCTTTTCGCGCTTCTCGTGGCGCTCCTGGGCTTCCACGGAGAGTGTAGCGATCGGGCGGGCTTCAAGCCGCTTCAGCGAAATCGGCTCCCCGGTCTCCTCGCAATAGCCGTAGGTGTTGTCCTCGATGCGTAGCAGCGCGGCGTCGATCTTGGAGATCAGCTTGCGCTGCCGGTCGCGCGCCCGCAGTTCGATAGCGCGGTCGGTTTCCGACGACGCCCGGTCGGCGAGGTCGGGGTGATTGACGTTCTCCTCCTGCAGGGCCTGCAGGGTGAGCTTCGATTCACGGAGGATTTCTTCCTTCCAGGCCAGCAATTTCGCGCGGAAATAGTCGCGCTGCCGGTCGTTCATGAAAGGCTCTTTTTCGGAGGGGCGATAGCTTTTCAACTTGTCCAAGGCCAATCCATCTATGCGTGCAAGGCGCCGGAAATGACCGGCCGCGCCGCAGCTTATATAGCTACGCCATGTGACAGACAATAACGTCCGGATACCTCCGGAATGGCCATCCACCGTGAGGTTTCACCCCGGGAACTCCGCCGCTGCAGCGGTTAGAAGCTCCGGAGCCGGGCCTTGGTGACGGACCTGTTCAGGGGGTATGAGCAGTATTTGCGGGGGTTCGAACGCGGCTTCGGGAGGCTCGGGACGACCTAAACCTGGCCAGCCTTGGCCAGCTCGACTTCGACCCGCAGTTCGATTTCGGACAGCACTGCGTCCAGACCGGGCTCGCCGGATGATTCCTTGAGGTTGGCTGCCGCACTGCGCAGCCGCGCCACCATGGCCGGATTGATCGAGCCCGTGAGCAGACCGATCTTGAGTTCGTCGAGGACATCGAGCGCACCGCGGCCGCGCTTCACCGAGCGCTTGCGGCGCTCCATGGGATCTTCGACGCTCTGCATGGCCAGAAGCGCATCGATACTGTTGGCCGCCCGGGGCGCTACCGTCGGTCGGGTCTCGGAGGTCGGTGTCGTATCCGGCAGCGAGAACCCGCTCGAACTGGTTTTCTTCGCTCCTGACGACGGAGCTCCGAATGTGGTGCCGTTCGGTCCGTAAATGCGCATCGGCGTGTCCAGCGAGGGTGATGGCCGATCCCGGCCCACGGCGGCTTGCCGTTCGCTCAGTACCATCGCGAGCGTAAACGGGCCTCCATCCGGAAAGGTCGTCTTTTATGGTTAATCAATCGTAAACAGCCCGGCAAAATCTGCCGCGGGCGGCACTTTCGCCGGGGCCAAGGCAGGCACGCGCTCCAGCGAAATTCGTAATTCAACATAAAATTCAATACCTTAAGCCTCGGAAAATCACTGGCACGGCACTCGCATAGGGAAGGCTGGATCGTCGTCATGGGAGTGGCGAGCGGTCCAGTGAAGACCTCAGCGGGGAGCAGAGGATGCCGAGCCTACCTTCGATCCGATTCTGTCAGACGGCCTGTGCGGTGCTGCTCGTGCTGCTCGTGCAGGCGGTGTCGGCACATGCGACGTCGCGGATCAAGGATCTCGCCAATATCGAGGGCGTCCGGCAGAACCAGCTGATCGGCTACGGCCTCGTGGTCGGCCTCAACGGCACCGGCGATACCCTCAACAACATCCCGTTTACCCGGCAATCGCTGCAGGCGATGCTGGAACGCATGGGCGTCAATATCCGCGGCCAGACGCTGCGCACCGGCAACGTGGCCGCCGTGATGGTCACCGGTAACCTGCCCGCCTTCGGCACTCAGGGCACCCGCATGGACGTCACCGTCTCGGCGCTCGGCGATGCCAAGAACCTGACCGGCGGCACCCTGCTGGTCACCCCCCTGCTCGGCGCCGACGGCAACGTCTATGCCGTCGCCCAGGGCTCCCTCGCCATCAACGGCTTTGCCGCCGAAGGCGCCGCCGCCAGTATCACCCGCGGCGTGCCGACTGTTGGTCGCATCGCCAATGGCGCCATTATCGAGCGCGAGATCGAGTTCGCGCTGAACCGCCTGCCCAATGTGCGCCTCGCTTTGCGCAACCCTGACTTCACCACGGCCAAGCGCATTGCGGCCGCCGTTAACGATTTCCTGGGATCCAAGACCGCCGAGCCGATCGATCCTTCCACCGTGCAGATGTCGATCCCGCCGGAGTTCAAGGGCAACGTCGTTGCGCTGCTCACCGAGATCGAGCAGCTGCAGGTCGAACCGGATCTGGCCGCCAAGATCATCATCGACGAACGCTCCGGCATCATCGTGATGGGCCGCGACGTCCGCGTCGCTACCGTCGCCGTGGCGCAAGGCAATCTCACCGTGACGATTTCGGAGAGCGCCAATGTCAGCCAGCCCAATGCATTCTCCAATGGCCGCACTGTCGCCACGCCGAGCACGCGCGTCGGCGTGACCGAGGACGGCAAGAAGTTCGCTTTGGTGAAGGACGGCGTCTCGCTGCAGCAGCTCGTCGATGGTCTCAACGGTCTGGGCATCGGCCCGCGCGACCTGATCGGCATCCTGCAGGCCATCAAGGCCGCGGGCGCCATCCAGGCCGACATCGAGGTGATGTGATGAACGTCAACACCGCCGTCGCCGCCTATCAGGCCAAGCACCCGACGATCAACGGCCGCCCCGATCAGACGCTGATCGATGCCCTGCAGAAAGTGTCGCCGCAAGCTCAGGCCAAGACGCGCAAGCAGTCCGAAGACTTCGAGGCGATGTTCATCAACACGATGTTCTCGCAGATGACATCGGGCATCAAGGGCGAAGGCCCGTTCGGCGACACCACCGGCACCGGCGCATGGCGCTCGATGCTGACAGACGAATATTCGAAGTCGTTCGCCAAGGCTGGCGGCGTCGGCATCTCCAACGAAGTCTTTCGTTCGCTCATCATCCAGCAGGCCAACCGCGCCAGCTGATCGCAGAGGACACCGCCATGAACAACGCGCAACGCCAGCAAGCCGCCCCGATCGTCGCACCGCGTTCGGTCGCGACGCTGATGGAAGCCCGCCAGCTCGCCGACGAGCTGATGAAGGTGATGAACGAACTGCTCGCTATCATCGAGCGGGAGACGACGCTGGTCCGCAACGGCCATATCCGCGAGGCTATCAAGCTCGAAGCTCCGAAAGCGGATATTTCGCGTCGTTACATCGCGATGATCTCGCTGCTCAAGATCAGCCAGACATATCTCGCGCAGACGACGCCAGACCTGCTCTCGGCCTTGCGCAAGCACCATGACGTGTTCCGTGCGATGCTACAGGTCAATCTGACCGTGCTCGCCACCGCGCATGCGGTGTCGGAAGGCATTGTCCGCGGCGTCAATGCCGAGGTTCAAAAGCGTAATATCCCTCAGACCTATACGGCGGCCGGCCGACAGGCTCAGCCCGGTCGAGCCAACATGACGCCCATTGTCGTCAGCCGGTCACTTTGATCGCATAGTTGGTCATACGACTGTGGGCGCGTTAGACGCGCCGCGGCATTGCTGTCTTTTGAATTAAATTGCAACGCGCAAGTAAGCACCGGATTCAGCCGTTCGGTGCATAATGTCGTTTGGGAACGGGTCGGGATTTATCTAATGGAGCCAGGAGGGCTGCCATGGGTGCCGACTTCAATATCAAACCGGTGGGGGCACCGGTTGCCGCAACTGTCATCAGACCCGCACCAGAAGCGGTGCGTGAAGCCGTGCCTACGCAACTGCCACCCGACAAGACTGTGTCGGCAGCGCCCCGCGTGCTGCAGCCTAATATCTCTGCGGCGAACTATCAGCAGATGGATAGCGACCGTATCTCGAAGGAAGTCATCATCGACAAGGGTGCAGGCGCAATCGTCTTCGTGTCCGTGGACAAGAAGTCCAACCAGGTGATCGATCAGTACCCCGAGGAATCGCGACTGCGTTCCCGGGCCTATCTGCGCGCCATGGACACGCTCAAGCAGGACGCGAAGCAGCAGAATCGACGCATGGAGACAGACCGCAGCATCTAATGCTGCTGATCACACGTTGCGCGTTGCGTAAGCCGTATCAAGATACGTACCGCCGGTGGCGGCGTCGGTCACGACGTTCTTGATCGTCGCCTTGTTGTTGGCCGTCATCTGAAACTTGGTGTCGCCCACGCGAAACGAGTTATCCTTGATCAGGACCTGCTGATACTTAACGGTCCCCTCGCTCTGATACTTCACCTGCGCGCGGAAGCCTTCGACTTGCGAAATCGCGATCTCGAACTTCTTGCCGTTGGCGTATTTGCCTTCCCAGCTGCCCTTATAGGCCTCGGGATCCACCGCCACATACTTGCCGGGGGTCACCGGCGTCGTGGTCTTGTAGGCTGTCGCCAGGATGCTGAGAGCGTCTGCCATTGCTGCCTCGTAGCGCGCAGTCCGAATCACCGCGCATCTCTGCCGGCGATTAGGCCGTTCAGACCGTTAAGCTATCGTTACGGAGCCACTCAGGCTCACGGGCGACCGGATAGTCCCGCCGCAATATTGCGGTTGATATCGATGAGCGCCTGCAGATGTTCAACCTGGCGGATCTGCTGAAGCGCGGTGCACTGCGTCAGAACGAAAATGCCGATATTGGCGATGTTCTGCCGGATCTCGATCGATTCCGGATTCTGATCATTCATGGCATCGCCGACGAAGATGGACCAGAGCTTACGGTTGAAGAGAAGAGCCTCATCAAGGCCAGCATCGGTGTGAGCCCAATTCGTCACCACGTCCTGCAGCTTGCGTGCCGCCTTGAGAAGAGCTTGTGCTTCGATATCTCGGGGCGCTGCTGTCGTCTGGGCGGTACGGGCGTAGGCTTGAGCACCGATCGACATTCGCTACCTCAAAAACTCTTCTTCCCGCTTGATTAGCGGACGCAATTCCTTGAGTGCTTTGTAAAGAGCGCCGCTTAAAATAAGCTTACTGACTTCCTCAATCGTCTCGCGAAAACTCGGAACCGCTTCAATCAATTCCTTGATGAAACCGAGATACAGCTCCTGATACGCCGGGATATCATTTTCCAGATACATCATCTGCACGCAGAGATAGACGCGCTTGACCGGCGTCGTAGCAGTCTCCGCCGTGAGGATGTCCTTTTCGCGCATGATCGGCGCATCGCCATCAATCAGGAACGCCGTACGCGTATCGGAATTAGTGATCACGCTCTGACCGATGATGATTCGCTCACCCGGCTTCAGTTCGACTCGCAAAGGCATTCAGCTCTCCTTTTCCCTCACCGGCTCCCCAGAGACCGCATGCAAAAGCCGGCGGTATCTGGTGCCGCGCTTCGGGCGGGCATGCACTATCCAGGAACCCGGAAAATACGCTTGCGATATGAATAATACCAGCGTTCAGCGGCGTACATCTTCAGGCCCGGGAAAGCTCCAGCCCCGACAAAGCGCCGCTTATGATGCGCTACTAACGAAAAACGGCGGGTTTCCCCGCCGTCCGATAATCCCAGTGCGGCTGTCAGACTTACTGGAGCAGCTTGAGCACGCTCTGCTGCGACTGGTTAGCCAGCGCGAGCGCGGACACCGCGATCGACTGCCGGGTCGACAGCGCCTGACTGTTGGCAGCCTCCTCGTTCGTGTCTGCCAGCGTCAGGTTGGACGAACCGGTCTGCAGCACATTGATCAGGTTCTTGGCAAATTCCTGACGGATCTGCACGATCGACAGGTTGGAGCCGAGCGCCGAGGCCTGCGCGCGGAGAACCGAGCTGGAGATATTAAGCGCAGCCAGCGTGTTGTTCGCCGATGTGTTGTCGAGGAAGTCCGCGCCCTTGGCGAGCTTGCTGAGGCCCAGACCTGCCGGCGTCAGCGTCGTGCCGGCGATGTTGAGCGTGGACTTGCCGGTCTCGTTGAACACCAGCTTGAGCTGGTCGCCACCCAGCAGGTTAATGCCGTTGAAGGAGGCATCCTGCGACGTGGTCGTGATCTGGTCGATGATGTTGTTGTACTGCGCGACGAGATTGGCGCGCGAGGTCTGCGACGCGAAGTCTTGAACCGGAGTGCTCGGCACCAGACCGTTGAACAGCTTGCCGACACCCGCGGCTGTGCCGCCAATGGCGCCGATCGTCGACGACGCAGCATCGTTAGAGGTCGTGATGGTCATGAAGCCGGCGGGATCGATCACCGCCTGCAGATTGTTCGGTGCCAGCGCCGCGTTAAGCTGCGCCAGTGTCGAGACCTGACCGCTCGCAGTGCCGAAGGTGATGTTCGTCGCGGTGCTCGATGGATTGGTTGCTGCGATCGTCAGCGTCAGCGCAGGCGGACCACCCAGCGCCGTCGGACCTGAAGTTCGCGCCTGGGTCACCGACGTACCCAGTCCGAGCCCGGCGAGCGCGGCGGTGTTCGAGCTCGTGATCGACAGATCGGAAGCAGTACCCGTGTGCAGCGTAATCGCTCCGATGGGCGCTGCCGTGTTGACTGCCGAGCCGGCACCACCCGACAGCGCATCGATCTTGCTCAGTAGCGTGGTGACGCTGTCCGTGATGTTGATCTCGTTGGCGCCCGAAGCGCCCGACGCCCTGAAGGTCAGGCTCTGACCATTGACGGTGATGGTGTCGTTCACCGCGAAACTGGTGGCGATCGAATCGGTCGCGGCACCGCCCGACAGCAACGTGGCGCCCGTAATGGCAGCCGCATTCTTGTTATTCGCGATGGTACCAACGAAGGTGTTGTCGGTCTTCGCGGATGTACCCAACAGATTGTCCGCGGTCGCGCCCGGATTGATCGGCGTCGTGATCGACGACTTGGCGTTATAGCCGACAGGTATCTGCAGCGCCTGATTGGCGATCGATTTCGCGGTATCGACCAGCTTCTGTAAGGAGGTGATGCCGGTATTGGCTGCCTGCAGCACCTGCACGCCGTTACCGATGCCGTCGAGCAGGCTGTTGATGTCGCCGGCGCGGCTATCGAGCCCTGCTGCCGTGAAGAAGTTGGTGGGGTTGTCGAGCGCGGTGTTGACCTTCTTGCCGGTCGCAAGACGATTCTGCGTCGTGGACAAGAGGTCCGCCGTCGACTGCAACGACAGCAGGTTCTGGCGAACCGAAGCCGAAAGAACGATGCCTGACATATGGAAACCTTCCTGTTCCCAGCGCGGTCGACCTTCAGGTCGCACAAGCGCATGGTGCATCTGACGAGACCCATCTCGCCGCGACGCTGCCGGTTAAATTTGACGCCCTTCTGGAAGAGGAATCTCGGTCCGCCTTGCGGCGATGTCCGGATTAACGCGGCCGATTCTCGGCCTACCTTCTTCCTACTCAGGCCGAATATGACCGACGACCATTTAAGATATGGTTAACAGCGGATTAAGGCTTTCGTAAAACTGTCCCAAAACGGCAAAGGCCCGGAAAGCTTGAGCTTTCCGGGCCTTATGCGACGATCGGACAACGAAAAACGGCGGGGCTTTCTGCCCCGCCGCCTTCTGTTTCGACTAGTCCGCTGACGTTTAGCGGAGCAGCTGGAGAACGCCCTGCTGCGACTGGTTGGCCAGCGACAGCGCCGAGACGGCGATCGACTGGCGGGTCGACAGCGCCTGGCTGTTGGCAGCTTCCTCGTTGGTGTCGGCGAGCGTGAGGCTCGACGCGCCGGTCTGCAGGACGTTGATCATCTGCTTCGAGAAGTCCTGACGCATCTGTACGACCGACAGGTTCGAACCGAAGGCTGAAGCCTGCGAACGCAGCGTCGAACTGGCGGTGTTCAAACCGGCCAGCAGCTTGTTGGTACCGGCGTTGTCGAGGAAGTCGGTGCCCTTGGTCAGCGATTTCAGACCGAGGCCAGCCGGATCGAAGGTGACGCCCGTGATGCTCAGCTTGGACTTGCCGGTCTCGTTAAAGGTCAGAGCCAGCGTGTCGCCGTTGAGCAGGTTGACGCCGTTGAAGGAGGCATCAGCCGCGGTCGTCTTGATCTGGTCGATCACCGTGTTGTACTGCGCGACCAGGCCAGCGCGGGTGTTCTGCGCGTTGACGTCAGCCACCGGAGCGGAGGTGTTCAGCGCGCCGAACAGCTTACCCGCACCGGTCGCCGTGCCACTGATGATGCCGCTGGCCGTCAGATCGAACGAGGCTTCATCGTTCGTGGTCTGGATGGTCAGCTTGCCGGTCGTATCGAGCGTCGCCTGCAGATTGCTGGTGGCCAGCTTCTTGTTCAGGTCGTCGAGCGTGTTGACCTGATTGGCGCCCTTGCCGAAGGTGATCGTCTGGGCAGCGCTACCGTCGATCGCACCGATCGTCAGCGCCTGGCCAGCGAACGAGCTCGTCGCTGCCGTGGTGCCAGCCGTGAGGCCCACCTTGGCAAGCGCAGTACCACCCAGGACGATGCTGCCGGAGGTGTTGCTGTTCGTGAGCGTGAGCTTGTTGCCGGCGATCGCCGCGGCAGCGGAGCCGCCACCAAGAGCCGTCTTGATCGCAGTGGTCAAATCGTCCGTGGTCGCTGCAGTGGTCGCGGTGGTGTTCAGGTTGATGGTGCCGTCTGGGTCGGTCGTGGTCGTAGCGGTACCAGCACCTGCAGCCGTGACCTTGATCGTCGTACCATTGACGATGATCGTGTCGCCAGCAGCGAAGCTGCCGCCGGTTGCGCCGGTCAGAGCTGCTGATGCAGCGATCGTACCGGTGGCGGCGCCGGTGAGCGTGGCAGCGGTATCGGGGGCGAGCAGGTTGGAAGCGGTAGCGCCAGTGATCGTCGTGGAGAACTGCGACTTCGTCGAATAGCCCGAAGTTGCCTGCAGCGCCTGGTTGGCGATCGACTTGGCGGAGTCAACGAGCTTCTGCAGCGAGGTGATGCCGGTGTTGGCAGCCTGCAGGATCTGCACGCCGTTGCCGATACCATCGAGCAGGTTGTTGATGTCGCCAGCGCGGTTGTTGAGGCCCTGCGCGGTGAAGAAGTTGGTGGGATTGTCGAGCGCCGAGTTGACCTTGTTGCCGGTCGCGAGGCGGTTCTGGGTGGTGGAGAGGAGGTCCGCGGTCGACTGCAGCGAGAGCAGGTTCTGACGGACGGAAGCCGAGAGTGTAATGCCGGACATGTTTGGTTACCTTCCTGGTAGACACAACGAGCGACCTTCTTGGTCGACAGAGGGAAGATGAACCGCAGGTTCTAAAATTGCGTAAAGGGAACTGTGCAGATTTAACGCTCCCTGCGCGTGTATTTAGCTACCTGCACTCGCCCCGGAAACGACAAAGCCCGACTCGTGAGAGTCGGGCTTTGTCGTTTGTTATCAGTGCTTTTGTGAAACTGGGAGGTTGGCTTCCCGGACTTTGGCGAAGAAGCCAAAACCCGGCGAAGTTGTAAACACGAGGCAACCCGTTAAAGAAACTTAACCAAGCTCATCTGATAAAGATTTGACGTTGTCTGATACGAGGCCTGTAACGCGGTCTGCAGCGCCAGAATTTTGGTCGCGACTTCGTCATTATTGATGCCCTCGATGGAGTCGAGCATCGTCTGGGCCATCGCCTTGGTCTGCACCTGGCGATCCGTGGTCGACTTGATCGATGCCTGCGCGCCGGCAAAGTCGGCCTGGACGTCCTGGATCGTCTGCTGGCCAGGGACAGCCGCCAGGTTCTGCGCCACGCGCTGGTTCAGCGCCGCGATCTGTGCATTGGCGTTCTTTGCATAGCTCGCATTGCTGAGTTGTGCCGGATCGACGGCCACGGCCGCGAACACCGCGACGGTCTGCAGTTGCGCGCGCAGGGCCTGCTCGTCGGCGCGCGCGCCATATTGCACCTGGATCGATGTATCGATCTGGGAGACTGCCGATCCGCGGGCCGAACCGTTGGCGGCCGTGTTCTGCTCGCCCTGATACCAGATCACGGTATTGTCGGCCGTGCCGGCAACGAGCGTGGTCGCCGAACCGAGCGGCGTCGAGCCGACGCGCAGCGGCGGCTGGTCGAAGAAATTGTCGCCAGCCTCGATCGCAGATGCCGCTACCATCGGCCCATTGGCGAGATCCTTCATCGCGCTGCCCAGCGCGGTGTTGAGATTGGCCGCCGTCGCGGTGCTGTCGGCGCCAATCGCAAAACTACCCGCTGGCAGCGGCGTCTGGTCCGACGCCGTCAGCACGATGTCTTCCGTGGTCCCGTCGGGCATCTTGAAAGTGAACTTCACCTGATCGCCGACATTTGGGTTGGTCGCCCCGAGATCGACCGACATCGATTTCTGCGCGGGCGTCGCCGGCAGCGCAGGCGGGATGGTCGCTGGCAGGTCAACCGGCTGGGTGACGGTAGCACCGACAATCGTGGTGGACACACCTGTGACCTTCATGCCGAACGGCTGCGCCGCAGCCGGCGGCGCCGGGGTCGCGTCCTCTTCGGAAATCACCACCGAGGTCACCGGGGTTCCGACCGCACTGCCCACGCGCCCGTTTGCGTTGACGCCCAGGTCGGCCGTCTTGCGCTCGGCGATCACCTGCTTGAGGCCAGCGACGAGCGCGCCATTGCCATTCATGATCTGATCGGCGGGAGCGACAGGCGCCGTATCGGTTGCGCGGCCGGAAAACAGATAGCGATCGCCCGACCGTGCATTCAGCATATCGACGGAATCGAAGAAGCCGAGCGAAGCCGTCTTCTGCCCCGGCGTCTGACCGGTATTGTCGAAATTGCTGCCGGCGCTGACGGCGGCGCCTTTGACGTCCGATCCGATCGCAACGAGCCGCTGCAGCGACAGATTTGCCACGCCGATGCGCGTGTTCAGATTGACCGCGGTATCGGCATAGGCGGCCACATTGCTGATCTGCGCGCGCAACGCGATCGCGAGACTGCGACCGCTGCCCTGCCCTGCATAGGTGTTCGAGACCTTGCCGCTCGACAGCTGCTGCGTCAGCGTATCGAGCTGATCGCGCAGACTGGTAATTCCGGATCCGATATAGGATGTACGTCCGCTGACACCGCTGATTGTCATGATTACCTCAGAATGCCTGCATCAGGGTTTTGTACAATTCGTTGACCGTCGACATCACGCGCGCATTGGCCGAATAGGCGTTCTGCAGCAACAGCAGATGCGCCATCTCGTCATCCATATTCACGCCGGACGCGTCTGCCATTTTCTTGTCGAGTGTGTTGAGAACAACGTTCTGGCCATCCGCCAGTTGCTTGGCGGAATCTGCAGCAGCGCCCTGTTGCCCGACGAACTGGCGCATATAGCTCAGCAGTGTCCCCTTGAACGGCGTCGTAGCGCTGCCCGTTCCCGTCGCCGGCGAATAAGTGAAACTGGCATTGTTCAACTGGTTGAGCAGGAGGGCCGACCGCGTCGTGTCGCCTGCTGCCGTCGATCCGCTGTAAACCACCAGCTTGGACGGATCGGCGACGATCCCATTGTTGATCGTCAGCCGGCCCGCGAGGCCGGTCATCTGCGAACCGTTCTTGCTGATGCCACCGCTATATGCGGCGCCGTTATCGGTGAACAACGCCAGCTCCGGGCTGCCGTTGCTCAGATCGTTGGGACCTTGCGTGACCGTCACCGACGCCGCGTTGATGTTGGCGAATGCGGGATTGTTGACGACGGTGAGCGCGCCGGCCGTGCCGGAGAACGTAGCCTGCCCGCCAAGCGCCGCGTTCAACTGATTCAGAACCGAGCCGAAGCCCGAAGAAAAATCGAGGCCGATGACGGTATCATTCGGATTGGTTGTTGCCGTGTTCGGCAGCGGCAGCACGCTGGGATCATCGACCCGCATGAACGAAATTTCGCGCTGCGTATTGGTCGCCGTATCCGTATACGTGAAGTGAATGACATTGCCCGGCTTCATCTGCGAGACATCGAGCGTAAAGCCGGTCGGCGTCCCCGGAGGCAGCGCCGTCGGCGGCACCGTCGGCACGGGAAAGACGCTTCCAGCTGTCGTCTTGTCCGAGAGCGCGCTCGAGATCGACGCCGCGAACTGATCGAGCTGGTTCTGCGCCTCGACAAGCGTCTTGTCGCGAAGTTCGGTATATGCGGCGATCGTGCCTGACTTGATCGCGCCTGTGGCAGTCAGGTCGATCGATCCACCATTCGGAAATTCGATCACCACCGAGCCGAGATTGCTCTTGCTGGGATCCGCGCTCCACATCGTGCCGGCCGATACTGTGCCCTGGGCATTGAACGCCAGTGTCGCCGCTTCGTTGCCCACCAGCTGCACGCCGGAGCCGGTGAAGATGGTAACCTGATTGGCGCCATTGGTGGTGACGCGGATATCCATCAGCTGCGAGAGCTGCGTGACATATTGATCGCGCTGATCGAGCAGCGCAGCGGTGTTGGAATCCGTCGATGTCCCGCCTTGCGGATTGGCCGTCAACTGATTGTTGATCGTGGCAATCTGCTTCATCAGTGTATTGGCGGTCGTCACGGAATCCTTGATGCCGTTTTCCGCCGCGCCGCGCAGGTTCTGAATGCCCTGCGTCATCGAATTCAATTGTTGCGCAAGTGTTTGCGCGGCATTGAGCACGCCGATCCGTGCCGACTGACTGTCCGCACTCGTAGACAGCGCCTGCACTGCCGTCGTCAGGGCGTTGAAGGAATATTCGAGCGAGCCGACTGAACCAGGATCGCCATAGAGGCTCTGCATCTGCTGCAGGAAGGTCGAACGGAGCGAGGCGTAGCCCGCGCCCGACGTTTCGGTGCGGAGCTGCGCCTGGATGTACTGATCGAGTTCGCGATTGACGCCGACGGTGCGGACGCTGCTGCCATTGCCGGAATTGACCGCGACCTGATCTGTCGACTTGCGAATGTAGCCGGGCGTTTCCGCATTGGCCACATTCGAGGAGACCAGCGACATCGCGGCCTGATTGGCGCGCAGGCCGGACATGGCGATGGAGAGTGCGTCGTTCAGACTCATAACTAACTGTCGCTCTCAAGGTTGACGCGGGAAGAAGGCCGCAGCCGCGGCCTTCCGGTTAACGCATCACGTTCAGCAGATCCTGAACCATGGTGTTGGTGGTCGTGATCACCTTGGTATTGGCCGAATAAGCCTGCTGGGTGACGATGAGCTTGGTGAATTCGTCGGCGATATCGGTGTTGGACGACTCCAGCGACGAGCCGGAAATGCTGCCACCCTTGCCGTACAGCGCTTCGCCGGATTCGTTGGTCGTCTCGAACGCGCCGCCGTCGATGCGCTTGAGGAAGTTGGCGCCGTTGAAGGTGGCAATACTGACTTCGGCAAGATCGATGTTGCGGCCGTTGGAGTAGCTGCCGACCACACGTCCTTCATTGCTGACCGACACGCTCTGGAGCTGACCCGCAGCGTAGCCGTCCTGCTCGAGCTGATTGACCTGGACGTTGCCGTTGGTGTCGGCGAATTGCGTGAGACCGCCCGTGCCGAATGCCATGGTGACATTGCCAAGGCTCTTGCCGCTGACGGTCAGGCCGGTCAGCGTGATCTGACCAACAACCGGCTGCATCTGGCCGTTCGGCCCGAACTTGAAGTCGGTGCCGACATTCTGCCAGGCAGCGGTCGCGCCCGTGGCCGCGGGGTCGGTCTGGTAGAACAGGTTCCAGGTATCCGTTCCGCCCTGCGTGGCGGACTCGACCTTCGCCCACCTGAATTGCAGGCTGACCGGCGCACCGTTGCCGTCATAGACGGTCTTGGCCCCACCGCTGATCGATTCATCGAGGAAGGTCTGAGCGTCACTGCCGATCACGATGCCGGTGCCCGCCGTACCGCCGCCTGAACGAAGGCCAGTGACGGTGCCGGTGAAACCCAGGGCCTGGAATGCAGCGACCGCCGTGGTCGTCGACCCTGCCGCCAGCGTGAAGTCGTTCGCCGTACCGGAGTTCAACGTGATCACACCGGTGGGAGACACGCTCGATAGCGGCGACGTGTTGCCGGTCGCGGTGTCGATGGCGGTGAGCACGTCGCCGACAGTGGCCGTATCGATCGGGATGAAGGTCGTGCCTGGCACGGGCGCGGGAGCAACGCCGCCCGTGTAGAACGACAGCGTCTTGGTCGTGGTGACGCCGGCACTTGTGGTCTTCAGGACGAGCGTATCGCCGTTCGCGAAGCCGACCGGCAGCGTATCGCTGCCAGATACGGGCGCGAGTTTGGTAGCCGCCGAGATCGGCGCCGGCGTCGTCGCGAAATTGTTGCGCGCGTTTCCGGGAACCCCTGTATTGCCGAAAGGCGTTGCCGCGGTGCCCAGCACGCGCGGGTTCGATACGAAGTCGGCCGATCGCAGCAATTCGGAACCGGGCACCGACGTCTGATGCTTGGTGGTCAGCGGATAGCTGGCGAGGTTGGCGCGGTAGTCGATCTTGGTGGTGGCCTGCGAGGGCAGGAAGTCATTCTGGAAGCGCAGCACTTCCGGCGTACTGCCGGCCGGGTTGCCGGTCGAGGGATCGATCTTGACGCCCTGCAAATAGTAACCGGCGCCGTTGACGAGATAGCCGTTCTTGTCGAGCGAGAAGTCGCCGCGACGGGTGTATTTGTTGACGCCGTCAAAGATCGGCGTGGAATCGGAGACGTTGCCGGGCTTCTGCACCGCAAAGAAGCCGTCGCCGTTGATCGCCATGTAAGTCGCGACCGAAGACGACTGCACCGAACCCGCGATGGTGTTGGTACTGCGCGATTGCGCCGTCACGCTGCCCGCCACCTGTGCGGATGTGCCGGCATCGGGAATGAGGTCGAGGAAGCTGGTATCGATCCGCTTGAAGGCGGTGGTCTGCGAGTTCGCGATGTTGCCGGAAATGTTTTCCAGCGCATAGGAGTTCGCCCGCAGGCCCGCAACGGACGTGGTGAGAGCGCCGAAGATACCCATTACATCGTCTCCAACTTCGATCCGGGCGGCCCGCCGGATGGTGCCAAATTCGCAGCCGCTGTCGGAGGAGATGTCGCAAGCGCCGTGCCAAGGGGATAAATTCAACGAATTCAACGTACTAAACAAAGAACCCCGGTCCATGGACCGGGGCACATTTGCCTAGCAGGGTAATAATTGCCGGATCGGCGCCTGATTTCGCCGGGGTCTGCGCAGTTGCTCAGGTCGCCGACGGCGCGGCCGGTTTGAAGATCATCGCGAAGCCATCCATGCAGTAGCGCAAGCCAGTCGGCTTCGGGCCGTCATCGAAGACGTGACCAAGATGGCCGCCGCAGCGACGGCAATGGATCTCGGTGCGGACCATGCCGAACGTCGTGTCCTTGCGCTCGCCGACCGCGTTGTCGAGCGGCTTCCAGAAGCTCGGCCAGCCGGTGCCGCTCTCGAACTTGGTCTCCGACGAGAACAGTGGATTGTCGCAGCCGGCGCAGGCAAAGGTGCCCTTGCGCTTTTCCTTGTTCAGCGGGCTCGAATACGGCCGCTCGGTGCCTTCCTTGCGCAGGATCTCGTATTGCTGTGGCGTCAGCTGCTTGCGCCATTCCTCATCGGTCTTCATGACCTCGAACTTCTCGTCCGAGGCAGCCCGCGCCGGCGAAGCCGTCAGCCATTTCAGCGACAGCAATCCGCCCAGGCCAGCAGCGGTCGTCAAAAGAAAGCGGCGGTCGATCATGGTTGGTCTCCCTGACAATCGAGACGATCATCTCGTTCGCCTGAAATACGGGCGGACGGGGCGGAAGTTACACGCCGGTTCAGAAATATTACTCACGTTTTGTTGCGCGCCGGAAGCCCGGCGGGCCGGCCTAGCCTGGCCGCGGGCCACGTGTTCCCGCGCGCAGATTGGCCTCGGCCAGCCGCGCCTCGCGGATCCGCTCTCGCTCCCGCGCCCGTTCGCGATACCGGGCCAGCGTGCCGGCCAGCGCCGAACTCTGCCGCTCCCATAGCCCGACCGCGTGGCCAACGGCCCGCCCGGTCCTGCCGCCGGCCCAAACCAGTTCGAACGGCGCAAACAGCTTGAAGCGATCATCGTAAGCCAGCATGCCCCCTGCAATCAGCCGGCCTGCCATGGCGGTGGTATTGAGGCCACGATGGCTGAACCCGCTGGCGACCCACAGTCCCTGACGGAGTTGCCCGATCTGCGGCATGCCATGCACGGTCTGACCGAGCGCACCGCCGAAGGTCTCGGCCATGGCAACCTTGCCCAGCGCCGGAAACACGGTGCGGATGCGTCGCGCGATCGCACCGGCATAGCGCTTCGGCTGCCCGGCCCAGGTCGTTTCCGGGCTCGACCACATCAGCCGATCGCCGTCAACGATACGAAAGTGATCGACACCGTCACTGTCACTCACCGAACCTTGAAACGTGACCACCTCAGCAAGACGCTCGCCGAGCGGCTCCGTGATGCCTGCATAGCGCCACACCGGCAGCAGCGTGTCCGACAACCGTTGTGCCGGCGCACCAAGATGGATGTTACCCGCCAGCACGATATGCGATGCCCGCATCTGCGCCGACGGCGTCACGATACGCTTGCGGATGCCGTCGGCATCGATGCTGACCACCGGCGTATCCTCGAAGATGCGCACACCAGCCTGTTTCGCCAGCGCTGCCAGGCCCAGCAGATATTTGCGGCCGTCGAGTTGAAACGCCCTCGGATAATACACGCCGTGGAAGTAGCGTCTGGTTTTCAGCACATCGCGGACCCGTTCGATCTGCCAGCCTTCCACCTCGGTGTCGAAATCCTCGCCAAGCATCTGCAGCTGCGCAATCAAGCGATCTCCGACATCGACATTGGAGACTTCAAGTGCGCCTTCCGAAACACCAAGACCTGGGATCACGCCCTCGGCGGCCAGGATCCGCACATATTCCGCACCTTGCTTCGACAGCGTCCACAACTCGCGCGCGTCTTCCAAACCAACACGCGCAACCAGATCGGCGAGCGGCAGGCCAAAGCCCGGCATCACGGTTCCCAGCTGGTTGCCGGACGCGTTCCAACCGACGTGACGCCCTTCGAGCACCGCGACGCTTGCACCCAGACGCGCCGCCTCAAGCGCAATGCTGAGCCCGGCGAGCCCGGCCCCGACCACGCAGACATCCACATCGAGGCTGAAGGTCAGTCGCGCGCGGTCGGCGTCGGCGACCTCAGGTCCAAATGTCACGCTTGCGGAAGGGGCGGTCATGACGTTTTCTTAAGGACAGGTGGGGCGCTTGTCACCTTGTCCTCACGGTTCATGTCCATTAATCCGCAGACCTGACGTCTGGCGCGACCGCGCCGCCTGCCTCTCTACCACCTCCTGCCGAATCGAGATCGCGCCATGCGCCGTTTACTGCTGCTGCGTCACGCCAAGACTGAAACGAACGCGCCGAGCGGCAAGGATTTCGATCGCCGACTCGATGACCGCGGCCGGCTGGACGCGGCTCTCATGGGGGCCTGGCTCAGCAGAAATCCGCCCCTGCCCGACCTGGTCTGCGTCTCCATGGCGGTACGCGCCCAGCAGACCTGGAGCCTCGTGGCCGCAGCAATGCCTGCGGCGAAACCGACGGTCGCAAGCCTTGATGAACTCTACGGCGCCGGCCTCTCCGAATTGCTAGCGGTGATCCGCGGCGCAGCCGTGGAAGACCCAAAGCAGCTGATGCTGGTCGGCCACAATCCCGGCCTGCATGAAATGGCGCTCAGCCTGATCGGCGGCGGCGATGCAGCAGGCCGGAAAGCGATCGCCGACAACCTGCCGACCGGCGCCATCGTGGTGATCGACTTTACCATCGAGGACTGGAACGACGTTGCCTTCCGCGGTGGGCGACTCGTGCAATTCGTCAGCCCGAAACTGCTGAAAAGCGCCGCGGGCCAATAAGCCCCGCCCATCGGAACACGGTTTGTGCTATCCTCCTTCGGACGACGATGGAGGTGCGCATGTACAAATCCATTCTGGTTCCGATTGATCTGGCCGAAATCGACGTGGCCAAACCCGCGATCGCTCAGGCCGCAACATTGTCGCAGATCTTCGATGCGACCGTCCGCCTGCTCAACGTGATACCGATGACGCCGGTGATGCTGGCAGAATATGTCCCGGCGGATTTCGACACCCAGCAACTGGAATCATCGCAAGCGGCCCTCGCCGCAGTTGCCCGCGATTGCGGCATCGACGGCGCTCACGTCTCCAGCGTGGTGCGACAGGGCGGCATCTATCACGAGATTCTCGAAGAGGCCTCGGCGATCAAAGCCGACCTCATCGTGATGACCTCGCACCGCCCGGCGATGCGCACCTATTTTCTCGGCTCCAATGCCGGCCATGTGGTGCGCTATGCCAAATGCTCAGTACTGGTAGTGCGGCCGTGCACTACGGCAACAGCTCGGCCGGCACAGTATTGAGTGTATAGTTACGTGGCTTGTTGCAGCGAATAAAGCCGCTGATCTGCCAGCCGAAAAATATGGCGAAGCCGGCGATGAAGACCACGCCGGCGAATTCACCTATGAATAGCGCGCGCAGCAGGAGCGCCGTCATCGCAAGACCGACAAAAGCCAGCGCAGCGACGATTAGGGCATAGATGCCTGGTCGCAAACCGGCACTCAGCTTCGCCGTGCTCCCTGCGGCTGCAAGATGTCGATGTAGTTCCAGAATGAAAGCACTGTAGCCCGACTGCGGCTCCATCAGTGCGACGGTCTGTTTCGACGTCGAGAAGATCGTGATGTGGCGACCGTCGGCATGATCGATGTCGGCACGAAAGCGGCGGTGCTGCATTCCCATCGGCCGATAGGACAACCGGATCGCGGCGATATCCGCATAAGCCCAGACGCCGGAGCGACGACCGGTGCGCCATGACAGACCGTCATCGGTCAATTCATAGCGATGCGCAGCGCCGATCAGGGAGGCCTTGTAGGCATAGGTGTGCCCCGGCGCTGCCGCTACCGCGGCAGACGACGCGTTCTTGCGCCTGAAGAGGGTCTTGAGCAAACAGAACGTCCCTGCGCTGGCCGACCTCGCTTGCTTGCGCGATCGCCTGCATGTCCCTTACAAGCTTGCCATGGCCGAGACGACCACTTTTCCGCGCCGCCTGATTCTGGCCGGTGCGATGATTTCCGGATTACTGCTGGCGCTGGCCGTGCACATGCTCGGCCAGCGCTTCGGCCTCGATCTGGGCGGCCTCTGGCGCAACGATCCCGACAATTTCATGCCGATCGGATCGGCGGTGGCTTGGTGGCTGATCGCGGCCATGGCGTTTGTCGGCGGTTACGTCACCGCGAACCTGCTGCACAGCGCCGCCTCCGGCCGCATCCCGCAGCGCATGCGGCAGTTCCTGATCGCGATCGGCGTACTGTTTCTGGCCGGTGCTGGTCAGGCCGCCTCGGCGCCCGACGCGACACCGACCGCATCAGGCGTTCTGGCAAGTCTTGCCGCGCTCGGCCTCGGCGGCATCATGGCATTCTGCGGTGCCCGTTTCGCGTTGCGGAAAGCGTAAAGCAATATCCACAAAAAATCGCGCAGGCTTTCACCTGCGCGATTGTGACCCCGTGATTGCTGCGATCAGCTTGCGGCGCGCATATTGACCTTGCCTTCGGCCAGTGAGGTCAGCTTCTTGTCGGCGGTCTTTTCCTCGTCGAGCGTTTTCTGCAGCACGGCTGCGCAGTCATTGCGGCCAAGCTGGCGCGCCCAAGCGATCAGGCTGCCGTAACGCGCGATCTCGTAGTGCTCGGCGGCCTGCGCGGCATTGATCAGGGCGGCGTCGAGTACCTTCTTGTCCTCTACTTCCCCGGCGGTTTCGTCGGCTTCCTTGATGATACCGTCGATTGCCGGGCAGGTAACCGCCTTCACCTCGGCGCCGTGCATCGCGAAGACCTGCTCAAGCCGCTGCACATGTACTTCGGTTTCCTCCAAATGCGTCATGAAGCCCTGTTTCAACAGCGGTTCGGTTGCCTTGTCAGCCATCTTCGGCAGGGCCTTCAGAAGCTGCTTTTCCGCGTAATAGACGTCCTGCAACTGATGCACGAACAGATCGTCCATGGTCTTGATGTCCTTGGTAAACAGTCCCATCGTTTCAATCCCGGTGTTCTGGAACGGGAGGGCTGCTGCGGCGCATTGTCCCGTTCGGTTGCGATAGGCCGGTAACCATCGATATTGGGACGTGTTCCGAGAACGTCTTGATTTGCCGCATGGAACATTCGACTTGCCCGCCTATATGAAATGCGGGACGAATGGATCCGAATTGTCTGTGTAATTGTCTTGCAGGGTCAGAACTTTGCAGCCGGCGCGGGTATGTGGCGACCTTGCGGCGCAGCATTAACGCTGACGTTGTCAAGGACTGCACAATGGAACGTTTTTGCCGTAAGGGTTTGGGCTTGATGAGTGAACTTCGCGTATGAGTGAATTGGTCGCCGCTTGCCACCTGTTACCCCGTTCGGCTTTCCACCTGTTCGCGCTCCGCCGGGAGGACGAATGCAACGATTGCTGACCGCGCTCGGGCGCGGCTTCAAGCAACACGTCGGCTGGAAACGGCTGGGTGTTGTTGCAAGCCTGATTGTCATCGCCCTCGCCATCTCCCACCTCGTGCATACGCTGAAGGGTCTCGATACCGCGAAGATCCTGGCGGCGATGGCCGCGAAGTCGACGATGCAAATCGCCATGGCCACGCTGTGCGTGATCGGCGCCTTCTGCACCCTCACCTTCTACGATTACTTCGCGCTCAGAACGATCGGCAGGAAGCATGTGCCGTACCGGATCGCGGCACTGGCAGGTTTCACCAGCTACACCATCGGCCACAATATCGGCGCGACCGTTTTCACAGGGGGCGCCATCCGCTTCCGCATCTATTCGGACTACGGCCTTAACGCCATCGACGTCGCCAAGATCTGCTTTATCTCCGGACTGACCTTCTGGCTCGGCAATCTGTTCGTGCTGGGCATCGGCATGATCTGGCATCCACAGGCCGCCTCGGCCATCGATCTCCTGCCCAACGCCATCAACCGGCTGATCGGCTTCGGCTGTCTGGCCGGCATCATCGGCTATCTGATCTGGCTGTTGATCGGCAAACAACGTCGTGAGCTCGGCCAGAACGGCTGGAAGGTCGTGCTCCCGTCAGCGCAATTGACGTTGTTGCAGATCGCCATCGGCGTCGTCGATCTCGGCTTCTGCGCGCTGGCGATGTATTTGCTGATGCCCGATCAGCCTTACATCGATTTCATCTCGCTGGCCGTGGTGTTCATTCTCGCCACCTTGCTGGGCTTCGCCAGCCATGCGCCGGGCAGCCTCGGCGTGTTCGACGCCGCCTTGCTGGTGGCGCTGCCGCAGTTCCGCCAGGAGGAACTGGTCGCCACCGTGGTGATGTTCCGGATCCTGTATTTCATGATCCCGTTCGCCATCTCGATCTGCATCATGGGCACCCGCGAGATCTGGCTCGGCGTCATCCAGCCATGGCACAGGCGCCGCCTGGATGACCGCAGCGAACGCCGCGCGACCGAAGCTGCCCCGGCTGTGGTGCATCAGCAGCCTTTGAAGCGGCAGTCGCAGGGCTGAACCACCTGCGGGCGCCATCCGCGCCCTATTTGCAGTTCGATTTCTTACTTCCGCCCCATACGTGACGTTCAACACCGCCATGGCCTCCATTTATTTCAGACGTTCGTTGATCAACTGCGCCGTGCTGCTCGGCTTGCTGGGCGCACTTCAGGTCGGACATGCCAAAGCCCAAGGCATGACCAGCAGCTCGATCCAGATTTCCTGGGAGGTCCGCAACCGCTTCCGGCTATTCCGCGAGGAGCGTGACTTCCAGCTCCAAGTCGACGCCATGCGCAATCGCAGCGTGCTGGCCGCCGAACAGGCGCTGGGCGTTCAAAGCGACGGCCGCGGCTGGGCGCGCAACACCGTCAACCGTCTGTGCATCGATCTGGCCGGAAAGGTCAGCGAGCCCTGCACCCGCGACACCGTCAAGGAAAGCTACCTGACGCCAACCGAACATCCGATCACCGTCCGCCTCACCGGCGAAGTGCCCGTCGGTGCGGTCTGTGCCTGGACCTTCGATGACGGCGAAGGCCCACGGCAATCCACCCTCGACTGCGCCGAGCCGATCAATTTCCGCGCCATTTATGGTCGCCGCACCGTGACGACCGTCGACGTCACCAGCGGCGCCGAGGCGCCTGTCCGCGTCTCCGCCGACATCGCCGTGCGCGACATTCTGATCGCTGGCCTCGGCGATTCCATTGCGTCGGGCGAAGGCAATCCGGACCGTCCGGTCGCGCTGTCCGATGACGGTTTCTGCTTCCGCTCTTATCTCGGCGGCCCCAGCGGGCAGTTCTACCGGCCAAGCCGCGCCGGCTTCAAAGGCGGACGCTCCTGTGATTCCTACGAGTCGCTGCAGGCTTGGCAGCGCGCCGGCGCACAGTGGTTCAATGCCGCGTGCCACCGCTCGCTCTATAGCTACCAGACCCGCGCCGCGCTGGCGCTCGCTGTGCAGTATCCGCACATCGCCGTCACCTACCTGCCGCTGGCCTGTTCGGGCGCGACCATCGCCGAAGGTCTGCTGGGCGGACAACGCGCCCGCGAGTGCCTCACCACCAAGAATGCCAGCACCTGCGCCGGCAGCGTCAACGCGCAGATCGCCGAACTGCGCGAGGCCATCGGCGCCGCCAAGCGGCGCCAGCCGACCCGCCGGCTCGATCTCGTGCTGCTGTCCATCGGCGCCAACGACATCAACTTCTCCGGCCTCGTTGCCGACGTCATCGTCGAGAACGCCACCGAACGTGCCCTGTTCAAGCGCGGCGGCATCCTTGGCTCGGTCGAGGACTCCCGCAGCGCGCTAGCCCGCGAACTGCCCGCCAGCTTCGGCAAGGTGCGTGAAGCGCTGAAACCGCTGCTCGGCGGGGACATGTCGCGCGTGGTGTTTGCCGCCTACGCCAACCCGGCCTTCGCCAATGGCGCCCCCTGTCCCGGCGGTCCGGCCGGTTTCGACGTGCATCCGTCATTCTCAGCCGATCCGCGGCGGCTGGCCAATGTCGCGAATTTCGTCGAGTCCGAATTCCTGCCGCAGCTGAAATCCATCGCGCTCTGCCAGGGCGGCGTGCTGTGCCGCGATCCCGAAACCGACCGCATGACCTTCGTCGATCAGCATCAGGCGACCTTCGCCAATCATGGGTTCTGCGCGCGGTCGTCGTCCGATCCCGAATTCGATCGTGCCTGCTTCTCGCCAAAGGGCGATAGCTTCGAGAGCAGTCTGGTCGAAGCCGCCGCGCAGCCGATGGTATGCGGTCGCGGCGCCAGCGAATTCCGCCCCTATCTGCCGCGTGGCCGCTGGATCCGCGATGCCAATGACAGCTACTTCGCCGCGATGACCTATCCGCAGGGCTATTCGGCGGCGATCCAGCCGGCCGATATCCATGATGCGACCTGGGGCATTCTCTCGGCGGTCTATGGCGGCGCGATCCATCCCACCGGCGAAGGTCACGCCGCCATGGCCGATGCCGTGGTGCCGGCAGCGGCGAGCGTCCTGCGATTGGGCGCTGAAGCCGATGTCACGCAGGAGCCGCTGGCACCGATGGTGCTGCAGCCGGCAGCACGGTAGGGTTATCAGCTCAGCTATCCGACGAGGTCCCGGCAAAAGCGAGAACCTCGTCGGCCCGGACTACGCCCGACCGTCGCTCTCGACACAGCTTTGACCATGTGGCGCACGTCTCGGCAGCCCGTTGCCGAAGACAACAAAGCTGAAGCCCGCGAGAATCCACACGCTCATTCCGCCGTAAAGCAGGACCCAGCCAAACCCTCGGGTCAGGGCGTCTTGAATGACGACTCCCCCGAGATTGTATTCGGACGCAAGCGCCGTACCGGCGGCGACGCTCTCCGCCAGCGAGCGTAATAGCTCGACACTGGTACCGCTCGGCAGCGCAGCCTTCAAAGACGCACTCACCCCCTCGACAAGAATGAGGCCCATGAGCGCGATATTGATGGCGAGCGCAATCATGCGCGCACTCATATCGATGCCTGACGCCATGCCTGCGCGTTCCTGCGGCACCGATCCGGTCGTCGTGTTGGTCACAGGCGTATTGGTCAGACCCAATCCGATTCCGGCGAGGACGCATCCCGGCAGCATCGTCAGCCAGCTCGCATGCTCGACCGAACTGCCGATCTTCATGGCGAAGAACCCCGCTCCGATCGTGAACAGGCCGAGCGGGATGACCAGACCCGGATGGAAACGGAGCATGAGGCGTTCGGCGACCGGCGGCACGACCAGCGTCGGCAACGTATAGGCCAGAAGCGACAGTCCGGCGCCGACGCTGCCATAACCCAGCCCTGCCTGGAAATAGATCGGCAGATAGATCATGAACGGCCAGAAGCTGAAGTTCATGGCCATCGAGCCGATCAGCGCGCCGGAAAAATTACGGATCCGGAAGACGGTGAAGTCGAACATCGGCCTCGGGCTGAGACGCTCGGCGAAGACGAAGCCGATCAGGCTTGCAACGAAGACGCCGACGACCGCAAACGCCGTCCGGCTGTCGAATCCGATATCCGGGCCTTGCGTAATGAAGAAAGCGAGGCAGAAGACCGCGAGCGAGAGCGTGATGATCCCTGCGAGATCGAGGCTGCTGGCCTCCGGATCGCGCGACTCGCGAACGCCGCTCCCGGCGAGGATCAGGGCGATCACCGCAAGCGGGACATGGATGAGGAAGGCCCATTCCCAGCTCGACAAAGCCACGATTGCGCCGCCAATGATCGGGCCGAAGCCCAGGCCGATGCCGAAGATGATTCCCCACCATCCGAACGCAATGGCGCGTTGCCGCCCTTCCGGAAATTGATGGGACAGCACCGCGACCTGGCAGATCAGCATCGCCCCGCCGCTCATGCCCTGGAGAAATCTGGCAACGATCAGCACCAATATATTTTCGGTCAGGCCGCAAAGCAGCGATGCAGCGGCAAACGCGACGATCGAACTCAGATACACGCGCTTGCGCCCATAGCGATCCGCGAGCGTGCCGGTTGCCATCAGCACCGTCGTCACCGCGATCGTATAGGCATTCATGACCCATTGGAGCTGCTTGAAATCGGCATGAAGCACACGCTCCAGTGTCGGCAGGACCGCGGGAATGCTGGAAATCTCCAGACCGAACATCAGGGAGGTGAGACAGGCAGCCGCCAAAGCCAATGTGCTTTGTCGTGTCGATTCGGAGAGCATGGGAGCCTTTCGGGATAATAACGCGCCACAGTGAAGCCCGACGACAGAGGACGAGGTCCACCCGGTTTGCGTTGCGATGAACGCAACATAGGCAGAGGTTGACCATTTCAGAATTGGATGATTGTATATTTCAGAGACAACAAATCTGGATAGTCCCAATGAACGCCCTGGACGTGGATGCCGTGCAGGCATTCGTGACCATCGCCAATCTTCAAAGCTTCACGCGTGCGGCGGAAGCGCTCGGCACGACGCAGGGCGCCATCAGCGTGAAGCTGAAGCGGCTGGAAGACCGCCTCGGCCATAAATTGATCGAGCGAACCCCGCGAATGGTGCGCCTCTCGGCGCAAGGCGCATTATTCGTCGATTCAGCCCGCGACTTCCTGGCCGCGCATGATCGCGCCGTCGCAGCTTTGTCTGCGACCCGTCGCCGTTTCGCACTCGGCATTGCGGCCCATGTGGCCGGGCCGGAGGTTCCGACGCTGCTGGCTCGCCTGAACGCGCATGACCCCACGCTCACGATCGAGGTTCGCCTCGATAATTCACGCAACCTACTGGACGCTTTCGATCGCGGGGAAATCGATGCGGCCATCGTCCGGCGTGAGGATGATCGTCGCGATGGCGAAGTGCTTGCGCCGGAGCATTTCGGCTGGTTCGCAGCACCAGGTTTCGTGCACCGGCCGGGTGAGGCATTGCGACTGGCGGCGCTGACGCCAGTATGTGGCGTGCACGACGTTGCCATTCATGCGCTGGACGCGGCTGGCATCGCATGGACGGAGGTGTTTCTCGGGGGCGGCTCTTCGGTCGTGTCGGACGCAGTCTCGGCTGGCCTCGCCACCGCGGTCTTCTCCTGCCGGCTCGCACCGCCCGGCACCATCGAAGTCAGCCAGAAATTTGGCCTGCCGCCGCTGGCGTCATCGGAAATCGTGCTTCTCTCGACACTGTCGGATATGCAGTCTCGCCAAGCGCTGCGAACCCTCGCGGCTGCGTTCCGTGAACACCGCGCGCATGCGAGCTAGGCAGCGTACGGAAGGCGATCCAGCAGCGGCTGCGCCAGATGCAGGATCTGATAGCAAGCACCAGCATCGGTGCATTCATTCTCCGAGAGCAGGACGCGGGTGAATGTCCACTTTTCGGCATCCAGGCCGATCACCGCTGCAACAATTCCGGCGCGCACCGAGAGATCCGCGTTACGCTCGATCTCGCCTGCCATTGCCGTTCCAGGATCGACATCGTGCAGGATGGCGACATCCTGCCGATAGGCGAAGCGGGCCTCCCGTCCAGTGCCCTTCCGGGCATCGAGCGCAACGCGGGTTTCGATCTGCGCCCGACCGAACATATCCACGACGATCTTGTATGCCCCCTTTACGAGAAAATTGCGAAATGCCTCGTCGTGCCGCCACAGGTAAAGCGACGAATAGCTCGAGGTGGTTGCCCCGAAGCGCCCGCTTTCCCGCAAAAGAAACCCCTTGAAATATAGGTCCGGCACCGCATCCCAGAGCGGTCCGCGCTCCCCCGCGCGTGAGCGGATCAAGCCGTGATCATAGTCGGCGGGCAAGCGATGCTCGTAATGCGCAACGATCATCGTGATGGATTCCTTCAGCAGCCATTGTCATTCGATCGATGCACGATATCGATCGACAGGCCGCGAAGAACAGACATGGAATCATATTTCTATGATCCGGTATTCAAATGAATGACGTCCGGGAGGAGCGGCCAAGTAGCATTTGAAGCTGGCGCGCCACGATTGAACTGGCAACGGAGCGGCCGACGCGCCATGGCGTCGGCTTCCAGAATGTGTGGTGCGGAACAGTCCTCGCTTTGTGGCAGAGCCACAAGCGAGTTAGCCGCGATCAGCGCAGAGATGGAGGACCGGCGCTCGCCTTCTTCATCGGCGCAACGGGAGCCTTCGCGTTACCAACGGTCGGCGGCTTCACGGCGGCGGCCGCGAGGGTCGGCACATACTTCGCAAGGACAGTCGGATCAAGCGAGGCCATTTCGGTGTCGGGCAGACGGTACCAGGTCTCGTCCTTGCCGAGCAGCGCGATGCCCCAATAGCCACGCACGGTGAGTGCACGGCCATCGGCGCTGACGCTCATCTTGGCCTTATAGACCTTGCCGTCACGGGGATCGAGAATGTTGCCGTTCTCGTACTTCATTCCCTGCTGCTGCATGTTGCGGATGAAGGAGATGCCCAGCACGGGCTGGCCCTTCCGGTCATCGACGCATTTGCTGCAGACGTCATCGCCCGGCTTGTCATCCGCGCTCGGGAATGTCTTGGCGATTGCACCTTCGAACATGCCGCCATGATCGACCACCAGCACCCAGACCACCGGCTTACCGTTCTCGACCTTCTGCCAGAGTCCGGCGGCGGTCGGTTCCGCTGCGTGTAGAGGGCCGGCGAACATGGCACATGCGGCCAGACCTGAGGCGACTGTGAGTGCCAGACGTCGGGATCGGAATTTTGCCATCGTCTTCCCCAGTGCAGTTTGTCGTCCAAGCATCCGCACTTGATGCGACTGCATAGATTGTCAATCTTGCGCGACGAGAGAGTGACCGTGGTTGATGGCATTTGCAAGATTGCCGATCGCGCGTCAGATGTCAGATTATGTCGCGGCCACAGCTTTGCCACAAGCTGACCCCGCTGACCCCGACGCGACTACCGGCGATCCGAACAGCCTTCGCATCCCCGTCGTACAAGACGATCCCAAATTAGGCGAAGTTAGTTAACGCCGAGCTTCTTCTGCAGGCTTGAAGAGGACGTCGTGTACTGAAACACGAGTCGCTTGTCCGGATAGACGTAGCGATAGGCCTTCTGCGCCATCAACGCACCCTCGTGGAACCCAGACAGAATGAGCTTCAGCTTGCCGGGATATGTATTGATATCACCGATGGCGAAGATGCCGGGTACGTTGGTCTCGAACGCCGCCGTCTCCACCGGGATCAGGTTGTTCTCCAGCGTCACGCCCCAGTTGGCGACCGGACCGAGCTTCATGGTCAGGCCGAAGAACGGCAGGATCGTATTGCAGTCGATCCGGACGCTCTCGTTATCGTTGCCCTTGATGACGGCCCCGGTGAGATGGCCTGCCTCGCCTTCAAGCGCTGTCACTTGGCCAATCTGCAAATCCATGTGACCGGCTGCCACGAGCTTGCGCATCTGCTCGACACTGTGGGGCGCGGCACGAAAATCATCGCGCCGATGCAACAGCGTGACGCGCCGCGCGACCGGATGCAGGTTGAGCGTCCAGTCCAGCGCGCTGTCGCCGCCGCCGACGATCAGCAGATCCTTGTCGCGGAATTGCTCCATCTTCCGCACCGCGTAGAACACAGACGTGCCTTCATAGGCCTCGATGCCCGGCACCGGCGGACGCTTCGGCTGGAACGAACCGCCGCCGGCGGAGATCACCACCACCTTGGTTTCGAACACCTGGCCGGCATCCGTCGTGACACGAAACAAGGGGTCGCCGATCTTCTCGATGGTCTCGACCATCTCATTCAGATGAAAGGTCGGATTGAACGGCTTGATCTGCTCCAGCAATGCCTCGGTCAGCCCCTGACCGGTGACCAGCGGGATCGCGGGAATATCGTAGATCGGTTTTTCCGGATAGAGCTCGGCGCATTGGCCACCGATCTTGTCGAGAATATCGACGAGGTGGACTTTCATGTCGAGCAGACCAAGTTCAAACACGGCGAACAGCCCGCAGGGGCCAGCGCCGATGATCAGCACGTCCGTCTTGATCGTTTCGCCCATGGTGTTTTGTCTCGGTTGAACCTGGTCCACGCAATCGCAGAGCCCGGCGCCATCCGGCTGTTGCGTGCAGCCTAGCGGCGCTACACGAGGAAAGCCACAGCGGCACGGCCTGAAAACAGCACGCGCCAGCCCTTGCCTGCGCTATTCAACTGCGCTGTAACAGACGCAAACCTGCCGAGCCTTGCTGGAGATCAATTTCGTGAACGCACCTGCCCGCGCCCCGGCGCCCGTCCTCGAGGACTATCCCTATCGCCTGTCGGACAATGTGCGCTTTGCGGATCTCGATCCGAACAACCACGTCAACAACGCGGTCTATTCCAGCTATTTCGAGACCAGCCGCGTGCTGCTGATGCGGGATCCCGCCTGCGGGCTGATCTCGCCGGGACAGAGCTGGGTGCTGGCACGGCTCGATATTCACTTTCGCGCCGAATTGCACTGGCCCGGCAAGATCGAACTCGGGCTCGGCGTCACCAAGATCGGCCGGACCTCGGTGACCTATTCACAGGTCGTGTTTTCGGAAGGCAAGTGCATGGCCTCGGCGATCGCAACGACCGTGATGGTTGGTCTCACCAGCCGTCAGCCAACGCCGATCCCGCCCGACGTCATCGAACGGTTTCAGCCATGGATGCTGCGCGGCTTGAACGCGCAGTAAATAAAATAACAAGTCCGGATAAGCTCAGGCCTGGCGTTCTGGCGTGATCACAACCAGGCCATCGAGCGCCTCGGTGATCTTGATCTGGCACGACAGCCGGGAGTTCGGCTTGATGTCGTAACCGAAGTCCAGCATGTCCTCTTCCATCGGCGTGGGTGCGCCGACGCGCTCCTGCCAGGCTTCGTCAACATAGACGTGGCAGGTGGCACAGGCGCAGGCGCCGCCGCATTCGGCCTCGATACCCGGGATGGCATTGCGAATGGCGGCCTCCATCACCGTGGAGCCGATCTCGGCGTCAATGCTGCGGGTCTCACCGGAGTGATCGACAAAGTTTATCTTGGCCATGATGCTCGCGCTGCGGAAAGGAAGATACCGGCTGTCCTATAACGGGTCGATCCGGATCGCGCCAGCGCTCCGCAGCAAAACCGTCATCTGGAAAAGATGGATCAAGCATGACCCCTGGGGGGATCAAAACGATCCCTTTGGGATCAAAGCTGATCCCTTGGGGATCAGGACCGCTTCAGAAGGACGTCGATCTCCGCCCGCGCCTCGAGAACGGCGTCGGTGAGCGTCATCAGGGCCTCAGCGGTATCGCTGTTGTCGCGCAGCGTGCTTTCCAGCCACTCGGCGGCTTCCGTGATGCGGAATGCGCCGACCGCCTGCGCAGAGCCCTTCAGCTTGTGCGTAAGCTCAGCCGCATTTGCCGGCATTTTGACAATCGTCTCGATCAGCTCGCTCGACTGGGCCGCGAACATGGCCAGAACTTCGCGCTCCAGGCTGACATCGCCCATGGTCATACGCTGAAGGTGGGTAAAATCGATCGGCCCGTCATCGGGAACCAGCGGCGGTGACGGCATCCATTGAACCCGTTCGAGGTGAAGCGGCATTGATGATGGCCCAGATTCCCGCCAGCCGGCAAATCCAGCTGCGATTTTTCGCAGCCAAACATGGAATTGGTTAACGGAACGTTCTGGGTACAATCCGCCGGGTTGACGCAGTTTTGACGCAAACTCGCCACGATTGAGGGCCGGTTCCGTTTATTTGAGGCGCCACAAGACGTTACCGGGGGAAGCCGTTAACTATCATTAAGAATGTCTTAACCAGAACCATTTCATTCGCACGACCAAGCCAATAGGATGTTTGCGGAAGTAGCGGACAAGCCGAGCGACCGGCAGTCCGAAATTCGTCCCGCGGGGTGCACATGGCCAGCATGCCATGCTGCAAGCGGGACCGAATCACGGGGACTTCCGAGTAGTTGCGTAATCAGGGGGCGTGGTACGAGCATGGCAAACAACACCAAAAAGGCCAAGGATCCGACCGAAGTCGCGCTCTCTGCCATCCAGGAAGCACTCAATATCAGCGACCCCGCGCAGGTCGATCGCGATCAACCCGCGATCCGTGCCGATAACGCTCCCATCAGTTCATCGTCCCCCGTCGATCTCGACGACAACGCCTTTGACGCGCGTATCGCCAATGATCGCCCGAGCTTCGAGTCGCAGGACGAACAGCGCTTTGCACGCCGTCCCGCGAACGACGACCGCGAAACCATCGGCCAGATCCTGCAGGCGCTGCAGAAGAACCGCCCTGCCCGCAACGTCTATACGCTTGCCACCCTGTTTGCCGGTCTGTGGATCGTCGGCGCAGGCCTGTTGACCGTTGCGTTCCTGCCGTCGCTGCAGGCCCTGATCGGTCAGGGCTCGGGCGGCACGCTGGCACTGGCTGGCCTTGCAGCGCTGCTGTTCGCTCCGATTTTGCTGTTTTACTTCCTCGCCAGCCTCGCCTGGCGCGGGCAGGAAATGCGCCTGATCGCCCAGTCGATGGCACAGGTCGCGATCCGCTTCTCGGAGCCCGAAGGCGCCGCCAGCGACTCGATGGTCACGGTCGGCCAGGCGATCCGCCGCGAAGTCGCCGCCATGGGCGACGGCGTCGAGCGCGCGATTGCGCGTGCCGGCGAACTCGAAACCCTCGTCGCCAACGAAGTTTCCGCGCTGGAGCGCGCTTACTCTGACAACGAAGTCCGCATCCGCGCCCTGCTGCAGGACATCGCGCATCAGCGCGACAACCTCGTGGGCCAGGCCGAGCAGGTTCGCTCCGCCATTTCAGGCGTGCAGATCGATCTCCGTCACGACATCGCGCTGATTTCAGACGCCATCGCCTCACGCGTCGATGAAGTCGCCAAGAGCATCACCGGTGCCCTCGAAGAGCGCGGCGAACACATCACCCGTGCGCTCGGCAATGCCGGCGACAACATGATTCTCGCGCTCGGCGAGCGCGGCGGCGACCTCCTCGACCGTCTCGAAGAGGCCAGTGCAGAGACCACCCGCGCGGTGCTCGACGCCAGCGAGCGGCTGACCACCAGCCTCAATTTCAAGACCGGTCACGTGCACGACGAATTCGTCGATCTCGCCGACCGCGTCCACGAAATGCTCAACGAGCGTATCGACCGCATCACCAACGAATTCGAACAGCGGTCGGCCACGATTGTCGATCGCGTGTCGGATCGCACCGAGCAGGTCCATGACTCGCTGAAGAATTCCAGCGATAGCCTGCTGCTCGAACTTGAGCTGCGCAGCGGCGACCTCGTCAGCAAGATCGACGATGCCGGCAACCGCCTTGCCAACCAGATTCTCACGTCGGGCGACAAGGCCAGCGAGTCCCTCGACGCCACCGTCAACGCGCTGGTGGCCAAGGTCGCGAGCCAGACCGAGACCGCGCACGACACCATCAGCCTGCAGATGAACGCCTTCGACGAACTGGTGAAGGAACAGGGCTCTGAGCTGGCCGAGCGTTTCTCGCGCGACAGCGGCACGCTCGGGGCGCTCATCACCAAGCACATCTCGGAATTCGACCGCACGGTGAAGACCTTCGGCGGCGAAGTCGTCGACCGTCTCGGTCAGCGCACGCAGGACATCAGCGAGACGCTGAAGACCTATGTCGACAACTTCGACACCCGCGTCGCATCCAATGTCGGCGGCATCACGTCGTCGCTCGACACTCGCCTCGCAGCATTCGAGACCAAATTCGAAGGCCGCGTCGTCAATCTCGATGCATCGCTCGACACCAGGATCAAGTCGTTCGACGAGACCGTCGATGGACGCCTCAAGAGCCTTGAAGAAACGTTCGACGCGCGCGCCCAGTCGGTCACCGCGACCATCGATACGCGTCTTGAAAACCTCGCATCGACGCTTTCGGCAGGTGCCCATCAGGCCGTCCAGTCGGTCGACTCACGCCTGACGCATCTGACCACCGCCCTGACCGAAGGCGCGAAGCTCGCAGTCAGCTCGGTCGACGACCGCTTGACCCACCTGACCACCGCGCTCACGGAAGGCGCCGTACAGGCGATCCACTCGATCGACGACCGCCTTTCGTACTTCACGAGCTCGCTCACCGAAGGCACGACGCAGGCGATCACCGCCATCGACAGCCGCATCAACAACGTCACCGACGCCATCGACAGCCGCAGCACTCAGTTCGCGGATACCATCACTGCACGCTTCCAGACGATCCACGAAGGCATGGAAGGTCGTATCGGCATTGTTGCCGGCGAGATCGAAACCCGTGTCGAACAATTCGAGGAACTGCTCGGCTCGCGCATTGAGGCTGTTGCCGGCCGTATCGAAACGTCCGGCCGCACGGCCAGCGACTCGCTCATGGCCCGCGCCGAAGAACTCTCGATCGGCATCAAGACCAATGTCGAGGACGCCGAGCGTTCGCTCACGCATCTCATGGTCAATACCAGCGAGACCATTCAGGCCGGCGCCCGCGCCGCGCAGGAATCCCTCGTGTCGGTCTCGACCGATGTCGGCGCACAGCTGAAGCTGACTGCGTCGGATATCGAGAGCTCGCTGACCGCCGTCGGCACCACTGCCGCCACGGCCATCGTCAACAGCGCCCGCGATGCGCAGGCCACGCTGGTCAACGCGTCTTCGGAAGCCTCGCTGCAGGTGAAGTCACTGTCGGCCGATGTCGAACGCGCGCTCACTGCGGCCGGCTCGGCCACCGCAGCTTCAATGCTTTCGGGTGCCCGCGACGCCCAGTCGACACTGGTTGCCACCTCTTCGGAAGTCGCCAGCCAGATTCAGTCGCTCTCGGCCGATATCGAACGCACCCTGACCTCCGCAGGCACCGCAACGGCCGACTCGGTGCTGTCCGGCGCCCGCGCCGCGCAGAGCACGCTCGTCGCCGCATCGACCGACGCCTCGCAGCAGGTCCGCACCCTTGCGGCCGATGTGGAGCGCACGCTGATCGCCGCCGGCACCGCCAGCGCGGAGTCGATCCTGGCCAGTACGCGCAATGTCCAGGCCTCGCTGGTCGATGCCTCGACCGAAGCATCGAACCACGTCCGCAACCTCGTAGCGGACATGGAACGCAGCCTCACGACGGCCGGCACCGCCACCGCCGAGTCGATCGTCGCCGGCGCCCGCGAAGCCCAGAGCACGCTGGCCACGGCATCTTCCGAGGCATCGAACCATGTGAAGTCGCTCTCGATCGACGTGCAGCGCACACTCACTGCGGTCGGCGCCGATACGGCGGCTGCGATCCTCTCAAGCGCCCGCGAAGTGCAGACGTCGCTGGCGACCTCCTCGGCGGATGCCGCAAACCAGATCAAGGTGATCTCCGCCGACATCGAGCGTTCGCTCTCGAACGTCACCGCCAACACCACCGACAACATCCAGGCCAGTGCGCTCAATGCGCAGAACTCGCTGCTCGCCGCTTCGAACGAGATCACCACCAAGATCAAGACGACCTCGTCGGAGATCGAGCGGTCGGTATTCGCCGCTTCGGGCAGCTTCGGCACCACGATGACCGGCAAGACCGACGAAATCGTCACCTATGTGCAGCAGCAGACCGACCGTCTGTCGCAGATGGTCGATGCCAAGCGCGGTTCGCTGGTCGATGCGCTGGGTACCAAGGCCAATCAGCTCACCGTCGATATCGATCGCGTCACCGCCGACGCGCTCAAGGCGATCGAGACCCGTGGCCAGACCTTCTCGCAGACCATGGTCACCAACAGCACCGACGTGGCTCGCGCTATCACCACGGCTGGCGAACTCGCCACTGGTGCGGTCAACAAGTCGCTGAAGGATCTCGAGCAGAGCTCCCGCACTGCCATCGAGCAGTCGCGTCAGGTCTCGATCACTGCGGTCACCGAGATGCAGGAAACCAGCAAGATCCTGCGCACCGATACCGTGGCGCTGTTCGAGCGGCTGCGTGAAGGCAACATCCTGCTGCAGGAAGTCCTCACCGGCGCCCACGACAACCTCAACTCGCTGGAGCGCGCCCTGGTCACCCGCGTGGCGGACTTCGTGTCCACCATGAACGACGTGACCTCGCGCAACGGCCTGGCGACCCAGACTCTGGAAGAACAGCTCACCGTGTTCACTTCCAAGACCTCGAAGGCCCTGGAAGATCTCGGCTCGCTCTCGGGCCAGTTCGAAACCCACGGCCACGCCCTCGTGGATGCCGCGGCTCTGGTCGAACAGAGCAACCGCTCCACGATGTCGTCTGTCGGCGAGCGCAAGGCCGCGCTCGAATCGCTGGTCACCACCATCGACCTGCGCACCACCGATCTTGACCAGCGCCTCACCCGCTTCACCAGCCTGCTCGATGAATCGCTGGCAGCCGCCGAAGAGCGTGCCCGCGACATCGCCCGCGTCGTTGCGGAGACCGCAGGTCAGGGCTCGGCTGCGATCAGCCGGCAGTTCGAAGCCGTCCGCACCGCGGCGGAAGAGGAACGTCGCGCGACAACGCAAGCCATGAGCGAGATCTACCAGCAGGGCACGCAGGAAGCCGATGCCATGTTCAAGCAGTCGGCCGACAAGTTCTCGTCGATGGTCGCCAGCATGAAGCAGATGGCTGCCGAAATGCACAGCGAACTCGAGAGCACCCGTACCGAACTGCGCCGTGGCGTTCTCGACATGCCACAGGAAGCCGCCGAGAGCACTGCGCAGATGCGCAAGGTGATCGTCGACCAGATTGAGGCGCTCGCCGAGCTGAACCGCATCGTCGCCCGTCATGGTCGCGGCCTCGACGTGGTCTCGACCAGCCGCACCACCAGCGTGCAGCGTGACGAGGAGCCGGCAATGGCGATCGCCGGCAGCCGTAGCGAAGCGCGTCACGAGGCTCCGCGTCCCGCCCCGCGCCGCGAGGAACCACCGGCCCGCAGCGCGTCTAGCCTGCCGATGCCAGATATCGGTGGCCCCGGCCCGCGCCGCACCGAAGCACCGTCGGTCGCTCCGGCAAGTTCCGACCAGGGCCGCGACGGCTGGTTGTCGGATCTGCTCGGCCGTGCCGATCACGTCGAGGAAGATCGCACGCCGCCGCGCCGCGCCCCTGCGTCGCAGCAGCCTGCTGCCTCGGCCAATCCACTGGAGTCGCTGTCACTCGACATCGGCCGCCTGATGGATCGCACACTGGCTGCCGAAATGTGGGATCGCTATCAGCGCGGTGAGAGCAAGGCCTTCAGCAAGCGGCTCTACACGCCTGCCGGCCAGAAAGCCTTCGACGAGGTCGCCCGCAAGTATCGCGCCGACCGCAACTTCAAGGGCACGGTGGATCGCTACATCACCGAGTTCGAACGCCTGCTCGACGAAGTCGCCCGCGATGAACGCGGCCCGGCAGCGCTGCGCAGCCATCTCACCTCGGAAACGGGTCTGGTCTACACCTTGCTCGCGCATGCAGCGGGCCGGCTGGGCTAAGCAAGATTAAATACGAACGCGAAAAGCGGAGGCAGCAATGCCTCCGCTTTTTTATTGGGCCTGCTGTTGTGCCGGAGCGCTATACGCGGGGCCAGGCCGGTGCCGCCATCACGCGGGATCCTTGTCGTGAATACTGACGCCGAACGGCAAGGACACCCAGGCATGCCGGCGGCAGTGATAGACGGAGACCTCCGGGGGCGGAAAATCCGGATCGGCAAAGCATCCGACCGCCACAGCTACCGAGCGCGCTTCATATCCTTCTTCGGTGTGGAAGAGATTGGTGCCGCAGACGGGACAGAACCGGAATCGGAAGCGCGCGCCCTGATCCCCGGTGCGGACATATTCGGTTGCGATGCCGCTCACCTTGTAATGCGGCCCAAAGCCTGCGAGTGCGGCGAAGACGCTACCGGTCCGGCGCTGGCAAGCGAGACAGTGGCATATACCGACGCCCCTCGGCTCGCCTTCGAGCACGATGGACAGCTGACCGCACGAACAGGACGCGGTTCTCGACATAACAGACCTCCTCGATGCAGCGGTCTGCTGGATCACGGGCCGTGACAGTTACCTTATGCGAACCCGATGCGTTGGGTGAAGCTGCGCGTATCGCCCACCGCGATATGCATCACGCCCGGCTTGTCGGTGAACTCGCCGTCGAAATCCACCGGGCTGGCATAGCCGTACCACGGCTCGATGCAGAGGAATGCAGCCCCGGATGGTTTCGACCAGATGCCGAGTTCGCGAAAGCCTTCCCAGGCGAAGGTGATAGTTGGCCCGCCAGGCGCGCCATAACTCAGCGACCTGCTGGCGAGATGATCGAAGATCATCGCATCCTTCACGAACAGCGATTCCGACAGCGCCAGTGCGCCACCCTGCACCGGTGATAGTTCTGGCTCCCTCAGCAACAGTCCACCCTCGAGCCGTCTGATCGGCGCCGGCTCGGCATCGGAGAAGATGATCGTATGTGCCCGCTTGTCGGCGCCGTCCGTCAGCGGCCAGTGAAAGGCGGGATGCGCGCCGATCGAGGCTGGCAGCGTCTCGTCGCCTGTATTGGTCACGGCATAGCCGATCACCAGTGCATCACCTTCGATCGCATAGGTCACGTCCAGCCTGAAGGCGAAGGGATATTTCGCGCGGCTGGCGTCATTGTCCATCAGCGAAAGCGCGCAGGACGACGGTCCCTGCCCGGTCCAGCTGAAGCGCTGGTCGCGCGCAAAGCCGTGCTGGGTCATCGCATAGGTCTGGCCGCGATGGCGCAGCACATCGTCCTTCAGCTTGCCGACAATCGGAAACAGCAGCGGCGCATGGCGCGGCCATTCCTCGCCGGCCTGCCAGAGCACTTCATGCCCGTTGGCATCTTCCAGCGAGCATAATTCCGCGCCATCCGCCTTGATAGTCGCCGTGACACGGCCGTTGCTGATGGTGAAACGATCATCGGTCTCCATCAGCATTCTCCAATCTATTGAACGCGATCGCTATTGGGCCTGACGACGACGCGGAGCAGCAGGAACTGGAGTCGCCGGGACTGGTGCTGCTGCAGGTGTACTGCTGCTGCTCGCACCGAACAACAGGCGCGTCGGATTGCGATCGAGATTGTTCACGGCGCGGCTGATATCCGCGAGGGTACGGCGACCATCGAGCATCAATGCACCGGAACGCTTGTCGAGATTCTCCGTCAGCTCATGGAACGACTTCACGGCCGCGGTCAGCTCACCGCCGTCCTTGCCACCCGCAAGCGCATCCAGGCCGAGCAGGATGTTGTCGGTTCGCCCGACGACGCTGTCAGCCTTGCCCATGACACCGTCGGCCTTTCCCATCACGCTGTCGATCTTGAGCATGATGCCGTCGATCACTTCGGAATTTTTCGCGAGCGTCGCCGTGAAGGTTTCGACATTCTTCATGGCGCCCTTGAGAGTATCCTGATTGTCGGCGACCAGACGATTGACGTTGTTCAGGGTTGCCCGGATCGATTCAGAAATATCCCGCAGCAGCTCCGGATCTGCCGTCAGCACCGGCACTCCGTCGGTATCCAGCGGGACCGCAGGCGCAGCTTCATCGCCGCCCTTCAGCGCGATCGCCGCTACACCCGTGAGCCCCTGGAATTCCAGGCCGACCAGCGTGTCCTTGCGAATGGGTGCGATGTTCTCGACCATCGCCAGCGCAACGACCCGCTTCGGGTTGTCGAGCTTCACGGAGACGACTTCACCGACCCGGATACCATTGAAATTGACATTGCCGCCGTTGCGCAGGCCCGACGCCGCGCCTTCGAAGATGATGCGCAGCGGCGTGCGCTGCGTGGTCGAATGCAGATTCTGGAACCACAACACGAAGCCGAACGCTGCGGCAATCACCGCCAGCGTGAAAGTTCCGATCAGGACGAAGTTCGCCCGCGTTTCCATCAAACCAACTCCAGTACAACTAGCCGATAACAGCGCGTGCGCGCTTGCCGTGGAAATATTCCCGTAGCCAGGGATGTTGCGAGGCCAGCATGTCGGCCATCGTTCCCTGCGCGATGATCTTGCCATTGCCAAGAACGGCGATCCGGTCGCAGGCTGTATGCAGGCTGTCGAGATCATGAGTTACCATGAAAACGGTCAGCCCCAAAGTTCGCTGCAGCGTGCGCACCAGTTCGTCGAAATCGCCGGCGCCGATCGGATCGAGACCCGAGGTCGGCTCATCCAGGAACACGATCTCCGGATCGAGCGCGAGCGCCCGCGCCAGCGCCACGCGCTTGATCATGCCGCCCGAAAGTTCCGACGGGTAGCGATCGGCGACCTCCGGCTTGAGACCGACCATGGTGAGCTTGGCCATGGTGATCTCATCGAGCAGACGCTCCGAGACCTTGAGATATTCGCGCACCGGAAACTGGATGTTCTGTCGCACGCTGAGCGACGAGAACAGCGCACCGTGCTGAAACAGGATACCCCAGCGTCGCTCGACATCGCGGCGCGCCTTGTCGCCGCTATCGAGATCGGTGCCGAACACTTCGATCGTGCCGGAGACCTTCGGAACGAGGCCAATGATCGTGCGCATCAGCACCGACTTGCCGGCGCCGGATGCACCGACGAAACCGAGGATTTCGCCGCGGGTGACATCGAGATGGAGGCCGTCGAGCACGCGGCGGCTGCCGAATGCCACGGTGAGATCGCGCACGCTGATGATCGCATTGGCAGACGTAGAGGCAGCCGCCGTCGGCGTCTCGGTAATGGGGGTCGCAGTCGTCGAGGTCATGGCCGTCAGATCCCGATCGATGCGAAGAAGATCGCGAATACGCCGTCCATCACGATCACGAAGAAGATTCCCTTCACCACGGACGACGTGGTGTGCTGCCCCAACGACTCAGCGCTGCCCTGCACGGCAAGGCCTTCGACGCAGGCCACGATGCCGATCACCATGGCCATCACGGGCGCCTTCACCATTCCGACGATGAAGTGGTTGATCGAAATCGCCTCACGCAGTCGCGACAGAAACGACGACGGGTCGACGCCGCCATAGAGCCAGGCGACCAGACCGCCGCCATAGAGCGCAGCCATCGCGCCGAGAAATGCGAGAATAGGCAGAGCCAGCACCAGCGCCACCATACGCGGCAGGATCAGGACTTCGATGGCATCGAAGCCCATGGTGCGCAGCGCATCGATTTCCTCGCGCATCTTCATGGAACCGAGTTCGGCGGTATAGGCACTGCCGGAACGACCGGCGACCATGATCGCCACCAAAAGCACGCCGAGCTCGCGCAGCACCAGCACGCCGAGCATGTCGACCACGAAGACGTCGGCGCCGAAGCGGCGGAAATGGAACAGGCCTTGCTGGGCGACGATACAGCCGATCAGGAACGTGATCAGCACCACGATCGGGACCGCGTTCCAACACACCTGCTGCAGGTGATGCACCACGGAGGTGAGCCGGAACTTCGACGGATGTCGCCAGACGCGGAACCAAGCGGCGATCACGGCGCCGATCATGTCGACGAGGGCGACGAGGGTTTGGCCGATGCCGTAGATGTTGCGCCCGATCCCATCGAGCACGGCGGTCAGGGCGCTACCGCTTGGCGGTAACGGGACGGCAGGCTTCACGCGGCGGACCTCGTCGACCAGGGTCGCGTAATTCGCCGAAAGGCCTGCGATCTGCGCCTCGTGGCCGCCATTGGTCAGCGCCCGGCGCAACCTCTCGATCAGCCAGGCGCCAAATGTGTCCAGCTTGGAGACCTGCGACACGTCGATGAAGATGTTGGGACGGCTGCCGGTCAGCTTTTCGGCCTCGCCGACGAGTTTTTCGAGTGCGGGGGCAAAACGCGCCGTCCACGACCCAGCCGCGCACAGCGCCAAGCCGTCGCCTTTCGCGATCTGTTCCAGGGTCGGGCCGCTCAAAACAGGCTCCCGCGGGCGTTCAGTCTGTGCATGAACAAAGTATTAACACGCCCAAATACGTTTCTGAGAAGCCAAGTGAAGCCAACACGTTGCTATGGTTAATATAGCCTTAATCCGCCCTGTCAGACACTGGCATTGCGTCGCAAACAAGTTCACGGCGATCAAGTAAACTTATAGACACGTCATTACCCCGCCGTTGCCGGCACAGCCCGAAAGACGCCGCATTGTCCGCATCCGACGCTGCCCCCGCCCTAATGACCGCCCGGATCGAGCAATGGCCGATCGCTGGCGCCTTCACCATCAGCCGCGGCGCCAAAACAGAGGCCGTCGTCGTGGTCGCCGAGATCCACCGCGGCGGTTTGACCGGCCGTGGCGAATGCGTCCCCTATGCGCGCTATGGCGAGACCCCGGAGGCCACGCTGGCGGCCATCCTGGCGATGCAGGACCGATTTGCCGCGGGCCTCGACCGAAACGCCCTGCAATCGGCCATGCCTGCCGGTGCCGCGCGTAACGCCGTGGATTGCGCCCTCCTCGACCTCGAAGCCAAGAGCCAGGGCCAGCGCGTCTGGGACATGCTGCAGCGGCCGGCACCGCGCGCCTGCACCACCGCCTATACGATCTCGCTCGGCACACCCGAGGCGATGGCCTCCGCCACCGCAAAGGCGGCCTACCGGCCGCTCCTGAAGATCAAGCTCGGCAGTGACGACGACATCAGCCGCATCACGGCCGTGCGCCAGGCTGCACCGGAATCCGAGTTGATCGTCGATGCCAATGAGGCATGGACGCCCGACAACCTGCAGGCCAATCTCGATGCCTGCCATCACGCCGGCGTCACGCTGATCGAGCAGCCGCTGCCGGCAGGCAAGGATGATGCGCTGATGCATGTGCATCGGCCGATCATGGTCTGCGCCGACGAGAGCGTGCATGGCCTCGCTTCGCTCGAGGCGTTACGCGGGCGCTACGATGCGATCAATATCAAGCTCGACAAGACCGGCGGCCTGACGGAAGCACTGGCGATGGCCGACGCGGCACGTGCCATGAACCTCGACATCATGGTGGGCTGCATGGTGGCGACGTCGCTGGCGATGGCGCCGGCGATGCTGATTGCGCACTATGCGCGCTTCGTCGATCTCGATGGTCCGCTGTTGCTGGCCGGCGATCGCGATGATGGTTTGCGCTACGACAAGAGCACGGTCTATCCGCCCGACACCGCGCTCTGGGGCTGAATCTCGCCGAGCCGCTGGCCCGCGCGCCTGCGGCCAAACCAGATCACGCAGGCGCCGCACAGGCCGAGCACGGCCATCACGTAGTAAACGCCCTCGCCATAGCGCGCATAGATCGCACCTGACAGAACCGCCATACTGCTCATCACGAGACCGGTGCAGGCGGTGACATAGCCCTGCGCGCGCGCCATCACATGTGGTGGGACGTGATGCAGCAACAGGCCCATGGTGCCGAGCTGAGTCAAGCCATACGTCGCGCCGTGCAGCAACTGGACGACCACGAGAACGGGTAGCGGCAGTGTCTGCGCGGTCAGGGTCCAGCGCAGCAATGCGCCGAGCCCGCCAAGGATGACCATTGTCGCGGGTGCCAGTGTCAGACGCGGCGACACTGCGAACAGGACGATCTCGGCGAGGACGCCGAGCGTCCAAAGGCCCGCGATGGTCAGGCCGTCAAGACCTGCCGCCTGCCAGGTGATCGAGGCGAAAGTGTAGTAGCCGGCATGGCTGCCCTGGATCAGCGCGGCGGAGATTGCGATCGCCAGAAAACCGGGATCGCGCAGCAGCGTGCTCGCCTTGGACAGCGTCGTGCCATCGCCGACCGGCGCACCCAGCGGCTGCAGACCGAGACTGACGATAGCGGACAACACCATCGCGGCGACGATCACCCAGATCAGATGCTGGCCGTCGAGCCAATTGACGACCATGCCACAGGCGAGCGCCCCGACAACGAAAGCCGCCGAGCCCCATAGCCGCAGCGGCCCGTAATCGAAGCCGAAGCGCACGACACCCTTCAGCGCATAGCCGTCGGTCAGCGCCGTCAGCGGCGTCCACACCACCGCGGTCAGCGCGAACACAACGAGCACTGGAAGCGGCGCATGCAACGTCCCAACCAGCGCGAAACCGATCATGGTGAGGAAGGCGCAGGCGATCATCGTCTGGCGCAGGGCGTGACGCCGCTCGGCAAAAGCGGTGATGAACGGCAGCGTCGTGAAGCGCGTCATCGACGGCACCGCCAGGATGGCGCCGATCCATGTCGGGTCGATCCCGATCGCCTTCAGCCAGACCGGGAAGAACGGCAAATAGAAGCCGCTGGAGCCGAACACGGTGCCGTAGAACATCGCCAGCCGCAGCGCGAATTTGCGGCGGATTTGCGGGGCGCTATGGGTGGCAGATTCGGTTATCATGAGGTGAACTGCGATTCGCTACGGGATCGTGGTGATGGTTACATACCGCGCATCCCCCCGCGCGCCACGAGTTATCATGATGGCCGAAGAAGCATTTGCCCTGTCGCCGATCTCCGCCCGCCCCAATGTGCCGGGCGAGGCAGACTATGACGCGATCCGCGAAGCCTTCATGGAGACCGCGCGCGGCCGCTGGTTTCTCGCTGAATATGCCAAGCGTAACCGCACGGCCGATACCAGCCTTGTCCTCGAAGCCGTTACGCGACTGGAAGCCAATCTCGCCGCCCAGAAACAGGCACCGGCGCTCAGCCTGATCGCCGCGCTCGGCGCGATCCGCTCTGCCGTCCGCCAGGCCAAGGCAACCGCCATCGAGGCGATGCCCCGTGTCGACACCGATGAGACACTGACGGGCGCCCGCAATGGCACCCGCATCATTCGCGAGATCGCCTGGACGCTGCGTGAATGCGGCGCGGATATCCGCATCTGCGACCTGCTGGACACCCAGGTGAAGGCCATCGAGGCCGGCCAGCAGGCGCTCGACGGCAACGGCCGTGAGGATGTGTTGGCGAGCTACGATCTGCTGATGCAGCGGATCGAGCAAATGGTAGACGGCAGCGCAACGACAGTTGCGCAGGCCGAGCAGGCACCGGTTGCTGAAAAGGCCGAGCCCGTCGTCACCGAAGCACGCGAAGCTTCCGTGACGCCGCTGTTCAAGTCGCAGGCAAGCGAAGTACTGGCCGAGACGGTCACGATCTCCAACGCACCGCCGCGCATGACTGTGCAGCCGGTCGTTGCGGAAACGGTCGCAGCGGAAGCCGTTGCCGAAGCGGCTGCGCCTGTCGCAGAAGCCACCACAGAGCTCGCCGCGACGATCGCTGAGGCCTCTGCGGACACGGCCGCAGACGACATCGCGCAGGCGCCCGAGATGACGAGCGACGTTGAGGACGAACACGACCTCGCCGTGCTCGACATGGTTGCGGCGGAGATGGGTGCGCTCGATCTGAGCGAGCCTGATTTCATCGAGCCTCAACTTGCAGAGGCTGAGGTGATGCAGCTGGAAGCTGCCGCTGTTCAGCCAGCCGAGCCTCAGGCTATCAATCCCGATCTGATGACACTGGCGCAGATTGCAGAGGTCGCGCTGGCGCCTGAGCCACCGCAGCCGGACCTGATCCCTCAGGTGGAAGCGGCCGCGCCCTCGCTGGGCGCAGCGCTGATTGCCGGTGGCGTGATCGCGGATCCGAACGCGCCGGCATCGGACCCGCTGGCGCCAATTCGCAAGATGACGCAGGCCGAGAAGATCGCGTTCTTCTCGTAGGCGCTTCTGTTCCGATCAGGCGTTGATGATCCTGGCGTAGAGATCCGCATCGACATTGCCGCCCGACAGAACGATCACCACGGTCTTGCCGCGGGCGTCGAAACGCCCGTGCATCAGAGCGGCCAGCGCCACAGCGCCGCCGGGCTCGACCACCAGCTTCAAGTCGCGGAACGCAAAAGCCATCGCCTTGCCGACTTCCTCGTCAGTAGCGGTGACGGCGCCCGACAGCAGATGCCGATTGACGGCGAAGGTGATTTCGCCGGGCGTCAGGGCCATCAGCGCATCGCAGATCGTGCGCCCTGCATTGCTGTGGGCGACGCGCTTGCCGGCCTGCAATGAGAGGCCGTGATCGTCAAAGCCTGCGGGTTCAGCGACGATGATCGAGGTCTCGGGGAATCGGGCCTTCACCGCCGTCGCAATGCCGCCGATCAGACCGCCGCCGGACGCCTGCGACGACACGATGTCCGGTACGATACCCAAGGCGGCCATGTCTTCCGCGATCTCGCGCCCGACAGTGCCCTGCCCTGCCATCACGAAGACATCGTCATAGGGTGGCACGACCGTGGCGCCGCTCTTGCCGGCGATCTCGCGGGCAATGGCTTCGCGATCTTCCTTGACGCGATCATAAAGCACGACTTCGGCGCCATAGCCCCTGGTCCGCTCGACCTTCGACACCGGCGCATCGGACGGCATCACGATGGTCGCCTTCATGCCGAGAATCTGCGCTGCGGCGGCCACGCCCTGCGCATGATTGCCGGACGAGAATGCGACGACGCCCCTGCCGCGCTCACCCTCGGGGATCGACGAGATCTTGTTGAAGGCGCCGCGGAACTTGAACGAGCCGGTTCGCTGCAGCACTTCCGGCTTCAGGAACACTGTCGCGCCGGTCAGCGTATCGAGCGCAGGCGACCGGAGCAACGGCGTGCGCACTGCATAAGGGGCGATGACGCGCGCGGCGGCATCGATATCGGCGGATGTAATCGGCAATGGGGTGCTTGTCATGCGCGCGTTTTATCGCGCGGCACAACCAGCGGGCAAGCTATACAAATCGCAGATCAGGCAGCGAAACGCGGATGCTTCGCTGCGGACGGTACACGGGCGGCGATTTCGGCCCGCACATGGCTGATATTGCTGACGAAAGCGCGCGCCGACGCTTCCCAGGTGTGCCCGGCAGCAAAGCTGAGACAATCCTGCGGCGAAATGTCGAGCGCCTTGAGACAGGCCTGCCGCAAGTCGTCCGACAACACACCGACCGGCGACGCGCCGATCACGTCCTTCGGACCCGTCACCGGGAAGGCTGCCACCGGCACGCCGCTCGCCAGCGCCTCGAGCAATACGAGACCATAGGTGTCGGTCTTGCTCGGAAACACGAAGACATCGGCTGAGGCATAGGCAACGGCCAGAGCCTCGCCCTGCAACGCGCCCATGAACAGCGCCTCGGGATATTTCGCTTCGAGCGCCGCACGGGCCGGGCCATCACCGACCACGACCTTCGTACCCGGCAGATCGAGATCGAGAAAGGCTTCGAGGTTTTTCTCGACGGCGACGCGGCCGACCGAGAGAAAAATCGGCTTCGGTTTGCCGAGATCGACCTGGCGCGGATGAAACAGATTGGCATCGACACCGCGCGGCCACAGCACGACATTGCGAAAGCCGCGTTCGCGCAGCTCGGTCGCCAGCGCCGGCGTCGCCGCCATCACGGCAGAGCTGGCGCCGTGAAAGCGGCGCAGGCCGGCCCAAACCCAGGATTCCGGGATCGGAAAACGCGCCGAGATATATTCGGGAAAGCGCGTGTGAAAACTGGTGGTGAAGGGAATGTTGCGACGGCGGCAATAAGCGCGCGCAGAAAATCCGATCGGGCCTTCCGTCGCGATATGGATGTTGTCCGGCCTGGCCTCGTCAATCAGTTGCGCGATCTTGCGGCGGGTGGGGATCGCAACCCGCAGATCCGCGTAACTTGGCAATGCCACCGTGCGAAACGATTCCGGCGTGAGAAAACTCACATCGACGCCAAACCCCTTCGCCGCCTCCGCCATCATCGTCAGCGTGCGCACGACGCCGTTGACTTGGGGATGCCAGGCATCGGTAGCGACGAGAATGCGCATCAGGCCGCCATCCTTCAAGCCGCCTTGGCCGGTGCGAGCGCCTGCACCGGCATGCCGCGACGGACCGGATCGGTCCAGGTAATAATCTCGAAGCGGCCATCCTCATGTTCGACCAGCGCCGTGCAGCTTTCGACCCAATCGCCGCAATTCATGTAGCGGATGCCGTGCTCGTCACGGATCGTCGCGTAGTGAATATGACCGCAGATCACGCCGTCAGCGCCATGCCGCCGCGCTTCACCCGCCAGCGTCTCTTCGAACGCACCGATATAATTGACCGCGTTCTTCACCTTCATCTTGGCCCATTTCGAGAGCGACCAGTAAGGGAAGCCAAACAATTTGCGCAGCGCATTGACCAAGCGGTTCATCTGGATTGCGAAGTCATAGGCCTTGTCGCCGAGATGGGCGAGCCAGCGCGCGTTCTGCACCACGAGGTCGAAGATGTCGCCGTGGATGACGAGATATTTCTTGCCGTCCGCGCCTTCATGCGTCGCGGTCTCGACGACCTCGATACCGCCGAAATGCGTACCGTAATAGCTGCGCAGGAACTCGTCGTGATTGCCGGGGATATAAACGACCTTGGCGCCCTTACGCACCTTGCGCAGCATCTTCTGGACGAAGTCGTTATGGGATTGCGGCCAGTGCCAGCCGGATTTCAGCGCCCAGCCATCGACGATATCGCCAACGAGATAAATGGTATCGGCATCATGGATACGGAGGAAGTCCAGCAGCCGGTCAGCCTGCGATCCACGGGCGCCGAGGTGGACGTCGGAGATAAACAAGGTGCGAAAGCGCTTTTCGTTGCCTTCACTCATCACGTCTCTTTCCATGTCGAGCAGCTAACTGATTTGCATGACACGGCGATGACGATTTACGCCGCCAGTGCCGCCGCGGTTCGCTCAAAAGTAACCAATGTGTAGATACCGAACGGCGCCACCTTGCGGCGTTCGATGAGGATTGATTCAGCGTTCGCCTGCGACCATGCCTGCAATCGCGCGAACGGAAATTCCGGACGCAGACCGAGGGAACGGGTCTTCACCGCCGCCCAACGCTCGACAGCGGCTGCAAGGCCAGTCTCCGAATACAGATGATTGACGAGGATGATGCGTCCGCCCGGCTTCACCACGCGGTGGCATTCCGACAGCACCTGCTCGGGATTCTCGACCAGCGTAATCACGAACTGCGCGACAACACAGTCGAAGGTCGCGTCTGCAAAGCTCATCGCATGGGCGTCCATCTCCTGGACGTCCTTGACCCATGGATAGCGGCCAGTCGCCATCTTGGCGCGCGCCTTGGCGAGCATGGGCGCGCTGAGATCGATACCGGTAATTTCGGTGGTCGCGTCGTAGTCATCGAATGACAGACCGGTGCCGACGCCGACCTCAAGCACCTTGCCACCCACAGCACGCGCTGCTTCCGCAGCCGCACGGCGTCCCTTCAGCATCACCGGGCCGCACACCGCATCATAGATCGGAGCCCAGCGCGCATAGGCTGTTTCAACAATGGATTTTTCCAGATCCAGCGTCGCCATCACAGGTTCCGTCCAGCGTGTCCGAAAGAATCGGACAACCAATTCTCTGCTCGGCTGATATCAAGCGGCGATGACAGATCGACGACAGAGTGTCGCACGACGCTCCTGCGAGGCATCGATGGGCTACTGGCGTTTCGGTGGATGTTGCTCCTGGTAGGCGGACAGCGACGGCCAAGGACAACGCGGCCGACATGGGCGCCGCTTGGCGCACACGCTTTGCCGGCCTGGATCGCGACAGCCATCGGACTGGTCATGCGTGATTGGAAGGCATAGCGGCCGGTGCAGCATACGCCTTCTGCATTTCCAAGCTACACACACGGACGCGATGGGCATAAGCACACCACCACGATAGGACGCCACACAAGCTATACTACCTTTGGTTTCATTAAAGATTAATCCCCCGCTGCCAACATCAGCGTGATCGATGTCCGCGAAACCGAACGGGCATGCCATGGTCAGCCAACACCTGGAGGCGCTCGTGACGTTTCTTGCCCGTTTCAATGTGCTCACCAAAATCCTGGCGATCGTCGGCCTGATGGCGTCGATCGCCATCGGTCTGAGCTGGCTCGGCATCAGTGCGATGGCGAGGCTCGATGAAGGCGCAACCAACATGAGCAAGTCATCGAAGCGCGCCTTGACGGGCGCCCGCGCGAACCAGGAAGTCATCGGGCTCAATCGCGCCGAATTCCGTCTTGCGCTGGATCCCCGGCCGCAGAACGTCGCGCAAACCAAACAGGACATCGAAACGCAGTTGAAGTCGCTGGAGGCCGGCATCGCCAGCATCCAGGAAACCCGCGACGAGCAGACGCGCGCCATGTTGCCGGCCGTGAACGAAGCGCTCGCAGCATACAAGACCAACCTGGAGACCACCATCAAGCTCGCCAGCTCCGCCGCCGATGTGCATCTCGACGAGCAGACCAATCGGCTGCGCGAAGCCGCCGTGAAGGGCCGCGAGGCCGCGGAGAAGGTGCGGACCGCGATGCGCGCCGTCTCGAACCGTCTGCTCGATCGTGTGGATCTCTACACACAAGCCGCATCGGAGGAATATGTCACGACCTCGCGGCTGTTGATCATCGCAACGGTGATCGGCGTGCTGTTCGGACTGGCGGCGGGCTTCCTGATCGGCCGCTTCGGAATCGTCAAACCGATGATCGAACTGGTAAGAGATTCCGTGCGCCTGGCGGGCGGCGATACGACCGCCGCATTCGACACTGCACGGCGTGCCGACGAGATCGGCACGGTCGCTGGCGCCGTCGCCAAGTTCCGCGACAATGTCGTTGCGCAGCAGGATGCCGCGAAAGGCATTGCGATCGAAGTGGCTGAACGCGAGGCGCGCAATCGTCACATCGAGCGCACCGTTGAGAGCTTCCGCGTCACCGCCGACGGATTGCTGACAACGGTGGGCGAGAATGCCGGCACACTCAAACAGACCGCGCAGTCTCTGACGGGGATTGCCGGCGACGCAGCACAGCAGGCTATTTCTGCAGCAGGCGCGTCGGAGGAAACGGCAACCAACGTCCAGACCGTAGCGTCGGCAGCGGAGGAGTTGACGAGTTCGATCATGGAGATCGGCCGTCAGATCGAGCGTGCGACATTGACCGTCACCACGGCGGGTGCCACGACCAGCCGTTCCGAAGCAGAGATCGAAGGCCTCGCCGAGGCCGCGCAACGGATCGGATCCGTGGTCGACCTGATCCAGGCCATCGCCGCACAGACCAACCTGCTGGCGCTCAATGCCACTATCGAGGCAGCCCGCGCCGGTGAATCCGGCCGCGGCTTTGCTGTAGTGGCATCTGAGGTCAAATCGCTGGCCAGCCAGACCGCCCAGGCAACGAGCGAGATCGCCCAGCAGATCGCCAGCATTCAGGCCACCACAACGACGGCCGTGGCCTCGGTCAAGGAGATTGCACTGTCCATGCGCGAGATCGACGAGGTTACCACCGCGATCGCCAGCGCCATGGAGCAGCAGGGCGCAGCGACGCGGGAAATCTCCCAGAACGTGCAGATGGCCGCAGCCGGCACCCAGATGCTGGCGTCGAACATCTCGGCGGTCAACATGGCGATCAGCGAAACCAACCGCTCGGCCGATGACGTGTTCAGCGCCTCCGGCAACGTCTCCTCGGCCGCCGGCGATCTCGCCGAACAGGTGAAGCAGTTCTTTGTCACCCTGCGCGAAACGCCGACCGATCGCGCCAAAGCTGCTTGAGAAGGCGGCCTGAGGCCCGCGCGCGGGCGACGAGACGGGGATCAGTAAGAGCCGTGGAAGTGATGCACCGGCCCGTGGCCGTGCCCGACTGTAAACCGATCGGCTGCAGCAATCGCGGCCGTGACATAGGCCTTCGCTGAACGCACCGACGCCTCCAGCGTCTCGCCTTTGGCAAGCCCGGCCGCGATGGCAGACGACAGCGTGCAGCCCGTGCCATGGGTGTTCTTCGTCGCAACGCGCGGTGCCGGCAACGCAATGACGCGGTCCGCGGTGATGAAATAGTCGGTGCTCTCCGGGCCAGTCCCGTGGCCGCCCTTGATCAGCACAGCCTTGCAGCCGAGCGTGAGCAAACGCTTGCCCTGCGCTTCGATGGCCGCATCACCTTCCACCATCGGCTCGTCTAGCAGCGCAGCTGCCTCCGGCAGGTTCGGCGTGATGATCTGCGCCAGCGGAATCAGTGTGCTGCGCAGCGCCGCGATGGCCTCCGGCGCCAGCAGGCGATCGCCTGAGGTCGCCACCATCACGGGGTCGAGCACCACATGTTTCGGCTGCCACGTAGCGAGGCCCGCCGCGATGGCCTCGATCACGTCGCGCTGCGCGACCATGCCAATTTTAACGGCGCCGACCGCGAGATCGACGAACACGGCGTTGATCTGTTCAGCCACAAACTCCGCCGGCACCTGATGGATGCCGGTGACGCCCTTGGTGTTCTGGGCGGTCAGCGCGGAGATCACCGAGGCGCCATAGACGCCCAGCGCCGCGAAGGTCTTGAGGTCGGCCTGGATCCCGGCGCCGCCCGAGGAATCCGAACCGGCAATGGTCAGCGCAATGGGCGTGGGCATCGGGAAAACTCGCGCAGGATCAAGGGATAAGCGGATGCCTCAGTCCTAGCCCGCCATCGTCAGGCCGGCAAGGTGGCGACATGCTGGCGGCTTGCGCCGCCCCCTGTTTTGGGCTTGATGATCCCATCTCTTTTTTGAGCATGATCTTTCGGAAAACCGGTTCCCACTTTCCGGATCATGCTCTCAATCGCCCGTTTCCGGAGAATCCCGATGGTCCCCTTCTTTGTCCAGTTCAAGTGCAAGCTTGGCCAATCCTACGCCGTCGCCAACGCGCTGGCCGAAGCCGAAATCGCCTCGGAAATCTATTCCACCGCCGGCCATTACGACCTGCTGGTGAAATTCTACGTCGATAACGCGACGGATATCGGCCATTTCGTCAACGAGAAGGTGCAGACGATCCCGGGCATCCAGGACACGCACACGATCATTACGTTCAAGGCGTTTTGAGGCGGGCCACGGCGCGTTCCCGCTTCAGCGCGCCCGTTTGACCCATTGTTGCACGGACGCCCGCTGCCATTGCCGCTCCGCATAGGCCTTGAGGCTTGATGGCACCGCATTGCCCGCCAATTCCATCGCCCACAACGATGACGGTTTCGTTTGGCACGTCTCTCTCCCGATTTCTTCGTGTCTATTTTTTTGTCTTGGCCGCGGTGCCCTTTTTCCGGCTTCCTGGCTTTTCGGTTCCTTCGATGATCGCGTCAATTTCGCCTTGCGAGACTTTTGCCTCGATCAGATCCAGGTTTTCGTACAATTGACGGAGTATGTCCTTCAGTGCCTGCGTGTCGGCTGAAGAGAGATTGGTTGTAGCCAGCTGCTCGAAGTGGGCGGCCACTGGCATGTATCGCGCGGCGAGCATTCTTCCTTGGTCAGTCAGGCTAACTTGAAGCGACCTTTGATCGTGCTCGGGTCGTTGACGGAGCAAGACACCTCGACGGTGAAGATCAGCAACCACCCGCGAAAGGGTCGAAAGATCGGCTGAAGTCAGCGCAGCAAGCTCGCCGAGCCTTAGTGGGCGATCTTCCTCCGTAAGCGCCGCAAGAACGCGATACATCTGAAGACTGAGGCCGTCCCTTTTGATCACACGGGCAAACAGGTCACCGGTGCGAATGCCGAGTCGGGCAATCAAGTAAGGGAAAGATTTCGATAGACGATACATATCGCTGGACCCGGTGGAGTGAGGAGCCCCCGGCCTAATCGCGTTTGTTCGCGGGCGCAACATTTGCATATCAATCATTTGCATTTGCAACTTTACCGCTGACAAGTTAATGTACGAACGGTCTGATCCCGTCAAGCGATGGTTACGAGCGGATGAACGATGCAAAACAAGATTGCGCTTGAAGAACATTTTGCGACGGAAGAGTCTCTTGGAGACAGCGCTCTTTTCGCGCCGGAGGCTGATTGGCCAGAACTGAGATCTCGCCTGCTGGATATCCATGAGAAGCGATTGCGCGAGATGGATAAGCACGGCATCGAGTTGATGCTGCTGTCGCTGAATGCACCTGCTGTGCAGGCAATCATCGACCCGGCGGATGCGAGCGACACCGCACGGCGGGCGAACGACTTCCTAGCAGAGCAAATTGCGCGACGGCCGACACGATTTCAGGGCTTGGCTGCCATCGCGATGCAGAACCCCGACGGTGCCGCGCAAGAAGCCCGGCGTTGCGTACTTGAACTCGGGTTCCGCGGAGTCTTGGTCAACGGCTTCAGTGACACCGCCGATAGCGCCAAGCCCCTGTACTACGACGCGCTCGCATTTCGTCTGTTTTGGGCTGAGCTCGAGCGTCTAGACGTGCCGTTTTACCTGCATCCGCGGAATCCAAGACCGCAAGATGCTGGCATTTATGAGGGACACCCTTGGCTGCTTGGTCCGACATGGGCATTCGGCCAAGAGACTGCCGTGCACGCGTTACGCCTGATGGGCTCCGGTCTTTTCGATGAGCATCCTCGCCTTCAGATCATTTTGGGGCACATGGGCGAGGGATTGCCGTATTCGTTGTGGAGGATCGACAACCGCAACAAGTGGATGAGCCGTCAAAATCAGTATCAGGCAAAGCGCAAGATCGCGGACTACTTTAGAGAGAACTTTCACATCACGACTTCGGGGAATTTCCGAACACAGACGTTGATCGACGCCATGCTTGAGATTGGCGCCGACCGCATCCTATTTTCTGCGGACTGGCCGTTCGAGAACATCGATCACGCCGCAGATTGGTTCGACAACGCCTCGATCTCTGAAGGCGACCGCCAGAAGATCGGCTACGGCAACGCACGCAAGCTCTTCAAGCTGGATTCCAATACCAAATGAAATAGCCGCCAAAGAAGCGGTGATAACAACCAATCCGGGAGAAACGACCATGACAGATGTTGCGATAGACGTTCATGAAGAATTAGCCGAAGCGAAAATAGGGCCCATGCATAAAAGTCTTGGTCTACTTATCACCCTGATTACGCTCTTCGACGGCTACGATACCTTCAATCCCGCTTACGTGATTCACTATGTCGCTCAGCCATGGGGGCTACAACCTGGCCAGGCCGGATTTCTCATCAGTTCCGGCCTCATCGGCTTTCTCTTCGGCGCAGTGGGGCATGGCGCCATCGCCGACCGCCTCGGACGGCGCGGCACGCTCCTTGCCGGACTTTGGGTGGTCAACGTCTTCACAGTCGCCACCGCCATCTTCGCAGATAACTTTTGGAGCTTTTGTTCGCTTCGTTTCCTCACTGGATTGGGCCTCGGAGTCCTTTTACCTTTGGGAACAACATTCATAAACGAACTAGCCCCGCGTCGGGTCAGCAACACGTTCTCTCTTTGGGGGGTCACACTCGGGTGGTCGCTTGGCGGTATGCTCGCAGGTGTGGCCGGGGTATTTCTGACGCCGATCTACGGCTGGCAGGCACTTTACTACGTTGGCGCACTCTCTATTCCACTGACGATCGTCGCCCATAAAATCCTGCCAGAAAGCCCGAAGTTCCTCGCTTCCCGAGGACGTTGGCATGAACTGAAAGCCTTGCTTGGCAAATTGCGGCCCGAACGCGCCGAAACGTATGTGAGTGCACAATTTATCGCTCCAGGCGAGACAAAGGCACAATCCGGGATCGCACAACTGTTAGGCGGACGCTATCGACGTCAATCGCTGACGCTTTGGCTTACGGCGTTCATGAGCCTCTTCGCAATCTTCGGCCTTACGGGCTGGATACCGACCGTAATGATGCACCGCGGAGAAACGTTCGCGGCTTCGTTCGGGTTTGGTGCTCTCATGCAGGCGACTTCCTTCTTCGGAGGGCTGACGCTCGCGCTTCTTGCCGATAGGAAGTTGGCAAACGCTCCTCTCTATTTGGCTTCCTGGTGGTTTGTCGGTGGCGTCGCTGTCATCACGCTCGTTTTTGTCAATCAGCATAGTCCCAATTTGGCAATCGTCGCGGTAGCAGGGTTCTGCATCATCGGAGCACAGCACGTGCTGAACAACTTTACTGCAGGGACGTACGACACCAGCATCAGAGCGAGCGGCGTTGGGATGATGCTCGGGGTCGGCCGCGTAGGCGCGATCTTGGGCCCTTTCGTTGCCGGCCTCCTTCAGCAAACGGTCTACGGTTCGAACGCGGTGTTTTGGGCTATCGGGTGCGCTGCTGCGACTGCGGCCGTCGCGGTAGGATCGCTGTTGAAGAGCATCGGCCCGGCTCAAGACCGAAGCACCGTGATGGTGTGAACCATGAGATCATTCAACTCCGTTCAGTCTCCGATACGCGTCATATTTGGCTACGGCACCTCTTTACGCGTGATCGATGAACCATGGTCCTTGGGCCTTCGACGCGCCGTGGTTCTTTCCACCGCCGATCAAGCCGAGCGAGCTCGCAAGCTCAGCGCCGACATTGGCCCTGGTGCCTACAGTATGGAACGAACTTCAAGGCGATAACTGTCGGAACAAACTTGCAATAGTGGGTGAAGAAAATGACGAGATATTTGTCGCTCGACGTCGACAACAAGAAGGTACAAGTGCACTGCGATGAAGATGTGCCTGCATTGTACGTATTGCGCAACGATCTCGCGCTCAACGGCCCCAAATTTGGGTGTGGGCTGGGCCAGTGCGGCGCCTGCGTCGTGCTGGTGGACGGCAATGCAACGCGGTCTTGCGTCACGCCGGTGAGTGCCTTGGAAGGCACCAAGGTCGTTACGCTCGATGGCCTGGCCGTGAACGGGAAGCTAGACGCGTTGCAGAGAGCTTTCATTCAACTCGAGGCAGCGCAATGTGGTTATTGCACGAATGGCATGATCATGACGGCAAAAGCCCTCTTGCTTCGAGAGAAACATCCGAGCGAAGAACAGATCAGGAGCGCGTTGAACGGTAATCTCTGCAGATGCGGCGTACATAATCGTATTGTAGCGGCTGTGCAAATGGCATCGATGGAGAAAGCACGATGAGCCGATCTCAAAACCGTGGTACGACGCGGCGGGACTTTTTAGTCAGTGCTGGTATACTTGTTGCGAGTTTCAGCCTGCCGCGGCCTACGGCGATGGCTCAGATAGTGGAAGGCGCCGCTCCGATAAGTTTCGCCAAGACGAAGCGGCTGGACGGTTGGATACGCATATCGGCGGATAATGTGGTGACTATCTTCACCGGCAAGGCTGAACTTGGCCAGGGTATTTTGACAGCCCTCGCTCAGATAGCTGCCGAGGAGTTGGATGTCGGAGTGGAAATGATCCGGGTGATTTCCGCCGACACCTCGCGTGGGCCTGACGAAGGCTACACTTACGGTTCCCAATCGATTGAACAGAGCGGATCCGCGCTGCGCATTGCGAGTGCGCAGGCTCGAGCTGTGTTCGTGGCTGCCGCGTCCTCTTATTGGTCGATAGATGCCCGCGCCATAACGATCGACAAGGGAGTTATTGTCGCTGCCGATGGCCGTCGCATCACTTACGGTGCTCTTGCGGCACAGGATAAGGATCTGCTGTCGCGCGACGTCACCAACTCGATAAGGCCGAAATCGACAGATGAATACCGGATCGTGGGCAGGTCCACTGCTCGCATCGACCTCCCAGACAAAATTCTGGCAAAGGGCGTGTTTCTGCAAGATATGCGCCAACCCGGTATGGTGTTTGGCAGGGTGATCAGACCACCCACACCCGGCGCGAAGCTTGTTGGTTTCGACCCGTCCGCGGTACGCGCTATGCCGGGTGTTTTGTCAGTAGTCCATATCGGTAGTTTTTTAGGAGTCGTAGCTGAGCGTGAAGAGCAGGCGATCCGCGCATCAGACGCCGTGCGGGTCAATGCGAGATGGGAGGGAGGTGAGAAACTTCCAAACGAGAATGAACTAGCCGCTGAGCTATTGAAGTTTGCCAAGGAGGATTTGATCGTCGCCGAGACGGGGAGGACAACACAGACGGCCCCCATCGCGCACTGGGTAGAGGCGACCTACACTCGACCGTATCTTTCGCAGGGAAGCATCGGCCCCAGCTGTGCGGTCGCACGTTTTAGCGCCGGGCGATTGACTGTGTGGTCGCATACTCAAGGAGCCTTCCCATTGCGCGCCGATCTGGCGAAAGTGGTAGGGCTACCCGTCAATTTGGTAGATGTAGTCCACGTCCAGGCCTCCGGCTGTTACGGCCACAACGGCGCAGACGACGCCGCTCTGGACGCTGCGTTGCTTGCCTTGTCTGTAGAAGGGCGTCCCGTAAAGCTTCAATGGATGAGGGATGACGAATTTGCTTGGTCGCCGATATCTCCAGCCATGGTAATGACTGCGAAAGCTGGTCTTTCCGCCGAGGGCAGAATCGTTGATTGGAGCTACGACGTCTGGAGCAACACACATGCGACCCGTCCCGGACAGCCAGGAGGGACAAATTTGCTTGCGGCCTGGTACCTCAATAAAGGTTATACCGTCTCTCCGCCGTTGCACATCCCGCAGCCATTCGGGAACGGCGATCGCAACGCAGTGCCATGCTACGATCTTCCCCGTGTGAACATCGCGCATCACGTCTTGACCGCGATGCCCATCAGGACGGGCTCTCTGCGGACATTGGGCGGGCATTCCAATATTCTGGCTATCGAGTGTTTTATGGACGAGCTAGCCGCCGTAGCTGGCGAGGACCCGATCGCATTTAGGTTAAAGCACCTGACGGACATTCGCGCGAAGGCCGTTGTCGAGGCGGTGCGCGGCGCGACCGGTTGGCCTGTCGATCGGAAACGCGACGGCAAGACAGGCCGTGGGTTCGCTTATGCACGCTACAAAAATATATCGACGTATGCTGCCGTAGCGGTCGAAGTTGAGCTCGATCGAACCACATGTAACGTGACCGTCAAGAAGGTCCATGCAGCGGTCGACGTTGGTCGAGTGATCAATCCAGACGGCGTCAAAAGCCAAAGCGAAGGCGGTATCGTGCAGGGCATCAGTTGGGCAATGAAGGAGCGCGTGCGCTTCTCCCAACACAAGATCACCTCCACGGATTGGTCGACTTATCCAATCATTACATTCGATGAGATACCTCAGATTGATGTCGTTGTGCTGGATCATCCAAAAGAACCTAGCCTTGGAGCGGGTGAGGGCACGATCGGTCCAGCGTCCGCGGCATTTATGAATGCGGTCGCCGACGCCGTCGGTCGGCCGATCCGCGACCTGCCGATAACCTCAGAACGTATTCGCGACGCTTTGCGCATTTGATCAGGCGATACAACGAATGAAGATTGTGAGCACGTACCATGCCCCCCGCCGCGAAGACGCGGCGACCTCTCCCCGCAAGCGGGGAGAGAGGGAGAGCTACACAGCCATCTTCCGGTGCAGGACCGGAATGCCGCTCAGCTCCTCCGCCGCATCGACGATCGCATTCGCATCGATGCCGTGATGGCGGTAGAGATCGCCGATGGTGCCGGTCTGGCCGAACTGCTCGACCCCCAGCGCCTCCATGCGATGACCGCACACGCTGCCGATCCACCCCAAAGTCGCGGGATGGCCGTCCAACACCGTGACGATGCCGCAGTCGCGCGGCAACGGCTGCAGGAGCCGCTCGATATGGCTGAGATGCTGCGGGTTGCGTTTGTCGCGGCGGATCTTTCGCGCTGACGTCCAGCCGGCATGGAGGCGGTCGGCGGACGTGATCGCCAGCAGGCCGATATCGCGATGGCTGTCGCCGAGCAGTCCTGTCGCCTCGATCGCCTCCGGCGCCAGCGTGCCACTATAGGCGATCACCAGATCGCAATTGGCGCCAGGCTTGCGCAGCCAGTAGGCGCCATCGGTGATGCCCTCCCGCAGTTCCGGCGTCATCATCCGCTGCGGCTGTTCGATGGTGCGCGTGGAGAGCCGCAGATAAACCGATCCGCCCGCGCGCTGGCCGGCCTCATCGATGCCCGCGTCACGCTGCATGTGCTGGAAGCCCCAGCCCATGATGACCGCGAGTTCATCGACGAAGGCCGGCTCGAACGATGCAAGACCGTCCTGCGCCATGCCGATCAGCGGCGTCGCGATCGACTGATGCGCGCCGCCTTCCGGCGCCAGCGTGATGCCCGACGGCGTTGCGGCCACCATGAAACGGGCATCCTGATAACAGGCATAGTTAAGCTGATCGAGACCACGCTCGATGAAGGGATCGTACAGCGTCGCGACCGGCAGCAGGCGGACGCCGTTGATGCTGCTCGACAGGCCCAAGGCCGACATCAGGATGAACAGGTTCGCCTCGGCAATGCCGAGTTCGAGATGCTGGCCCTTCGGCGAGAAGTCCCAGTTGAAGGTCGACGGGATCTTCTCGCTGCGGAAGTGATCCGCCTTCTCTGCGCGCGCGAACAACCCGCGGCGATTGACCCAGGCGCCAAGATTGGTCGACACAGTGACATCGGGCGACGCGGTGACAATACGCGACGCCAGCTCGGTATCGCCCCGCGCCAACTCGTGCAGCACGAGGCCAAAACCCTGCTGCGTCGACATCGCCGGCGACGGCTTGAACGACAGATGCACGGGAACATCGACCACATCAGCGCTCAGGCGCCGCGTGCCCTGCTGCACGAAAGGCACATCCTTCAGAAACGCATCGAGCTTCGCGGCGTCCTGCGTCAGGCCCTCATATCTGTCCCATTCGTGGCCGGGCCGGATGTTCTGTGCTGCGCGCCAGGTCTCCATCTGCGTCGGCGTCATCAGGCCGGCATGGTTATCCTTGTGGCCCTGGAACGGCAGTCCGACGCCCTTGATGGTGTAGGCGATGAAGCAGACCGGACGATCGTGATCGATCGCCTCGAAAGCCTCGATCATGCTGGCCATGTCATGGCCACCGAGATTGGACATCAGCGCCAGCAGTTCGTCGTCGCTGCGCGCCTCGATCAGCCGCGACACCGGGCCCTGATCGCCGATCTCGTCATTAAGCCGCTTGCGGAACGCCGCGCCGCCCTGGAAACACAAGGCCGAATAGATCTGGTTCGGACAGCTGTCGATCCAGGTCTTCAATGCAGCTCCACCGGGCTCGGCGAAAGCCGTCTGCATTAGCCGGCCGTACTTCACGATCACCACGTCCCAGCCGAAGTTGCGGAACATGGATTCGAACTTCTCCCACAGGCCCTCACGCACCACGGCGTCGAGGCTCTGGCGATTGTAGTCGACAATCCACCAGGTGTTGCGCAGCCCGTGCTTCCAGCCTTCAAGCAAGGCTTCGAAGATGTTGCCCTCGTCCATCTCGGCATCGCCGACCAGCGCGATCATGCGGCCTTCGCGGCGATCCTTCATCCAGCCGTGAGCCGAGACGTAATCCTGCACCAGCGACGAGAACAGCGTCTGCGCGACGCCGAGGCCGACCGAGCCGGTGGAGAAATCGACATCGTCGATATCCTTGGTGCGCGACGGATAGCTCTGCGCGCCCTTGAAGCCGCGAAAGTTCTCGAGCTTCTCGCGTGTCTGGTTGCCGAACAGATATTGAATGGCGTGGAACACCGGACTGGCATGCGGCTTCACCGCGACGCGGTCTTCCGGCTTCAGCACGGCGAAATACAGCGCCGACATGATCGTTGCCAACGACGCCGACGAGGCCTGATGGCCACCCACCTTGAGGCCGTCGGTGTTGGGACGGATGTGATTGGCGTTGTGGATCGTCCATGACGAGAGCCAGAGCACCTTGCGCGCCAGTGCGGTCAGGTTCTGCAAACGATGATGATGATCGATCGGCATGGTGGGCTCCCGCGTCGGCCAGCTGTACTGGTTCGTGATTAGGTCGTCATTCTAGCAGGCGCCCCAAACGGATTTTCTCAATTCATCGCGACAACCGGGGCCATATTGGGATAGATGACTGGTACAGGCTCCTGTTTCATGGAATTTTACCAATGTCAGCCCTCGACGCGATTGACCGCAAGATTCTCGCCGCACTGCAGATCGATAGCCGCATCACCATGCAGCAGCTCGCCGAGAAGGTCGGCCTATCGATCTCGCCGTGCCATCGCAGGGTGAAACTGCTGGAAGAACGCGGCGTCGTTACGCGCTACATGGCGCTGGTGGACCAGAAGGCGATCGGGCTTCCGGTCAGCGTCTTCATCTCCATCAAGCTTGTCAGGCAGAAAGAGGAAGACCTCAACCGTTTCGCGAAAGCGATCTCGAAATGGGAGGAGGTGCTGGAATGCTATCTGATGACCGGGAACCGCGACTACCTCTTGCGCGTCGTCGCGGCGGATCTGTCATCCTATGAGGCCTTCCTGAAGAACAAGCTGACCCGGCTCGACGGCATCGCCTCGATCGAATCAAGCTTCGCGCTCAGCCAGGTGAAGTATTCGATTGCGCTGCCGGTGTGAGGGCCCGGAGCTAGCTCGCACGTTTGACCGCGGCGGCGGTACCGCCAGCGGTGCCGACGACACTCTGGTAATGCGCAATCGGCTGCGGGCGGCCGATCAGGAAGCCCTGGACCTCCGCACAGCCCTCCGCCGCAAGAAACGACAGTTGGGCAGCGGTCTCGACGCCCTCGGCGATCACCGGAAGCTTCAAGGAGCGGCCGAGCCCGATGATAGCGTGAACAATAGCCGCAGACTGCGGATTGTCCTCGAGCCTGGCGACGAAGGTCTGGTCGATCTTGATCTTGTCGAAGGGGAAGGCCTGCAGATAGCTCAGGCTCGAATAGCCCGTGCCGAAATCGTCCATGGCGACGCGAACGCCCTGCTCCTTGATGGCGCGCAGGATCGCGATGGCGCCAGCAAAGTCGTCAATCAGCACGCCTTCGGTGATCTCGATCTCGACACGCTTTGGGCAGAGACCGGTTTCCGCCAGAACAGCGGCGAGCATCCCGGGTACATCGCCGCGCCGAAAGTTGACCGGCGACAGGTTGATGGCGATCGACAGCGGATTGCCCCAGGTAACAGCCTCACGACAGGCCTCGCGTACCACCCACTCGTCGATGGCGCCGATCAGACCGGTCTCCTCCGCCAGCGGAATGAACACCGCCGGCGAGATCATGCCGCGCTCGGGATGCCGCCAGCGCAGCAGAACCTCGAAGGCAACGATGGCGCCCTCGGTGGTCGCTTGCGGCTGGAAATAGAGCTGGAATTGCTTGTTCTCGATCGCAACCACGAGATCCCGCTGCAGCAATCGCTTCTCGCGGATGTGCTGATCCATCGCAGCCTCGAAGAAGCGGATGGTGCCGCGCTCCTCGGCCTTGGCGCGATCGAGCGCCAGATCGGCATGCGCAATGAGAGCTTCGATATCCTGGCCATCCTGCGGATAGACCGAGATGCCGATGCTACAGCGAACATTGATATGCTGGCTGCCGATCTGAAACGTATTGTCAAGAATGCCCGACAACCGCGCACAGAGATCTTCCGCTGTTTGCGGCTCCGCACCGAGATGAGACACGATCGAGAAAATATCGCCGCTCGGCCGTGCCAGAAATGCACCGTTGCAGGCATGCGCCAGCCGCTTCGCCAGTTCGGCCAGCACGGCGTCGCCGGTGGCCTGGCCGTATACATCATTTGTCTCTCTGAAGCGATCGATGTCGATCCGCGCGATGGCGAACGAGCCATGTCCGGCCGACGCCTCGCTGAAGACGCGCGCCAGGTGTTCGTTGAAGGCAACACGATTGGGCAGATCGGTGATCGGATCGTGCCGCGCGAGATGCACGATCCGCGCTTCGCTGAGTTTGCGGTCAGTGATATCGGCATGGGTCACGACCCAGCCGCCATTCTGCATCGGGCTGAAGCGCACGTTGATCGTGCGTCCATCCGGCAATTCGGCGTTCTGGCTGCTCGGTACGCGACCCGCGATCGCCGCCCGCAGCTTCGTCTCATGATCATCCATATCGACGAACAGCATGCCTGCGGCCGCGCGCAGCGCCAGCACCTGATCCACAGTCGCGCCGACGAGCATTTTCTCCGGCGGGATATTGTACATGCGCACGTAGCTCTCGTTCCACAATTCGAGCAGGCCATCGGCGCTATACATGCATAGCCCCTGCCCCATATTGTTGAGCGCCGCATCGAGCTGCAAATTGCGCTTGCTTATGCTGCGGCGGGTACGCTGATCCGAGATAGCGACAATCAGGCCTGCGATGACGATCGTGGCCGTAAAGGCCGCAATCGCCAGCGACAATTCGATTGGCGACAGCAGACTCCCGCTGGCCGCCGCCTCAGCCCGGTAGACGAGATCGACAGCGCCCATCGCCACGAAGTGATGAACACTGATGGCCAGCGTCAGGAGCAGCGCGGCAAGGAGGAGTTTGGTCGGACCGTCGCTGCGCTGCGCGACGAGCACGGCCCCCGCGCCAAGCAGCACACTGAACAGGATCGAGGCCACGACCATATCGGGCAGCCACACGATGGTGGCGGGAATCCGCAGCGACGCCATGCCCATATAGTGCATGCAGGCGATGCCGATTCCGATCAGCGATCCGCCGGTCAGTGCGCCCTGCCGCGTCTGCCCGAATAGCGCCACCGCAAAGCCGGCAGTGGTCATCACCGTCGCTGCCACCAGCGAACACGCCGTGATGATCAGATCATAGTTAATCGCAAAGCCCGGCGTGTAGGCCAGCATAGCAATGAAATGCGTCGCCCATGTACCGAAGCCGGTGACGAAGCCGGCGGTCATCAGCCAAGCCAGACGCGTATCGGGTGATGACGTTCGCGCACGTGTGAACAGATTGACTGCAGCGAAGCTGGTGAGGAAGCATACCGCAGCCGCCAGCAGGACCTGCCGCCAGTCATGCTGCAACTCGATGCAATTCCAGACCCGTAGCATAAGGATACCAACATATGACGAGGTATGAAAGCATAACGCGCGCGGCGTTCAGAATGTTTAAAACTCGCGCAAAACGTGCGTGGAAAAGCTGTTATTCTTAAGCTTCGATAAAGCCGGACATGTGCTTGGTATCATCCTCCATGTTTCCAGAAAGATGTGCAACACATTCGGATATAGCTACCGCAAGCGCCATGGCTCAGGGAAAATCGAGCGCTGGGACAATCTGTTTCGTTCAACAGCTTGTCGCTACGCGCTCGGATAAGGTTCTGCCGGCACGGTGACCTGCGCGCGACGCACGCGTTCGCGATGTGCGGTATAGACACCGCTGGCGATGATGACCGCAGCACCTGCAAAGGTCACCGCATCAGGCACTTCGCCGAACACGAAGAAGCCGATCAGCGTCACCCACACCAGCTGGACGTAAGAGAATGGCGCCAGCACCGATGCGTCCGCATAGCGGAACGCCTGCACCACGATCCAGTGACCGATCGTGGCCGCAGATCCGATGCCAACGCCGAGCGCGATCTGTGTCCAGGTGGGTACGATCCAGTAGAACGGCACGATGACGCTGAGCACCAGAAAGCCGGTGATCGCCGAAAACGCCATCGTGGTGATCGCGCGGTCAGCGCCACTGATCTTCCGGGTCAGCACCAACGCGGTGGCCCATCCCAACGCGGAAATGATCGGAAAGATCGTGCCAGGCTGAAAAGCCGCGGTGCCGGGCCGCACGATGATCAACACGCCCAGAAGCCCGACGATGGTGGCGGTCCAGCGGCGCAGACCAACCTTCTCACCAAGGAACAGAACCGAAAGTCCCGTGACGAACAGCGGCGAGATGAAACCCGTCGCCGTCGCCTCCGCGATCGGCAGATAGCCGAGCGCCATGATGAAGAAGATCGACGAACACAACAGGCCCAGCCCGCGAAACACCTGTAGCAGCGGGCGCGTCGAGCGCATCGCATTGCCCGACGCTGGCGCCAGCACGATCGGCAGCAGGATCAGAACGAACACCAGAAACCGGATCCAGGCGATTTCCACCGATGGCATGCCTGTGCGCGACAGATATTTCGCCATCGCGTCCGATGAGGCCAGAAACGCCGTCGAGCAAATGATCATCAGGATGCCGTGCAGCGGCCGGTCGGTATGGCGATGGGCCGACACACGGGCAGCAGTCTTCGGCGGCGAAACATGGCTTGTCACGAGCGGGGACCAATATGCGGGCTCGTCGAAGCATGCGAGCCGAATCGAATACAGCTCACAAAACGACGATCACGATGCCGGGACAACTGCCGATATCAGGACACGGATATGCAGGCAGGCAAAAAATCTGTGTCGGCTGATGGATCGGCCGGCCAGAGTGCGATGCAGCATCGATCCTACCGCTACCCTAGAGCATCGGCAGACTGGAAGGCTCCCGGCCGCGCGGAAATGCCTTTTCAATATCAGCCAGTTCGGCTGCGCTGAGCGTCAATGCACTCGCCGCCGCGTTGTCCGCGGCATGAGCGGACGACGAGGCCTTCGGAATTGCGAAGACCGATGGTTGGCGGATCAGGAAGGCCAGCGCTACCTGCCGTGGCGTGGCCTGATGCCCATCGGCGATTTGCTGCAGGATTTTGCCGCCCGGCGAGCGGGCCGACGGAAAATCATTATGGCCGAACGGCGAATAGGCGACGACGGCAACGCCATGTCTCTCGCACCACGGGATCACACGGTGTTCGATGGCGCGCTCCTGCAGATGATAGAGCACCTGATTGCAGGCGATGGCACCCTTGCCTGCAAGTTTTGACAACTCATTGAGATCGTCGGCGTCGAAATTGCTGACGCCCCAGGACGCAATCTTGCCGGCCGCCTTCAAATCTCCAAAGGCGGCGACAGTCTCGGCAAGCGGAACCTGACCGCGCCAATGCAGCAGGTAGCAATCGAGCCGGTCGGTCCCCAGCCGCTTCAGCGAGCGCTCGCAGGCGGCGATGGTGCCCTTTCGCGATGCGTTGCTCGGCAGAACCTTGGAAACCAGGAATACCTCGTCGCGACGGCCGGCGATGGCCTCTGCGATCACGAGCTCGGCGTCGCCATACATTTCGGCCGTGTCGATATGGCTCATGCCGGCATCGAGGCCGGCCTGCAGCGCCCTGATCGCCGCAGTGCGGTCACTGTGGTCGATATACCAGGTGCCCTGCCCGATGACTGAGACGTCGCGCTTGGTTTGGCCGAATGGATTGTGTCGCATGGTGCGCCTCCGCCTCCCGCGGCAAGGAGGCACACGGGAGTGGACTTTAGCGCATCAATTCAGAGGAGTCAGTGGCTGATCATCCACGGCCGCGCTGTCGGGAAGCTCTTGGCGCCCGAGCGGGTCTGCTTCACCAGCCGCGACGGCTTCTTCCCGGAACAGCAGCCGCAACCGGCCCCATGCGACGCCTTGTACTCCGCCGACGTCTTCGGCGCATTGCGGCTGCGCTCGTTGGTGGCGTGGGCCTTGCGCTTGTCAGAGGGCATGCAGAAGAACGCCGGTGCGGTCAGGATCACGCGCGGTGCCTGTGTCGCGCAATGCGGGCAGTCCTGCGGGTCATCGCATTCGGCCATCGGCCGCATGTCGGTGAACGGGCCGCAATCGTCGCACAGATATTCATAGACCGGCATGGCACTTCACTCTCGCTCGCACATCAGGAAAAAGTGGCTGCGGGGCCGTGACGCCAACCCCGCAGCCGAGTTGACCGCGTTACTTGTCCGGCGACAGCGGCATCTGGATATCGCCCTTGATGTGTTTGACGGGTCCGGCCGACGATGGATTGATGTCGAAATCGAAAATCTGCGTCGGCAACCACAGCGTGGCGCAGGCATTGGGCACGTCGACCACGCCGGAGATGTGGCCCTGCACCGGCGCGGTGCCGAGGATCGAATAGGCCTGCGCGCCGGAATAGCCGAACTTCTTGAGATACTCGATGGCGTTCAAACAGGCCTGGCGATAGGCGATGTGCACGTCGAGATAGTGCTGCTTGCCCTGCTCGTCGACGGAGATGCCTTCGAAGATCAGGAAGTCATTGTAGTTCGGCGTCATCGGCGACGGCTTGAACACCGGGTTCTTGATGCCGTATTTCGACACGCCGTCCTTGATGACATCGACCTTGATGTGCAGCCACCCGGCCATCTCGATGGCGCCGCAGAAGGTGATTTCGCCGTCGCCTTGGCTGAAGTGCAGATCGCCCATGGAGAGACCGCCGCCGGGGACATAGACCGGGAAATAGACCTTGGAGCCACGCGACAGATCCTTGATGTCGCAATTGCCGCCATGCTCGCGCGGCGGCACGGTGCGCGCGCCTTCCGCCGCGGCCTTCTCCTTTGCCTCACCCTTCAGCCGGCCCATATGGGCGGTCGGGCCGAATGGCGGATTGGCAAGGCCGGGCACGCGGGTCGGGTTGGTGGCAATCAGTGCGGTCTCCCGCTCGTTCCAAGTGGCGAGCAGTTTCGGATCGGGCAGACAGCCGATCAGGCCGGGATGGATGAGCCCTGCAAAGTTCACGCCCGGGATATGACGCGACGAGGTGTACATGCCCTTGAAGTCCCAGATGGACTTCTGCGCTTCCGGGAAGTGATCGGTGAGAAAGCCGCCGCCATTCTGCTTGGAGAAGAAGCCGTTGAAGCCCCACAGGGACTCTTTCATGGGGCCGACATCGAGCAGATCGACCACCAGAAGATCGCCGGGCTCCGCACCCTTGACGCCGATCGGGCCGGACAGGAAATGCACGATCGACAGATCGATATCGCGCACGTCGTCAGCCGAGTCGTTGTTCTTGATGAAGCCGCCGGTCCAGTCATAGGTCTCGACGATGAAGTCATCGCCCGGATTGACCCACGCCACCATGGGAATGTCGGAATGCCAGCGGTTATGAATCATGTCGTTGTCGTAGGCCGATTGCGTGAGATCGACCTTGATGAGTGTTTCTGGCATTCAATGCTCCCCTTCGGTTACTGGTCCTGGTGGTTGAACGTAAGGCTGGTTAGACGGACAGGTATTTTGCGATCTGTGCGGCATCGATGCCTTCGCGCGCTTCGTCGCGAACGATTTCGCCATTCTCGATCACCAGCACCCGGTCGGCGACATCGAGCGCGAAGCTCAGCACCTGTTCGGAGACGATGATCGACAGGCCCCTGGTGTCGCGGATGTGCTTCAGCGTCCGCGCCATGTCCTTGATGATCGACGGCTGGATGCCTTCGGTGGGCTCATCCAGCAGCAGCACCTTGGGCTTGGTGGCAAGCGCGCGTGCAATGGCGAGCTGCTGTTGCTGACCGCCGGACAGATTGCCGCCGCGGCGGCCTTTCATTTCCAGCAGCACCGGAAACAGTTCGTAGAGATCGCCGGGCACGTCCTTCTCGCCGGAAGCGACAAGGCCGGTCTCGATATTCTCCTTCACCGTCATATGCGAGAAGATCATGCGGCCCTGCGGCACGTAAGCGAGGCCGCGCGCCACGCGCTCATAGCTCTTCAGCGCGCCGAGCTCCTTGCCCTCCATGGTCACCGAGCCCGACTTGGTCGGCACGATGCCCATCAGCGACTTCATCAGCGTCGTCTTGCCCATGCCGTTGCGGCCCATGATGGCCACGATTTCGTTGGGCTGCACCGACACATTCAGGCCGTGCAGAACTTCGCTCTGGCCGTAGGCGACGTGGAGATCGTTAATGGCGAGCATGAGAGTCTCCATATGCGCCGCAAGCGCTGTAAGCCCCCTCGCCCCGCTTGCGGGGAGAGGGCGGGGTGAGGGGGAGTCTTCGCAAGCTCGGAACGAGTAGAGAGCCCCCCTCACCCGCCGCGAAGAGGTTAAGGCCGGTGCTCGTCGTGAAATCCACCCGCATCATCCCTCAATGCCCCAGGTAGACTTCGATGACCTTGGGATCGTTCTGGACCTTCTCCATGGTGCCTTCGGACAGGATCTGTCCCTGATGCAGCACGGTCACCTTATGGGCGATGTCCTCGACGAATTTCATGTCGTGTTCGATCACCAGCACCGAGCGGTTCTTGATGATGGTGTTCAACAGCTCCGCCGTCTTGACGCGCTCGCTGACGCTCATGCCGGCGACGGGCTCGTCGAGCATCAGCAGGTCTGGATCCTGGATCAGCAGCATGCCGATCTCGAGCCACTGTTTCTGGCCATGCGAGAGCACATCGGCATACATGTCGAGACGATCCTTCAGGAAGATCATCTCGGCGACCTCCTCGACGCGCTCGCGCACCGCAGCATCGCGCTTGAACATCAGCGAGCCGAATACCGAGCGTCCGCGCGGATAGGAGATCTCCAGATTCTCGAACACCGTGAGATCGTCGTAGACGGACGGCGTCTGGAACTTGCGGCCGACGCCGGCCTGCACGATCTGGTTCTCCTTGAGCTTGGTCAGCTCCTTGCCGCGGAACTGCACCGACCCCGACGTGGCTTTGGTCTTGCCGCAAATCAGGTCGAGCACCGTGGTCTTGCCGGCACCGTTGGGGCCGATGATGACGCGGATCTCGTTCTCCTCGACATAGAACGAGAGATCGTTCACCGCCTTGAAACCGTCGAAGGAGACGGTGAGCCCCTCGACTGCGAGCAGGAAGTCCTTGGGCTGATGACCGACAAGCATGACGTGTCCCCTTATTCAGCCGGCGCGCCGTCGGCGGTGGATTTGATGGCCCAGGCTTTTCGCGCCTTCGACGTGCGCAGTGCCAACAGCCGGTCGACATGACGCGCCACGTGATCGCGCCAGATGCCAGATAGGCCATTGGGGAAGAACAGCACCACGGCAATGAACAACCCGCCGAGGCCGAACAGCCAGAGTTCCGGGAAGGACTCCGACAGCATCGTCTTGGCGTAGTTCACCAGCAGCGTGCCATAGACGGCGCCGAAGATCGACATCCGGCCGCCCACCGCCGTGTAGATCACCATCTCGATCGACGGCACGATGCCGACGAAGGACGGCGACATGAAGCCGATCTGCAGCGTAAACATGGCGCCGCCAATCGCCGCGAACATCGCCGCGGCACAGAAGGCGAAGATCTTGAAATTGGCGACGCTGTAGCCCGAGAAGCGCACACGGTCCTCCTGCTCACGCATCGCCACCAGGATGCGGCCGAGCTTGGTCAGCCGGATGAACTGCGCAGCGATGATGCAGGCGAACAGCACGAAGACTTCGAAGAAGTAGAGAATGACCTTGGCGTGATCGGTGCGGATGTCCCAGCCGTTCAGCGTGCGCAGGTCGGTCATGCCGTTGATGCCGCCGGTATAGCCCTGCTGGCCGATGATCAGGATCGTCGCGATCGCCGCGATGGCCTGGGTGATGATGGCGAAATAGACGCCGCCGACACGGCGCTTGAACATCGCAGCGCCGATGATGAAGGCCAGCAGCGTCGGCACGACGAGAATGGCGATGATGGTCAGCGGCAGCGAGTGGAACGGCTTCCAGAACATCGGCAGCGACGTGATCTGGTTCCAGTCCATGAAATCCGGAATGCCGGGGGTCGACTGGATCTTGGTGTTCTCGACGCTGGAGGCCTCCAGCTTCAGGAACATCGCCATGCAGTAGCCGCCGAGGCCGAAGAACACGCCCTGCCCGAGGCTGAGAATGCCGCCATAGCCCCAGCACATCACAAGGCCGACCGCGACAAAGGCATAGGTCAGATATTTGGCGACGAGGTTGAGACGGAACACATCGAGGAACAGCGGCAGGATCACCGCGAGCAGCAACAGCAGCGACAGGAAACCGATCAGTTCCGAGCGGTTGAAGAAGCGAGAATTGATCATGATGCGTATGCCCTGCTCTGTCTGTACTGCGCGCGCTTACTTGCGAACCTTGAGGGCGAACAGGCCCTGCGGCCGGATCATCAGGATTGCGACGATGGTGAGCAGCGTCAGCACCTTGGCCATCGAGCCGGACATGAAGAACTCCATGGTCGACTGCGCCTGGGAGATGGTGAAGGCCGAGGCAATGGTGCCGAACAGGCTGGCCGCGCCGCCGAACACCACGACAAGGAACGTGTCGACGATATAGAGCTGGCCAGAAGTTGGCCCCGTCGAGCCGATCATGGTGAAAGCGGAGCCTGCGATCCCGGCAATGCCGCAGCCGAGGCCGAAGGTGTAGCGGTCGACCTTCTCGGTATTGATGCCGACGGCGCCGGCCATTACGCGGTTCTGCACTACGGCACGGACCTGACGACCCCAGCGGGATTTGTACATGATCCAGGCGACGACCATGGTGATCGCCAGTGTCAGGCACATCACGAAGATGCCGTTGATCGGCACTTCGATCGTATCGGTGACCTGTTTGGAGCCCATCATCCATTGCGGAAGCTCGACGCCGACTTCGCGGGCACCGAACACCGAACGATAGGCCTGCTGCAGGATCAGGCTGAGGCCCCAGGTCGCCAGCAACGTGTCGAGCGGGCGCTTGTAGAGATGCCGTATGAGCCCCCATTCAACGAGCATCCCCAGCGCACCGGAGGCAATGAAGGCGAGGACCATGGCGACAAAGAAGTAGCCGGAGAACAGTGACGGCAGATGGGACTGGAAGAAACTCGACGTCATCCAGGTGACGTAGGCGCCAAGGATCATGAATTCGCCATGGGCCATGTTGATGACGCCCATCTGGCCGAAGATGATCGCGAGACCGAGCGCCATCAGGACATAAACTGAAAACAGGATCAGGCCGGCAAAGCCCTGCATTGCAAAGATGGCGCCTAGGTCGCCAATCGAATAGTCGCCGAACATCGATCCGTCCTCCGTCAGGGAAAGGGTCCCGCGCCGCGCGATGAGACGCGGCGCGGGGTTGTCGTGCGCGGATAGGTCGTCCGCGCCAGGGAGAAGCTGCGCGGAGACACGCTCCGCGCTTGAGGAGGAAGGCTTACTGGTAGCCCTTCGGGAACGGATCCGGCTCGATCAGTTCGGGCGTCTCGTAAACCACCTTGAACTGGCCATCGAGCTGGGCCTGGCCGACGCGGGCTTTCGACCACAAATGGTGGTTCGGATGGATCTTGACGTAGCCCTCCGGCGCCTTGGTGAATTCGATGCCAGCAGACGCGGGCGCTATCTTGTCGATATCGAAGGAGCCGGCCTTTTCCACCGTCATTTTCCACAGCCACGGACCGAGATAGGCCGCCTGCGTCACGTCGCCGATCACCGTCTTCTCGCCCCACATCTTCTTGAAGGCGGCGACGAATTCCTTGTTGTTCGGATTATCCAGCGACTGGAAGTACTTCATGCAGGCATAGGCGCCCGCGATGTTCTCACCGCCGATGCCGTCGATCTCGTCCTCGGTGACCGAGATGGTCAGCAGGGTCTGCTTCGACAGGTCGATACCAGCCGCCTTGAGCTGCTTGTAGAAGGCGACGTTGGAGCCACCGACGACGGCCGCGTAGATCACGTCCGGCTTGGTCAGCTTGATCTTGTTGATCACCGAGTTGAACTGGGTGTGGCCGAGCGGGAAGTATTCTTCGCCAGACACCTTGCCGCCGAGCTTGCCCTCGATGTGCTTGCGCGCGATCTTCATCGAGGTGCGCGGCCAGATATAATCCGAACCGATCAGATAGAAGCTCTTGCCGTTCTTGGTCTTGGAGACCCAGTCGAGGCCGGCGAGGATCTGCTGGGTGGCTTCCTGACCGGTATAGATGACGTTCTTGGACTGCTCGAGACCTTCATAGAAGGTCGGATAGTAGAGCATGCCGTTATACTGCTCCATGACAGGCAGCACCGCCTTGCGGGAGGCCGAGGTCCAGCAACCCATGATGGCGGCGACCTTGTCGTTGACCAAGAGTTTCTTGGCCTTTTCGGCGAAGGTCGGCCAGTCCGAGGCGCCGTCTTCCTGGATAAACTTGATCTTGCGGCCGAGCACGCCGCCCATGGCGTTGATCTGCTCGATGGCGAGCTTTTCCGCCTGCACCGAGCCGGTTTCCGAGATCGCCATGGTACCGGTGACCGAATGCAGGATGCCGACGGTAACTTCCGTATCGGTCACCGCGAGGCCCGTGGTGTTGATGGCCGAGGTGGCCGGCGCCTGCGCAAAAGATGTGCGCGGAAGCATGGACATCGCTGGCAACGCGGCCATTCCCATCAGCAACTTGCGCCGTAACGGCGACTGCAGGCCCGGTTTCTTCTCGTCTGACATGACAACCCCACTGGTTTGGACGCTTATTGATGAGGCAAGCATTGCTGAACTTGAGCGCTACCCGGATACGCGAGATCGCGTATACTGCACCGCAAAATGCCGACGTAGATTTTTGCATCACGCAAACATGCGTAGTCGAACAGGGTCAGGAGCGAAGTAGTGGCAGGGCGGCAGCGTATCGACCGCGTTAGACGCCAGTACAATCAATGGGTCGCCAATCAGACCCTGGAAGATTACGCACTCCGCTTCACCGCGAAGAGCGCCCGGCGCTGGTCCGCCGCGCGGGTCGCCAATACGGCTCTGGGTGCCATTTCGTTTCTCGCCCTCGAAGCCATCGGCGGCACCATCACCATCAATTACGGCATGACCAACGCCACGGCGGCGATCCTCGTGGTCAGCGTCATCATCTTCTGCTGCGGATTGCCGATCGCCTATCATGCCGCAAAATGCGGCATCGATATCGACCTCCTGACCCGCGGCGCCGGCTTCGGCTATATCGGCTCGACTGTGACGTCGCTGATCTACGCGTCGTTCACCTTCATCTTCTTCGCCATCGAGGCGGTGATTCTCGCCTCGGCGCTGGAGATGTGTTTCGATATTCCGCGTCCCATCGGCTACCTGATTTCGGCCGTGGTCATCATTCCGCTGGTGACCCACGGCATCACGCTGATCAGCCGTTTCCAGCTCTGGACCCAGCCGATCTGGCTGGTGCTCAACCTGCTGCCCTTCGCGGCCATCGCCTATGCGAGCCGCGATTCCTTCGTGGCGTGGACTAAATTTCCGGGCGACCATGGCAGCGCCGCCGGTCACCTCGATCTCCTGCTGTTCGGCACCGCCGCGTCCGTTGTGTTTTCGCTGGTCGCGCAGATCGGCGAACAGGTCGACTTCCTGCGCTTCCTGCCGCGCGACCGCCGCAGCTCCAAGGCGAGCTGGTGGGTAGCGCTGCTCTGTGCCGGCCCGGGCTGGATCATCGTCGGCGCCATCAAGCTGCTGGCCGGCTCGTTCCTCGCTTATTTCGCGCTGACCCACGGCGTCTCGGCCGAACACGCCGCCGAGCCCGCGCATATGTATCTCGAAGCCTTTCGCTATGTGCTGTCGCAGCCCGACCTGGCCCTGGCGCTGACCGGCACCTTCGTGATCCTGTCGCAGCTCAAGATCAACGTCACCAACGCCTATGCGGGCTCAATCGCCTGGTCGAACTTCTTCTCGCGCCTCACCCACAGCCATCCCGGCCGCGTGGTCTGGCTGGTGTTCAACGTGCTGGTCGCGCTGCTGCTGATGGAGATCGGCGTCTACAAGGCGCTGGAGCAGACGCTGGCGCTCTATTCCAACGTGGCGATTGCCTGGGTCGGCGCGCTGGTTGCTGATCTGGTCATCAACAAGCCGCTCGGGCTGCGCCCGCAGCAGATGGAGTTCAAGCGCGCGCATCTCTACGACATCAACCCGGTCGGCGTCGGCGCCATGCTGGCCGCCACGGTGATGTCGGTCAGCGCCTTCTACGGCCTGTTCGGCCCCACGGCGAAGGCACTGTCGCCGTTCGTAGCCTTGCTTACCGCGCTTGTGACCGCACCGATCATCGCCTTCGCGACCGGCGGAAAATACTACATCGCCCGCAAGCCGAAGCGTGCCTGGCAGAACATGGCAGCGATCCAGTGCTGTATCTGCGAGCATTCGTTCGAGCCCGAGGACATGGCCCACTGCCCGGCCTATGCCGGGCCGATCTGCTCGCTCTGTTGTTCGCTCGATGCCCGCTGCCACGATCTCTGCAAGCCGCATGCGCGGATCGACGCGCAGATGTCGGCGACGTTCGGCAAATTGCTGCCGGAACCGATCCTGGCGCGGCTCAATTCGCAACTCGGGCATTATCTCGGCGTCTTCGTGATGGCTGCCGGCCTCGTCGGTCTGACGCTGGGACTGATCTATCTGCAAACCTCCGCGGCTGCGCCGGGCGACAGCGCACAGGTCTCGGAAGTGCTGTGGAAGGTGTTCTTTGCGCTGGCGATCATCATTGGCGTGGTGGCATGGCTGTTCGTGCTGGCCAAGCAAAGCCGCCGCGCCGCCGAAGCCGAGACCAGGCGGCAGACCACGTTGCTCATGCAGGAGATCGACGCCCACAAGCGCACCGACGCCGAATTGCAGCGCGCCAAGGAGGTCGCCGAATCCGCCAATCTCGCCAAGAGCCGTTACGTCGTCGGTCTGAGCCACGAACTACGCTCGCCGCTCAACGCGATATCAGGCTATGCGCAGCTCCTGGAACAGGACGACAGTTTGCAGACCCGCCCGCGGGATCAGGTTCGCGTCGTCAAGCGCAGCGCCGATCATCTCTCCGGCCTGATCGACGGCATTCTGGATATTTCCAAGATCGAGGCTGGCCGTCTCTATCTATCGCGCGACGAAGTCCGCCTGACCGACTTCCTCGATCAGCTCGTCGGCATGTTCCGCCTGCAGGCCGCAGCCAAGGGCATCGACTTCGTGTTCCGGCGCCCCAACATTCTGCCGACCGTGGTCTATGCCGACGAGAAGCGGCTGCGCCAGATCCTGATCAACCTGCTCTCCAACGCGATCAAGTTCACACAGGCCGGCAGTGTCCAGTTCGTGATCCATTATCGAAGCCCGGTCGCCGAATTCGAGATTACCGATACCGGACCAGGCATCCGGCCCGATGATCTCGAACGCATCTTCGCGCCCTTCGAGCGCGGCGCGCTCGGCGCCGCGCAGCCGCATACGGGTACGGGTCTGGGTCTAACGATCTCCAAACTGCTTGCCGGCGTCATGGGCGGCGACATCCGCGTCGCCAGCGAGGTCGGCATCGGCAGCACCTTCCGCGTCAAGATGCTGCTGTCCGAAGTGACCAACCCCACGCGTATCGCGCCGGTGGACGCGCCGATCTACGGCTATCACGGCCCGCGCAAGACCATCCTCATCACCGACGACGATCCGACCCAGCGGGACCTGCTGCGCCAGGTGCTGACACCACTGGGCTTCATCCTGCTCAGTGCGCCAGATGGTCAGGCCTGTCTCGGCCTCGCCCAGCATTGCCGACCCGATCTTTTCCTGCTGGATATCTCCATGGCCGGCATGGACGGCTGGACCGTCGCGGAGAAGCTGCGCTCATCCGGTCACCATCAGGCGCGTATCCTGATGGTCTCGGCCAGTGCGCTGGAAGCCCATGGCGCACCGCTCGCACAGCCGTTCCATGACGGCTACCTGATGAAGCCCATCGAACTGCCGCGGCTGCTGGAACAGATCGGACAACTCCTGAAGATCGAATGGCAATACGAACGCGACGAAGTGGCACCCCTGCCGCAATGGACACCCCACAGCGGTGCCCGCCCGCCCGTGCATCATGTGGAGGAGCTCATCAGCCTCGGCCAGATGGGCCACATCCGCGCCATCCAGATGAAACTCGACGAGATCGGCAACGATCACCCCGAACATGCCGATTTCGTCGCGCAGATGCGCTCGCTGATCGACCGCTTCGACCTCGATCAATACATGGCCACCTTGAAGACGCTGTACACCTATGACCACTGACAACAAAAAACGCGACGTCGCGCTGGTGGTCGATGACTCGCCGGAAACATTGCGGCTGCTGACCGATGCGTTGGACGGCGCCGGCATGACCGTGATGGTGGCCATGGACGGGGCTGCCGCCATGCGCATCGTCGAGCAGATCACGCCGGACATCATCCTGCTCGATGCTGTGATGCCGGGGATCGACGGCTTCGAGACCTGCCGCCGTCTGAAGCGCGATGCCGGCCTCGGCGACGTGCCGGTGATCTTCATGACCGGTCTCTCCGAGACCGAACATATCGTGCGTGGCCTTGAGGCCGGCGGCGTCGATTACGTCACCAAGCCCATCGTGATCGAGGAAATGCTGGCGCGCATCCGCGTCCATCTTGCCAATGCACGGCTGACGCAGAGTGCGCGCACCGCACTCGATGTCTCCGGTCGCTTCCTTCTCGCGGTGAGCAGCAAGGGCAGTATCCTGTGGGCGACGCCGCAGGCGCAGAAGCTGCTCAACGATCACCTGATCGCAGCGCCTGACGATGAACTGCTGCTGCCCCCGGTGATGCTGCAATGGCTCGAGCAGATGCAACGGCCGGGCGCCAAGCCGGCGCCGTCATCGGGCTTTCCGAACAACGAGCTGCTGCGTCTGCAATATATGGGGAAAGTCGGCTCCGACGAATTCCTGCTGCGGCTCGCCAAGGAAAACGCGCCAACCGCTCCCGCCGAATTCAGCAAGGAGCTCGGCCTCACCGGACGCGAGGGCGAGGTGCTGTCCTGGCTCAGCAAGGGCAAGAGCAACCGCGATATCGCGCAGATCCTCGGCCTCTCACCGCGCACGGTCGACAAGCATCTCGAGCAGATCTACGCCAAGCTCGGCGTCGAGAACCGCACCGCCGCTGCGGCCATTGCCGTGAATGCGAGTCACAGGCGGCAATAGCCGCGGCGTGGCATTCGGGTAGTTCGGCGCCTCTTCCATCAATTTGATAGTGCACTGCACGCGCGATAGCCCTGCGAAGGCAAACGCGTCGCCGCGAACGAATTCGCTATTGACAAACTTTTTCGCCAATATCTAATTTAGCCAAAATAGAGAATGACTGGCCCGACACGAGGCCGCATTGGGGAGAGAAACACATGACACGCCAGTTCCTGGTGTGCGCAGCCGCGCTCACGCTTTGGACATCCACCGCCTCCGCTCAGGTCTCCGACGACGTCGTTCGCATCGGCGTTCTCACCGATCTCTCAAGCTGGGGGCGCGACAACAGCGGTCCCGGTTCGGTCGAAGCCGCCAAGATGGCGCTCGAGGAATTCGGCTCGACGGTTCTTGGAAAGCCGATCGAGATCATCAGCGCCGATCACCAGATGAAGTCTGACGTCGGCATCCAGATCGCACGCAACTGGTTCGACGCCGGCAAGGTCGACGCTGTCGTCGACATCCCGAACTCCGCCATCGCCATCGCGGTACACAATCTCGCAAAGGACCGTAACAAGATCGCATTGCTCTCCGGCCCAGGCGCAAGCACGCTCACGGATGAGCTGTGCAGCCCCAACACGGTCCACTTCACCTATGACACCTATGCGCTGTCGAAGGTCACGGCTTCTGCCGTGGTCGCTGGCGGCGGCAAGTCGTGGTTCTTCATCACCGCCGACTATGCCTTCGGCAATCAACTCGAACAGGACGCGACGCGCTTCATCAAGGCGAGCGGCGGCACCGTGCTTGGCAGCGTTCGTCATCCGACCAACACCGCCGACTTCTCATCCTTTGCGCTACAGGCGCAAAACTCGAAGGCCGAAGTCGTCGCTTTCGCCAATGCCGGCCAGGACACCGACAATTCCATCAAGCAGTCCGGCGAATTCGGTCTCGTCAAGGGCGGCCAGAAACTGGTCGGCCTGCTGATGTTCGACACCGACGTTCACGCAATCGGACTGGAGGCAGCTCAGGGCACCTATCTCACCACGGCGTCCTACTGGAACATGGACGACAAGACGCGCGCCTGGTCGAAGAAATTCTACGAGCGCACCAAGGTGATGCCGACCATGATCCAGACCGGCGTCTATGGCTCGGTGCTGCATTATCTCAAGGCCATCAAGGCTGCAGGCACCGACGATCCGGCCAAGGTGATGGCCAAGATGCGCGAATTGCCCATCGAGGACACGTTCGTGCATGGCGGAAAGCTGCGTGAGGACGGCCGTGTCATCCGCGACATGTATCTGGCCCGCGTCAAGAAGCCGTCGGAATCCAAGGAGCCGTGGGACTATCTCGACATCGTCAAGACCGTGAAGGGCGACGACGCCTTCCGGCCCGTCTCTGAATCGAAATGCCCGTTGCTGAAGAAGTAAGGTCTCATGGCTGTTGATCCCAAGGCGAATATCGAGCTCTACGAATGCGACGTGCTGGTCGCCGGCTCCGGTTGTTCCGGCATGTCGGCGGCGATCACCGCCAAACATAGCGGGCTCGATGTTCTGATCGTCGAAAAGGAGCCGCGGTTCGGCGGCACGACCGCGCGCTCCGGCGGCTGGCTCTGGATCCCGGGCACATCCCTGGCGCGCGCCTGGGGCATCAATGAGAGCCCCGACGAGGCGCGCACCTATCTGCGCCATGAAGCCGGCAACAGTTATGACGCCGCACGCGTCGATGCGTTTCTCGCCGCAGGGCCCGAGGCGATCGATTTCTTCACCACCAAGACGGCGGTGCGCTTCGACATGCCGCTGACCTTTCCCGATTACGACGCGGAAGCGCCCGGCGGCAAGCAGGGTGGCCGTTCCATGGTAGCGCGGCCGTTCGACGGACGCGAACTCGGCGACCACATCAAGGACATCGGCGCGCCGCTGCCCGAACTGACGGTGTTCGGCATCATGCTCGGCTCCGGCAAGGACATCATCCATTTCATGCGCGCGACGAAGTCGCTGACCTCGGCGGTCTATGTGGCCAAGCGGCTCTCGAAGCACTTCATGCACGTGCTGCGCTATGGCCGCGGCATGACGTTGACGAACGGCAACGCTCTTGCCGGCCGTCTCGCCAAATCCGCCTTCGATCTCAAGATTCCGCTCTGGCTATCGTCCCCGGTGCGTGAACTGATCATCGAGAACGGCGCGGTCCGCGGCGCCATCGTCGAGCGCGACGGCAAGCGTATCCGCATCTTCGCACGCCGCGGCGTGGTGCTCGCATGCGGCGGCTTCCCGCATGACATCGAACGGCGCAAGGCGATGTTTCCGCACGCGCCGACGGGACGCGAGCACACGTCGCCGGGCCCGACCGGCAATACCGGCGATGGCCTTCGTCTGGCAGAGTCCGCTGGCGGCCGGGTCGAGGACTCGCTGCCGAATGCCGCTGCCTGGGTGCCGGTCTCGGTCACCCATCGCAAGGACGGCAGCAAGGGCGTGATGCCGCACTTCATCGACCGTGCCAAACCCGGCGTGATCGCCGTGATGCGCGACGGCGCCCGCTTCGCCAATGAGGGCAATTCCTATCATGCCTTCGTCCAGCAGATGATGAAAGCCGCGAAACCAGGTGAGGAAATCGCGGCCTGGCTCGTCTGCGATCACCGCGCTCTCAGGCAATACGGGCTCGGCGCCGTGCCACCCTTCCCGATGCCGATCGGCCAGTATCTGAATTCCGGCTATCTCGTCAAAGGAGATACACTCGAACAGCTCGCGAGCAAGGCCGGCATCGACGCGGGCGGCTTCGTCACCACCGTCGCGCAATTCAACAACACCGCCGCCGAAGGCCGCGACCCTGCCTATGGCAAGGGCTCGCGCGCCTATAACCGCTATCAGGGCGACGCCAACCACGGACCGAACCCCTGCGTCGCGCCGATCGAACAGGGGCCGTTCTATGCCATCAAGATGGTGATCGGCGATCTCGGCACTTACGCCGGCATCAGGACCGATGCGCAGGCACGGGCACTCGATGCCGGCGGTCAGGTGATCAACGGTCTCTATGCAGCCGGCAACGACATGGCGAGCATCATGGGCGGCAACTATCCCGGCGCGGGCATCACGCTCGGCCCCGCGCTCACCTTCGGCTATATCGCCGGCCGCCATCTCGCCGGCACGCCGGTAAAGGCAGCATGATGGCCAGCTTCGCCCCCGATCTGCTGAAGGATCAACTTGCACTCGTGACTGGAGCAGGCGCCGGCAACGGCCGCGCCATTGCACTGGGTCTGGCCGCGCATGGCGCCGATGTCATCGTGGCCGACATCGACCACGACAGCGCCGCACGCACGGCGAGCGAGATTGCAGCCACCGGGCGGAGGTCGTGGCATCACCATCTCGACGTCACCGACGTCGATGCCTGCCAGCAGCTCGCACAGACCGCCAAGGCAAGCGCCGGCGACATCTCGATCCTGATCAACAATGCCGGCATCATCATTCGCGAAGGCATCGACTCAGAGCGCGCGGTGGAGAACTGGCGGCGCGTGCTCGACGTCAATCTCAACGGCGTGTTCAACGTCACCCATGCGTTTCTGCCGGCATTGCGCGCGCGACGCGGCAGCGTGATCAATCTTGGCTCCATCGCCTCTTTCGTCGGGGTCGCCGATACGCTCGGCTATTCGCCCTCCAAGGGCGGCGTGAAGCTCCTGACACAGGCACTGGCGCGCGAACTTGCCAGGGACGGCGTGCGCGTCAATGCCATCGCGCCGGGCGTGATCGAGACGGCCATGACCGAGGCAACGCGCAACGATCCCGCACGGCTGGCCGGCTTCCTCGGCCGCACGCCGCTGGGCCGCGTCGGCCAGCCCGATGAGCTGATCGGCCCCGTGGTCTTCCTCGCCTCCCCCATGGCGTCCTATGTCACGGGCGCGACCTTGCCAGTGGATGGAGGCTTCCTAGCCGTGTAGTGTCCGCGGCACTGGTTTGGGGCAAGCATGGCTAAAGAGAGTCGCGGCATTCAATCGATCGAGGTCGGAGGTGAATTGCTGCAAGCGCTAGTGCGCAATGGCGAACCGATGATGCTGCGGGATCTGGCGCGCGAGGCCGGCATGTCGCCGGCCAAGGCGCATCCCTATCTCGCCAGTTTCTCCCGCATCGGCCTGATCGAACAGGATCCGTCCACCGGCCGTTATGAATTCGGTGCGCTCGCCCTCGAACTCGGCATCGTCACGCTGCGGCGGCTGTCGGCGGTTCGCGTTGCAACGCCAGCCATCACGGCACTGGCCGGCACCATCGACCACGCCGTCTCGCTGGCGATCTGGGGGACCCACGGACCGACCGTGGTGCGCCTGGAGGAGCCCAGCCATCCCGTGCACATCGCCATGCGCGTGGGCTCAACGGTATCCCTGCTCGAAACCGCAACGGGACGGGTTTTCGCAGCATTCATGCCGCCTGCGACCATCAACGCCGCCCTCACCGAGGATCTCGATCGGCTGTCGATCGGCTACGATCCGAATCGTAAGGTAAAAGGCCCGGCCATCGACAAGATCCTCGCCGACGTGCGCACACGCGGGCTGGCCCGCGCCGTCGGCGAGCCCCTGCGCGGCGTCAATGCGTTCTCCGCGCCGGTGTTCGACCATAGCGGCGCAGTGGTCCTGGCCGTGACAGCCATGGGCGCGGTGGGCACATTCGACGTCAACTGGAACAGCCCCATCGCCAAGGCCCTGCTCGATTGCACCAATGCGATCTCGCGCCGCCTCGGCCGCGACGTCAAGGACTGAGCAGCGCAGCAGGCGGCCTTGCGAACAATCTCAATTTGAGATATTGAGGAGCCGCATGCGGGTCTCAAACAGCGCATTGGTGAGGTTCTCCGCCACCCGTTCCGCGGCATCGATACCGCTGCAGGCGTGGCGCAAGATCGTGGAATCGCGCTTGTTCAAGAATTTCGCTGAGATGAAGGCGACTTTCAACGCCATCGATCGTGTCGGCCCGTATTACGTTTTCGATATCGGGGGCAATAAATTCCGTATCGTTGCCGCCATCCATTTCGATAAACAACGCCTGTATGTCAGGCACGTGTTCACACACAAGGAGTACGACGCATGGAAACCATGACGCTGACCCGTGCGGAGGTCGATGATCTCGCCGAGCATCTGAGGGCCATTTCAGCGCGCATTCCACTTCAAACGATCAGATCAAAGCGCGACTACAAGACAGCGACGGCTGCGATGAATGCACTCCTCGATGCAGGCGGTGCCGATGAGAGCAATCCGCTGTCGGCACTCGTTAGCCTCCTCGGCGAACTAATTGCCGACTATGAAGACGCGCATTCTTCACCCAAAACAATATCGCCAGCCGACATGTTGCGTTTTCTGATGAATCAGCACGGCCTCAGCCAGGGCGACTTGCCCGAGGTTGGAAGCCAGGGCGTTGTGTCAGAAATCCTCAATGGCAAACGTGACCTGAATGTGCGTCAGATCAGGCTCCTATCCGAGCGTTTTGGCGTTGGACCGCAGGTATTCGTCTAACGAGAGATGTCGCGTCCGGCCTCGCCGTCACCACCCTGCCTTGAGCAAGCGCGTCGGTGTCGGCCGGCAGGTCAAGCCGCCCAGGACAACGGGTGCAAAGTTGTCTGACAACCCGACACCTGGCCTTGTCGCCCCACTCCATCGTGTTACGATCCGTCAGGCGCATCTCCGGTCCACGGAGAGCAACCATAAAATCACCGCCGGTCAAGGCGGCTTGAGGGAGGATGACATATGGCTCTTTACGGCCCGACACGTCGCGCCTTTTTGCAGGGAACGCTCGCCACAAGCGCGCTTGGCCTTACCGGCATTCCAGCTTTCGCAGATCCCGCCTGGAAGAAATATGCGGGCACCACGATTGAAGCCAATCTGATCAAGGGTCCGCGCGGCGAATTGCTGCAGAAATACGCCTCCGAATTCACCGAGCTGACGGGCATCAAGGTCGAATCCGAGCTGATCCCGGAGCAGCAGCAGCGCCAGAAGGCGGTCATCGAGCTCACCTCCGGCAAGCCCAGCTTCGACGTCGTGCATCTCAGCTACCACGTCCAGAAGCGCCAGTTCGAGAAGGCCGGCTGGCTCGCCGATCTCACGGGCTTCATGAAGGATCCGAACCTCACCGCACCGGATCTGAAGGTAGAAGACTTCTCCGCCGGCGGTCTGCAATTCGCGCAGAACGACAAGGGCGAGATGCACTCTCTGCCGTGGTCGGTCGACTATTTCATCCTCTATTACAACAAGGAGATGTTCGCGAAGAAGGGCGTCTCCGTGCCCAAGACCATGGACGAGATGGCCGTCGCCGCCGAGAAGCTCAACGATCCCGCCAACGGCATCTATGGCTTCACCGGCCGGGGCTTGCGCAACGCCAACATGACGCTGTGGACCAATTTCTTCCTCAACTATGGCGGCGAATTCCTCGATGCCAAGGGCAATATCCTGACCGACGGGCCCGAGGCCATCGAAGCCACCAAGATGTATCAGCGCCTCCTCACCAAGACGGCGCCTCCCGGTGTTGCCGGTTTCAACTGGATGGAATCGATGGCCTCGCTCACGCAAGGCCGTGCGGCCATGTGGATCGACGGCGTCGGCTGGGCACCGCCCATCGAGGATCCCAATGCGTCGCGCGTCGTCGGCAAGATTGGCTATACCGTCGTGCCCGCCGGGCCAAAGGGGCAATTCTCCGCCGCCTATGGCGACGGCATCGGCATCGCCAAGACCAGCACCAAGAAGGAAGCCGCCTATCTCTATTGCCAATGGGCGGTGTCGAAGACCATGGGCGCCCGGCTGTTGCAGAGCGGCGGCGGCGTGCCGTTCCGCAACTCGATCCTCAATGACGAGACGGTGCGCAAGGGCGTGAAGAACCAGGAATGGCTCGATTCGGTGATCGCCTCGGCCAAGATCAGCAAGCTCGGCCTCCCGGTCATCGTGCCTGTCGCCGAATTCCGCGACCTTGTCGGTGCCGCCGTCACCGCCACGCTGGCAGGCGCCGATCCGGCTACCGAACTGAAGAAGGCCCATGAACAGTTCCGGCCGATCCTGGAGCGTAGCGAAAAATCGTGAGCGAACTGACAGCGGGAAAGGCAGTCGCCAAAACGACCGCAACGGTCGCGGCCGAAACGACTGCGAAAAAGAACGAGTGGCGGCCGATTTCCTATTGGCCGTTCGTACTTCCGGCGATGATCGTCGTCATGGCGGTCATCATCTTCCCGTGGGTCTATACGATCTGGATGAGCCTGCACGAATGGAAGGTCGGCCAGGCGCCGACCTTCGTCGGCTTCGCCAATTATCTCAGGCTGCCGAGCGACGCGCGGTTCGTGGAATCCGTTGGGCATACGCTGGTCTATACGGCGCTGTCGGTCGCGCTGCCGCTGATCCTCGGCACATTGGCGGCGGTGATCTTCAACAACAAGTTTCCGCTGCGCGGCTTCTTCCGCGGGCTCTTCATCCTGCCGATGATGGCGACGCCCGTCGCCATCGCCCTGGTGTGGACGATGATGTTCCACCCGCAGCTCGGCGTGCTGAACTATCTGCTGTCGCTGATGGGCCTGCCGCCATCGCTGTGGGTGTTCCATCCCGCCACCGCAATTCCTTCGCTGGTGCTGGTGGAGACGTGGCAATGGACGCCGCTGGTCATGCTGATCGTGCTTGGCGGCCTTAGCGCCATTCCGACGGAGCCCTATGAAAGCGCGCAGATTGACGGCGCGACTCCGTGGCAGACCTTCCGCTACATCTCGCTGCCGATGATCATGCCCTTCCTGTTCATCGCGGCGATGATCCGCATGATCGACGCCGTGAAGAGCTTCGACATCATCTTCGCCATCACCCAGGGCGGCCCGGGCAGCGCCTCGGAAACCATCAATCTCTATCTCTACAGTGTTGCCTTCGTCTATTACGACGTCGGCTATGCCTCGGCGATCGTGGTGGTGTTCTTCGCGCTCATCATCGCGCTCGCCGGTGCGCTCTTGCATCTGCGCCAGCGCACCCACTGGAACGACGCCGGAGGCAGTGCCTGACCATGCGGGACTTTCTCAACAAACTCGGCCTGACCTTTGCCTTCATCATCATCGTCTCGCCGGCGGTGCTGTTCTTCCTCTGGATGCTGTCGCTGTCGCTGAAATTCGAGATCGACAACGCCTCCTATCCGCCGGTCTTCATCCCCGAGCGCATCAATTGGGGCAACTACGCCGCAGTGATCGAGTCGAAGCGGTTCGCCACCTATTTCTTCAACACGCTGATCGTCACCGGCTCGGCGACCTTGTTCGCTCTCATCGTCGGCGTGCCTGCCGGTTACGGGATCGCGCGCATGCGCGCGCGCAAATCGGCCATCGTGATCCTGATCGCGCGCATCACGCCCGGCCTGTCCTATCTGATCCCGCTATTCCTGCTGTTCCAATGGCTCGGCCTGCTCGGCACGCTGTGGCCGCAGATCATCATCCATCTCGTGGTCACGGTACCGATCGTGATCTGGATCATGATCGGCTATTTCGAGACGACGCCGATGGAGCTCGAAGAATCCGCCGTTATCGACGGCGCCACCCGCTGGCAGGTGTTCCGCCACGTCGCGCTGCCGATTGCTCGCCCCGGCATCGCCGTCGCCTTCATCCTCTCGGTGATTTTCTCCTGGAACAATTTCGTATTCGGCATCGTGCTGGCGGGGCGGGAAACGCGGACACTGCCGGTCGCGGTCTACAATATGATCTCGTTCGATCAATTGAGCTGGGGGCCATTGGCCGCAGCGGCACTGATCGTGACGCTGCCGGTGCTGTTGCTGACGATGTTCGCGCAACGCCAGATCGTGGCCGGTCTAACGGCGGGCGCGGTGAAGTGACGAGTTAACTCGCAGCCACCTTCCTCTTTTCATCCGGCGCCGTTTCGCTCGCCGCGATCAGGCGCTTGAGCTCCGGAACGCACGAGCCGCAATTGGTGCCGGCCTTGAGCCTCGCGCCGATGTCCGCCGCCGTCCCCGCACCGGCTGCAATGGTATCGCAGATCGTGTTGCGGCCGACGCCGAAGCAGGCGCAGACGATGGGCCCTGCACTCGCAGCACCATCGGCGGACTTTCCAGAGAGCAGCATGCGGCGCTGGTCGTCGCCGACGGTCTCGGCTGCGAACAATTCCTTCACGGCATCCCAGGAGAGCGCCCCCTCGGTCGGGCCGATGAACAGACAGGTCTCTATCCTGTCATCCTTGAACGACACCGCGCGATACACACCCTGGCCGGCGTCCTCGTATTCAGCGGCATCGTCGCCGAGCAACGGCGTCAGCCAGCTCTGCCAGGTCTCGACATCGGTATTGTCAGACAGCAGGTAACCGACGCCGCCCGTGACGGCGACCCGCGACCATTGCACGCCGAACGGCATTTCCAGCGGACTGCGCGAGAGTATGAAGCCGCGCTGCGCAAACACCGCAGGCGTGATGGACACCGGCGTCGCCTTGTTCTCGGGCTGGCCGGAAAACGGATCGGTGATCGGCGCAACCAGTGCACCGACGCGCGCGAAGCCGGCGGTCTCGTCGTTCCAGTGGATCGGCGCGAACAGCATGCCGGGTTGCTGGCGTTCGCTGACAGCAACTCTCAATATGCATTCGCCGTAATCAGTCGTCAGTCGCGCATGACCGCCATCGACGATCCCGCATGCCGCAGCATCATCGGGATGAATCTCGACGAAGGGCTCCGGAATATGCTGGCCGAGCCGCGGGCTGAGGCCCGTGCGCGTCATGGTGTGCCACTGGTCGCGCACGCGGCCGGTGTTCAGCCGCAGCGGCCGCTCGGCCGACACCTGCGTGCGCAACTCCGGCATTTCCGGCGCGATGAAACGCGCGCGCCGGTCATTGGCGTAGAATTGGCCATCGGCGAAGAAGCGTGCCTGCGGCTTCGTCGTCCCCTCCCGCACCGGCCATTGCACCGGCGCCATGGTGTCGAAGGCCTCATCCGAGACCTTCATCAACCCGCCAATATCGAAATCGCGATGGCCATTATTCTCGAAGGCCGAGAGGCTGGCATGCTCGCGGAAAATCTCGGCGGCCGATGTGTAGGCGAAGGATGCGCCATAGCCCAGGCGTCTGGCAACTTCGCTCAGCGCCCACCAGTCCGGACGCGCCTCGCCCGGCGCGCGCAGGAACGAGCGCTGACGTGACACGCGGCGCTCGGAATTCGTCACCGTGCCGGACTTCTCGCCCCAGGCCAGCGCGGGGAGCAGCACATGCGCACCGGCATTGACGGTGTCGTTGGAGCGCACATTCTCCGACACCACGAACAGATCAAGCTTGCTCAGCGCCGCGCGCACGGCGTCCGCGTCCGGGAGCGACACGGCGGGATTGGTGCCCATCACCCACAACGCCTTGATCTCGCCGCGGCCGATGGCCTCGAACATCTGCACGGCCTTGAGGCCTTCATGGGTGGCGATATGCGGCGCCTTCCAGAACCGGCGCACGCGGTCGATATCCGGTGGCGTGAAACCCATATGCGCTGCGAGCTGGTTGGCGAGGCCGCCGACCTCGCGGCCGCCCATGGCATTCGGCTGGCCGGTCAGCGAGAACGGTGACGCGCCTAGCTTGCCGACGCGTCCCGTCGCCAGATGACAGTTGAGGATCGCATTGACCTTGTCGGTGCCCTGCGCCGACTGATTGACGCCCTGCGAATACAGCGTGACCACCCGTGGCGTCGCCTTGAACATCTGGAAGAAGGTCGCGACATCGATCTCGTCAAGCCCGGTTGCCCTGGCTGTCGCAACCACGCTGCCGGCGATGGTCCGAGCCCGCGCCAGCGCCTCGTCAAACCCCGCGGTGTGCTCGGCGATGTAAGTCTGATCCAGCGCGCCGTTGTCGGCGAGATAGACGAACAGCCCGCTGAACAGCGCGGTATCGGTGCCGGGCTTCAAACCAAGAAACAGATCGTCATCGCCGACCGTATCGGTGCGGCGCGGATCGATCACGACGATGCGTGCGCCCCGCCCCTGCTTGTTGGCCAGCATGCGCTGATACAGCACCGGGTGGCACCAGGCGGCATTGGAGCCGGCCAGCACCAGCAGATCCGCCTGATCGAGATCCTCGTAGCACCCCGGCACCGTATCGGCGCCAAACGCACGCTTGTGTCCAGCCACGGACGAGGCCATGCAGAGCCGCGAATTGGTATCGACATTGGCGCTGCCGAGAAAGCCCTTCATCAGCTTGTTGGCGACGTAGTAATCCTCCGTCAGCAACTGGCCGGAGAGATAAAAAGCCACGGCACCGGGGCCATGTTCGGCGATGGTCTTGCGAAAACCTTCCGCGACATGATCCAGCGCATCGCTCCAGGCGGCCTGCACCATTTCGCCATTGTCACCGCGCATCATCGGATGCAGCAGGCGCTCGTCGAGGCCCAGCGTTTCGCCGAGCGCCGATCCCTTCGAACAAAGCCGGCCGAGATTGGCGGGATGCGCGAGATCACCCGCAATCGCTGCGCCACCGTTGCCGTCCGGCGTTGCCAGCACACCGCAACCGACACCGCAGTAAGGGCATGTCGTGCGCGTGGCATGCAGATGCGGATCGATCGCGTTCATCACGCCGCCTCCGCACGGATGGCCAGCGCGCGACCAAACATGATGTCAGCGCGGATATCGGCAATGCCCTGACCGCTGCGGATCAGTTCGAGATACCACAGCGCATCCTGCGTATCGCCCACCAGCACGGCGCCAGTGAGCGCGCCATCCGCAACCACCAGCTTCTTGTAGGTGCCGCGGCGGACATCGTTGAGCAGCAGCGTCTCGCTGCCTTCGCCCGCCATGAAATCCCCAGCGGAGAAAACGCTGACGCCGGAGACCTTCAGATTGGTAGAGAGCACGCTGCCTGTATAGGCAGCGGCCTTGCCCGCGAGATTGCGCGCCAACACCCTGGCCTGTTCGTAAGCGGGCTCGACAAGACCATAGCAGGTGCCGCGATGTTCGGCGCATTCGCCGAGCGCGAAGACATCGCCGGTGCCGGTCGCCATCTGGTCGTTGACGACAATGCCGCGATTGACCGCGATGCCGGCCTCCTTGGCCAGCGATATATTGGGGCGGATGCCGGCGGCGAAGATCACGGCGTCTGCATCGAGCGTGCGGCCGTCGGCGAGCTCGACGCTCTCGACACAATCGATGCCATGAATACGCGCCGTGTTGGCATCGAGCAAAATCCTGACGCCCTTGCGCTCGACCAGCGTCTTCAGGAGGTTCGCTGCAGGCGCATCCAGCTGGCGCTCCATCAGCCGGTCCATCAGATGGATCAGCGTGACCTCCGCGCCGGCTTTGGCGAGGCCATAGGCGGCTTCGAGGCCGAGCAGGCCGCCACCGACCACGACAACACGCTTCCTCCGTGCGGCGAGTTCGAGCAGGAGATCGACATCGCGACTGTCGCGAAACACGTGCACGCCCTTGAGGTCGCCGCCCGGCACCGGCAGCCGCAGCGCCGATGAACCTGTGGCGATGACAAGCTTCGAGAACGGCACATGCTTGCCGGTCGATGTCGTGACTTCGCGTGCGGCCATATCGATGGCAGTCGCCGTTGCGCCGTATTTCAGCGTGACGCCACGGTCCCGCCACCAGGCGGCGGGCTTCAGCTCGATTTCCTGCGATGTCGCCTCACCGGCCAGCACCGACGACAGTAATACGCGATTGTAGGCAAGCCGCGGCTCGTCTCCGATGACGGCGATGGCGTAACGACCGAGCGCGCATTTTGCCAGCTCGTCCACGAGCCGCGCCGCTGCCATTCCATTGCCAATAATAACCAGCGGCTCGCTCACACCATGTCCTTACTCGGCCGCCTGCGCGGTGCCGTAGGCTTCTGCGATCATGTAGCCGGACAGCGTGCCATAGGCCGCGGTCCAGGCGCTCGCGAGCTCAGGTGTCCAGGCGTCGCCGAGGCCCTTCTCCAGCGTCCACAGCAGCGCACCGCCGACGATCGGATAGTGCTCGGCCTTCACGCCATAGGCCACGTGCTGCTTGGCGAGTGCACTTGCGGCAGGCAGCACAGTTTCAAGCCGCGTCAGCCCGGTGACGACGACGCCAAGCGTCGCCATCAATTTGCGGCCCTGCTCCTTCATGTCACCCTTGAACATAGGCTGCACCTGCGGGGCGACCTCGAACAGACGGCCGTAGAACAGATCGGCCGCAACGTCGGAGATCGGGGCCACCTTCTTGAAACTATCCTGCACGAGAGCGACTTGGTCTGGCGTCATGACATTCCCCCTTTGGCTGGCGTTCTGGCTGACTAAGGTCGTGCAACACTGCGTAATGGCATGAGGCTCCGTCATTTCAATTCGTCATTGCGAGGAGCTCGTGCGACGAAACGATCCATTCTTCGCCTGTCTCCTTCTGGTTGTCTCACTCAGCAAAATCGCAAGAGTGATCTTGCTGGCGCGCAATGACGCGGAGAGTGCAGAGTTACGCCGCCTCGACGAATTTGTGGCGCTCATACAGGAATTCGAGCACGCGCTTGCGGCAATCGAGGTAGACGGCGTTGCTCGCCAGTTCGAGGCGCTTGCGCGGACGCTCCAGCGGCACATCGAGGACTTCGCCGATGGTCGCTGATGGTCCATTGGTCATCATGACGATGCGGTCCGACAGCAATACGGCCTCGTCCACGTCATGGGTGATCATGACGATGGTGTTTCCGAGTTTCTGATGCAGCGCCATCACCGAGTCCTGCAGATGCGCGCGGGTCAGCGCGTCCAATGCACCGAACGGCTCGTCGAGCAGCAGCACCTTCGGCTCCATGGCCAGCGCGCGGGCAATGCCGACGCGCTGCTTCATGCCGCCGGAGATTTCCGAGGGACGCTTGTCCTTGGCATGGGTCATCTGCACGAGGTTGAGATTGTGCATCGTCCATTCGTCGCGCTCGGCGCGCGACTTGGTCTTGGCAAATACCTTGTCCACGCCAAGGCGGACGTTCTGATAGACCGTCAGCCAGGGCAGCAGGCTGTGATTCTGGAACACGACGGCGCGATCCGGACCCGGCGAATTGACCTCGCGCCCCTCGAGGATCACGCCGCCGATCGTTGCACGCGTCAGGCCGGCGATGATGTTGAGCATCGTCGACTTGCCGCAACCGGAGTGGCCGATGATGGAGACGTAGTCGCCCTTGCCGAGATCGAGGTTGATGTCCTTCAGCACCTCGGACGAGACCTTGCCGCGGGTGAATACCTTGTCGACATGGTCGAGCTTCAGATATGGCGTCATGATATCTCTCCTTAGCTGACCTGATTAACTGACAGACGTGCCGTGAGTGACGAGCTTGCCGAGGCCCGCGATCACGCGATCGAGCACGAAGCCGATGATGCCGACATAGAACAGCGACAGAATGATCTCGCTGATATGCGATGAATTCCAGGCGTCCCAGATGAAGAAGCCGATGCCAACGCCGCCGATCAACATTTCAGCCGCGATGATCGCGAGCCATGACAGGCCAATGCCGATGCGCAGACCCGTGAAGATATAGGGCGCAGCCGATGGCAGCATGACCTTCCAGAAAAACTCCACCGGGTTGAGCTGCACCACTGCAGCGACGTTGCGATAGTCCTGCGGAATGTTGCGGATGCCGACGGCTGTATTGATGATGATCGGCCAGATCGAGGTGATGAAGATCACGAAGATCGCCGAGGGCTGACCGTCGCGGAAGGCGGCGAGCGCCAGCGGCAGCCAGGCCAGCGGCGGAATCGTGCGCAGCACCTGGAAGATCGGATCGAGGCCACGCATCGCCCAGACCGACTGGCCGACCAGCGTGCCGAGTGCGATACCGACGACCGCAGCAAGCGAGTAGCCGAAGGCGACGCGCTGAAGACTCGCCGACAGATGCCAGAACAGACCCTTGTCGATGCCGCCGTGATCGAAGAACGGATCGAAGATCAGCTCCTTGGTGTCCTGATAGACCTTGGATGGCGGCGGCAGGGTCGAACCTGCGCGCCGGCATACCAGCTCCCAGAACACCATCAGCAGTGCGAAGACGATCAGCGGCGGAACAATGCGCGCTGCGGCATCCTTGGCTGCCTTGATATATTTGTCGGTGTTGGGGGCCTGCTTCGGAGCCAGTGCGACGCTGGCCACCGGCGGCTTCGCCAGTGCCGTTGCCGGCTCGGTCTTGATAACTTGCATATTCATCGCACTGATCTCCGTCATTTCAGCAGGGCCTGCGCTGGTCTCAGACTTCGACGCGCTTGATGGCGAGCGATTTCAGATAGGCGGCCGGGTTCTCGGGATCGAATACCTTGCCATCGAAGAATGTCTCCTGGCCGCGCGACGTCGAGGCCGGCAGCGCGGCGCCCATCTCCTTGGCGGCTTCCTTCCACAGGTCCTCACGATTGACCTTCGCGATCAGCGGCTTGCTGTCGAAGCCCGCTTCGTATTTGCCCCAGCGGATGTCCTCGGTCATGAACCAGAGATCGTGGCTCTGATAGGGATAGGAGGCGAAGTCGTCCCAGAACTTCATGATGTGCGGCGAGTTCTCGACGACCCGGCCGGTGCCGTAGTCGAACTTGCCCTTGACGCGGTCGGTGACGTCTTCCACCGGGCAATTGATCCACTGGCGCTTGGCATTGATCGCCGCGACCTCGTCGCGATTCTCGGCCTTCTCGCAGAACTGCTGCGCTTCCATGACGGCCATCAGCAGCGCCTTGGCGGCCTTCGGATTCTTGTCGACCCAGGCAGCGCGCATGCCGAGCGACTTCTCGGGATGCTTGTTCCAGAGTTCGCCGGTGGTGAGCGCGGTGTAACCGATGTTCTGATGAATGAGCTGCAGATTCCACGGCTCGCATACGCAGAAGCAATCCATGGTGCCAACCTTCATGTTGGCGACCATCTGCGGCGGCGGCACGACGATGGTTTCGATATCCTTGTCGGGATCGATGCCGCCGGCCGCGAGCCAGTATCGGATCCAGAGATCATGGGTACCACCCGGGAAGGTCATCGCGGCCTTCACCGACTTGCCCGAGGCCTTCTTCTTGTCGATCGCATCCTTGAACGGCTTGGTATCGAGGCCGATCTTGAGATCGGCATATTCCTTGCCGACCGAGATGCTCTGGCCGTTCAGATTGAGGCGCGCCAGAATATACATCGGCGTCGGCACGTTGTTCTGCGTCACCTTGCCGGACGAGATCAGGTAGGGCATCGGCGTCAGGATATGCGCGCCATCGATGCCGTTGCCTTCGGAGCCGAGCACGAGGTTATCGCGCGTGGTGCCCCACGAGGCCTGCTTCAGCACTTCGGTGTCAGGCAGACCATATTTGGCGAAGATTCCCTTTTCCTTGGCGACGAACAGCGGCGCCGCATCGGTCAGCGCGATGAAGCCGAGTTTGGCGCCCTTCACTTCGGGACCAGCACCCTGCGCGAAGGCGCCGGCGGGGAAGTTGAGCTTGGCAGCCGCGAGCAAGGCAGCGGTACCCGCGCCGGCTTTCAGAAGCTGGCGGCGGCTGATCTTACGGCCCGGCTTGTTGGTCTCTGGCTTCGTCATGTGCTGCTGTCGTCCTTTCGCGCCTGGGATAGCCGGCACCGTCATTGGCCCCTCGTCACAGCGCACCTCGGATCGAAGGCGTACGGACATAGCGGCGCGTCAGGGGGAAGCCCCATGATGGCAGTGCTGGCTGGTGATTGATTGTGACGGCTACAATGGCGTCACCAAGAACTATTCAAGGTTCGTGCCAGACGCCGCCTGACAGAAATTCCGATAAATTGCAGCCACTTACCTAAAAGCGATCGGGCCAGCGCGGAGAACCACGCGCACCGAAAATTTGCTGACCGCTTATTTATTGTGCGACGCACACGTAATGAGCAGCACCGAAAAGAGGTGCTGATGTACATGGCTGAGCGGCACGCCGATCAGCGGATAGGTGCTATCAACCGGGTCCAGTTTCTTGCGAACGGACCGCCCCATGCAGACCATTCCGGTAACCACCGAACCCGCCCGCGCATCGCTCCGGAAGGTGATGAGCACCCTGAAGGCGGCAGCCGTGGTGTCCGCGGCGGCGATCCTGTCCCAGGGCAAAAGCGACCTCGAGGCAAATGCCGCGGCAGCGACCGGCCATTTCGATGACGTATCCCGGCAGCTCCATGCGTTCCGCAGGGACGCCCTTGAGAAAGCACTCTGCCCCGCCCAAACGAGCGGCAAGACAGTGGACGTCGATATCGATGCCCTCGACCGTCTCATCGACAATGTCGATCAGCACATCGCCCGGACCAGGGACGCACTCTTCGCGGTCGCTGAAAGCGCCGACCGCAGCGGCCTCGAAGCCTTTGCCGAGCGCTTGGGCCATCTCGGCCACGCGCTGCAGGAGGTGACCGCCCTCATCGCGCCATCACCATCGCCCGGCGAAGCCCCGTTCCTGTTCGACCAGCTCTTTCTGGAGTCGCTGCAGGAACTCTCGCAACGCGACTGGAGCGCGACCTGATCGCAGATCGCAAGACGGCGGAGACAGCTTACGCCTCTGCCTGTTCCGGCATCATCGGCTGCGGAACTGTCCCCTCGCCCGGCTTCATCCGGAAATTATAGGTCATCAGATGCCACGGCCCGTTGGCAGGCTGACCGTCGGGCATCAAGGCATCGCTGCGGTTCTCGACAGTGGCGATCAGATCGTCCTTCACGCCGAACACAACATCGGAGTCGAGATATTCGTCCCCCTCGATAAAGACGTGGGTGATCAGCGGCTCGTAGCCGGGAGCCGCGACCAGGAAATGCACATGCGCCGGACGCATCGGATGGCGTCCCGTCTTCAGCACCAGGTCGCCAGCCGGACCATCGGTCGGGATCGGATAGCTGCATGGCAGAATGGTGCGGAAGAACAACCGGCCATCGTTGTCCGTGATGAAGCGCGCCCGCGACGACGGGCCCTGTGTGGCATAGCTAGCCTTCTGCGAGTCATAGAAGCCATCGTCGTCAGCATGCCAGACATCGACCGGCACGCCGGCCAGAGGCTTGCCATCGAGATCGGTGACGCGGCTTTGCACGAACATGCGATCGCCCAGGAGGCCCGGAGAAATATCGGCACCATGAGGCATCACAGGATGCTCGCCGACATAGAACGGCCCGAGCACCGTCGTCTGTGTGGCCCCCTCACGCTCCCTGTGATTGACGGCATCGACCAGCATCGAGACGCCCAGCACGTCAGAGAGCAAAATGAATTCCTGCCGGATCGGCGTGCATTTCTGGCCCGTGCGTGTCAGGAAGTCGATCACCACTTCCCATTCGCCGAAAGTGAGATCGGTCCGGCGAACATAGTCGTGCAGTGACTTCACGAGTTCCTGCAGCAGGAATCTCGTACGCGGATCGGGCGTCTTGTCGAAGCTCTGGATGACGGCTGCAGTGAGTTCAGTGTCATTGAATTGGGTCATAATTCCATCCTGAGCAACGCGCCGCGATTACATCTTTAACGATACACGAAACAGAGCTTCGCGTAAGCTCACGGCGCTACGAATCCATATGGACAGCGGCTGATTTCCATCAATAGAAATGAGCCGCGCCTACACATCGGAGTGATGCTGCAATGCCGTCGTCCCAGAGCCTGAGCCCTTCGTCTGCGTCTCCCGAACAAGTCGGCATGTCGACCACGGCGCTGGCCCGCATCGAGCAGCATCTCAAGCAGCGCTATGTCGATGCCGGCCGCTTTCCCGGCACACGGCTTCTGGTCTATCGTCGCGGCGAGATCGTGCACAGCACGGTGCAGGGTTTTGCCGATGTGGAGCGCAAGGTCCCCGTCAAGGGCGATACGATCTTTCGCATCTATTCGATGACCAAGCCGATCACGACTGTCGCCTTCATGATGCTGGCGGAGGAAGGACGTGTCGCACTCGATGAACCCGTTCACAAATATATTCCTGAATGGGCCAATCTCGGCGTATTTCAGGCTGGCGTGACGGCACCGTTCCTGACGAAGCCACCGGCCCGCCTAATGCAGATCATCGACCTGCTGCGTCACACATCGGGGCTCACTTACGGATTCCAGCAGCGTACCAATGTCGATGCCGCCTATCGTGCGCTCAAGATCGGCGAGGTCGAAAAATCCGGCACGCTGACGTCAATGATTTCGGATCTCGCCAAAATCCCCCTGGAGTTCTCGCCGGGCGATGCGTGGAATTATTCGGTCTCGACCGATGTCGTCGGCTATCTCGTGGAGAAGATCAGCGGGAAACCCTTCGAACAATTTCTGCAGGAGCGTATCTTCGATCCGCTTGGCATGACTGATACCAGCTTCTTTGTGCCTGCCGACAAGGCGCATCGCTTCGCTGCCTGCTACGCCGCCGATGGCAAGGGCGGCCTCACTCTTCAGGACGATCCCGCGACGAGTTCGTTTCTGTCGCCGCCTTCGATGATCTCCGGCGGCGGCGGCCTGTGCTCCACAACCGCTGACTATCTCACCTTCTGCCGCGCACTCCTCAATGGCGGCGCGCTCGGCGACGTGCGCCTGCTCGCTCCGAAGACGATTGCGTTGATGACCAGCAACCATCTGCCCGGTGGTCGCGATCTCACCGAAATGTCGAAGTCGATGTTCAGCGAAGCGAGCTATGCCGGCATCGGCTTCGGACTCGGATTTTCAGTGACGATGAATCCGGCCAAGACCATGATCCCGGGCAGCGCCGGTGAGTACGCATGGGGCGGCGCGGCGAGCACGGCGTTCTGGATAGATCCGGCCGAACAGCTGATCGCAATCTTTATGACGCAGCTGTTGCCATCGAGCGCCTATCCGATCCGGCGCGAGCTGCGTACCATGATCTACTCCGCGATTACCGACAGCAATATTTAGTAACGAATGACCTGATCAATATTGCTCAGTTGGTACGTGCATCAAGCCCGGTCGCGCTCAGCACATCCAGAACGAATCAAAAATGAAATTCTCTCTCAGTGAGAACTTGGGATGAAACCTCAGGTGCGTATTATACCTAACAACAACCAACCACGGAATTGTGATGCTACGTCGACACTACACAGGAGGTCGTAAAATGCGAAATTGCAGCTCGAAATCGCATGGAATGCTGCATGCCTGAGATTCGTAACCTACGAATGCGAACGACTCTCAGTTATCCTGCGTGCGTCAGGCAACTCACGTGTGTATAGCATGATGACCAACTTCTACTTTCGCTTCCGCCGCAAGGTCTGCATCGATAGAAATTGAGCCGCGCTAGTCGTTGGAAGCTTTGCAAACGATGCGAAGTAGCAACTGAGTACCGCAAGATTTTTTTGCACGATTGGATGACCCTCGCGATTGCATGTCGATCAATTCGCGTATCGCGGCGATTTCAGCCATCCCAATTGTCAGGACGATGTGTATAACAGAGATGCCTTTGAAAGTTAGCTTTAAGGGCTCTCGGGCTAGAAAGCCCTTACAAGAAAATAAAACCAAACTCCCTTATTCAAACAAACTAAATGGTGACGAATGAAGCAACGTAGCGCCGGTAAACCCGACATAGAGATGGGCAAGAGGATCCGTCTTCGTCGTGTTGAGCAGAAAATTTCACAGGCAGATTTGGGCGAAAAACTGGGCGTCAGTTTCCAGCAGGTCCAGAAGTACGAGAAGGGTGTCAATCGCGTTGGCGCTGCGCGTCTTCAGCAGATTGCGACGGCGCTCGATGTACCGGTCACCTTCTTCTACGATGGCGACGGCAAGAGCCGCGAAGTGGAAAGCTTGTTGTTCCTCGATAGCGCTTTCAGCCTCCGCTTGCTTCGCGCCTACAGTCGCATCAAGAGCCAGACGGTCCAGCGCCAGATGGTCGTCCTGATGGAAGCGATTGCCGACGAAGAGAAGTAATCGTCGCGTGGCCGCTGGAGCGACCCGGCTGCCGATCGGCTCAATTTCGGCCCCCCTCGATGCGAAAAGGGCTCGCCGTAGCCGCGGCGAGATTTTACGCGTCTGCACCTAGCGGTGGCACGGTTGTTGCTGGAATATTCGTGAACCTCACGGGGAGCGAACCATGTCCACAGCCACGGTCACCGCCATCGAACCAGTCCGCAAGCCTCTTTATCAATCGCTGTTCGTGCAGGTGCTCGTTGCCCTGCTGCTCGGTATCGTGCTTGGCATCGCAGTGCCGGATTTCGCAGTCGGCCTGAAAGTCTTCAGCGACGCCTTCCTCAAACTGATTTCCATGATTGTGGCCCCCATCGTGTTCTGCGTGGTGGTGCATGGCATTGCGGGCGCCGGCGATCTCAAGAAGGTCGGCAGGGTTGGCGTCAAGGCGCTGATCTATTTCGAGGCCATGACCACGCTGGCGCTCGTTGTCGGGCTCGTACTGGCCTATCTGTTCGGCCCGGGCCACGGCATGAACATCAATCCGGCCTCGCTCGACGGCAAGGCCCTCACAACAGTCGCCGACAACGCGCACAAGCTGCAGGGCGGCGGCATCGGCAGCTTCCTGCTCAATATCATTCCGACCACCTCGTTCGACGCCCTGGCGCGCAACGACGTGTTGCAGGTGCTGTTCTTCGCCATCCTGTTCGGCACCAGCCTGGCGCTGGTCGGCGGCGAGAAGGGCGAACGCATCTCCAGTTTCATCGAAGCCGTATCGACCGTTCTGTTTCGCGCCATGGGCCTGATCGTGCGGCTTGCACCGATCGGCGTGCTCGGCGCTGTCGCCTATACGGTCGGCCGTTACGGCGTCGGCTCGCTGAAGCAACTCGTCTCGCTGGTCGTGCTGTTCTATGTCTCGGTCGCGATCTTCGTCTTCGGCGTGCTCGGTGGCGTGATGGCGCTGGCCGGGCTGAACATCGTCAAATTCCTGAACTACCTGCGCGAGGAACTCACCATCGTGCTGGCCACCGCGTCATCGGATGCCGTGCTGCCGCAGGTCATGCGCAAACTCGAACGGCTCGGCGTCAGGGACAACGTGGTCGGCCTGGTGATCCCGACCGGATACTCGTTCAACCTCGACGCGTTCTCGATCTATCTGACACTGGCCGTGGTGTTCATCGCCCAGGCCACGAATACGCCCCTGTCCTTCGGCGATCTCTTGCTGGTGCTTGGTGTCTCGCTGGTCACATCGAAGGGCGCGCATGGCGTGCCCGGTTCGGCGATCGTGATCCTCGCGGCGACGCTGAATGCCGTGCCGAGCATTCCTGCCATCGGCCTCGTCCTGGTGCTGTCGGTGGACTGGTTCATCGGCATGGCCCGCGCGCTCGGCAACCTGATCGGCAACTGCGTCGCCACCGTCGTGGTCGGCGCATGGGAAGGCGATCTCGATCATGCTAAGGCGAAGCGTGTGTTGGATGGCGAAGAGCTCGTGGATGTAACGGCCGGCTAATTGCCTTCGAGGCAAAAAAGAAGCGGCCAGAAGGCCGCTTCTCGGTGTCAGAACGAATGCTTCAACCTTACGCCGGCGTGAGGATCGCGCGGCCGACCAGCTTGCCATCCTTCAGGTCGTTCAGCGCCGCATTGGCCTTTGCGAGCGGCATCGGACTCGTCGGGATCGGCTGCACCTTCTTGGTGCGCACCAGTTCCAGCAGCTCCTTGGTCTCGCGAAGATTGCCGACATAGCTGCCCTGGATGGTCAGCGCCTTCATGGCGATCAGCGGCAGCGCCCAGGTGGCGCCGCCACCGAACAGGCCGACCATGATCAGCTTGCCGCCCTTGGAGAGGATGTCAAAGCCGAGCTGGGTGGTCTGTGCATTGCCGACGAGATCGATCACCGACAGGATCGGCTGACCTGCCGCCTGCGCAAGCTGCGCCAGTGCATCGGGCGCATTGCCGTCCACGGCCGCGAGCGCGCCGGCCGTCATCGCCGCTTCGCGCTTCTTGGCGTCGATATCCACCACGATGGCGCCCTTGCCGCCCATGGCCTTGAGCAGGCTCAACGCCATCAGGCCGAGGCCGCCAGCACCGAAGATCACGATTGGATTGCCGAGATCGCTCTCGATCTTCTTCAGCGCACTATAGGTGGTGACGCCCGAGCAGGCGTAGGGCGCGGCGATGACCGGATCCATGCCCTTGAGGTCGATCAGATAGCGCGGATGCGGCACAAGCAGATGGTCCGAATAGCCGCCATCGCAATGCACGCCGAGGCAGCGCGGCGCGAGACACAGATTCTCGTCGCCGGCGAGACAGACCGCGCATTTGCCGCAACCGATCCATGGATAGGCCAGCGCGATATCACCGATCTTGACGCCGCCGGCTTCCTGCTGCGCATCCGGACCGAAGGCAATGACTTCGCCGACGGTCTCGTGACCCATGGTGCGCGGCAGCGTGATGCCACGGTCCTTCAACGACAGTTTCTTGCGGCCATGGCCGAGCTCATAGCCGCCTTCCCAGATGTGCAGGTCGCTATGGCAGACGCCAGCGGCCTTCACGCGGATCAGCACCTGCGTGCCGGTCGGCTGCGGGGTCTGCTCGTCGACCTCGCCGAGCGGTTCGTTGAATTCGAGAACCTTGAAGCTTTTCATTGTGTTTTCTCTCCCGGTTGAAGTTTCTGAATTATCGTTGTCGTAGGTTGGGTAGAGCGTAGCGAAACCCATCACACTTGCGTTTCGGATTGATGGGTTTCGCGAAGACGCTCTACCCATCCTACGTTCCGAGCTACGTTGCGCTTGCGCCCCTGATCGCTTCCCACACCTTGAGCGGCGACAACGGCGTGTTGAGCTGCTTGATACCGAGCGGTTCGAGCGCATCAAGAACGCCATTGACGATGCAGGGTGGGCCGCCGATCGCACCGGACTCGCCGCAGCCCTTCGATCCCAACGGATTGGTGACGCAGGGAGCGGAACCATCGAGCGTCACCGACAGCATCGGCAGATCGCCAGCGCGCGGGATGCAATAGTCCTGATAGCTCGCGGTGATGAGCTGACCATCCTCGTCGTAATACGTGTTCTCGAACAGCGCCTGACCGATGCCCTGCGCCACGCCGCCATGGATCTGGCCGGTCACCAGCATCGGATTCACCGCGACGCCGACATCGTCGACCGTGGTGTAGCGAACGACATTGGTGATGCCGGTTTCCGGATCGATCTCGACCTCGCAGATATGCGTGCCGTTCGGCCAGGTCGGCCCATCCGCCACGCCGGTCGACTCGACGCTCAGCTGTTCGCCGTCTTCGGCCTTCGCGATCTCGAACAGGCCGACGCGTTTGTCGGTGCCGACGACGGTGAGGAAGCCCGCGGAATATTCGATGTCCTCGACCGAGGCTTCGAGCATGTTGGCCGCTTTCTCACGCGCCTTGGCGATCATGTCGGCGGCCGACACCACCGCCGCAGTGCCGCCGACGAACAGCGAACGCGAACCGACACTGCCCATGCCGACGATCACATCGGTGTCGCCCTGAATCACATCGATCTTGTCGATGCCGATGCCGAGCGCCTCCGAGACGAGCTGCGAATAGGCGGTCTGCAGGCCCTGCCCCATCGCCATGGTGCCGGAATGCAGGATGACCCGGCCATTGGCCGTCGCGCGCAGGCTGACCTTCTCGGTGGTGCCCGGGCCGCCGGTCCATTCGATATAGCTGGTGAGCCCGCGTCCATAGAGCAGGCCTTTCTTCTTCGCCGCCTTCTTGCGCGCGGCGAAGCCGTCCCAATCGGCGAGTTCGGTGGCACGGTCGAGCATGTGCGCGAAGGCGCCGCTGTCATAGGTCTGGCCGACAGCGTTCTTGTAGGGAAACTGCGTCGGCTTGATGTAGTTCACCTTGCGAATGGCGCGCGGGTCCATGCCGATCTGGCGGGCGGCAGCATCCATCAGGCGTTCGATGATGAACACGGCCTCCGGCCGCCCGGCGCCGCGATAGGCCCCCACCGGTGCTGTGTTCGTAATGACAGCCTTGATGTCGTAATGCACCAGCTGCAGATCATAGACGCCGGTCTGCACGAATGGCCCGAGCACCAGCGGAATGATGATCGCGGTGCCGGACATATAAGCGCCGGTGCCGCCGATCGAGCGCACCCGATAGGCCTGGATGCGGCCTTTGGCGTCGAGCGCAATTTCCGCCGTCGAGGTCAGGTCGCGGCCATGGGTGCCACCGACGAAATCGTCGGTGCGATCGCCGCGCCAGCGGATGGTGCGGCCGAGCTTCACGGCCGCATAAGCAACGATGCCGTCTTCGGGATACAGGCTGGTCTTCTGGCCGAACCCGCCACCGATGTCGCCAACGACCACGCGGATACTGTCCTTCGGACGCTTCAGGATCGAGTCCGCCAGGATATCGCGGGTCGATGCAGGCGTTTGCGACTGCACGTGAAGCGTCAGCTTGCCGGTCTTCTTGTCGATTTCAGCGATGGCGCTGCGTGGCTCCATGGCTGACGGCACCAGACGCTGGCTGGTGATATCGAGGGAGACCGTGTGCTTTGCCGCGGCGAATGCCGCCTCGACCCTGGCGGGATCGCCATAGCTGGTCGCTGCAACGATGTTGTCCGGTGCCTCCGGCCAGACCGCCGGCGCGCCCGGCTTGATGGCCTCGACGGGATCCACGATAGCCGGCAGGACGTCGTAGCTGACGTCGATCGCCTCAGCGGCAAGTTGCGCGGCGGCACGCGAGGTCGCGACGATCGCCGCGACCGTCTCGCCGGCGAAGCGGACGAATTCATACGCCAGCAGACGGCGCGGCGGAAAGGTCGCCGCAGAACCGTCGGGTCGCTTGAAAATCGGCAGCGTCGGCAGGGTGCCGACATCCTCGGCCACGAGGTCGGCGCCCGTGTAGATCGCCTGCACACCCGGCATCGCCTTGGCGGCGGTCACATCGATCGAGGTGATCTTGGCATGGGCATGTGGCGAGCGCAGCAGATGCAGCCAGAGCGCACCGTCTTCCGGTCTGTCGTCGATGAATTTGCCCTGTCCGGTGAGAAGTCTCTGATCTTCAAGGCGCTTGGGAGAAAGACCAGCGCCGAAGCGCAGATTGCCGGGCAGAATGTTCATTAAAAGTCCCTTGAATATCGGCTGACCTGTTCGGTTCTAGCGCATAAACAGTGCGCCAGCCAACAGCTCTCCCGCACAATGCTGCGAGACGGAATGCGCATGAGCGCTGCCCCTTTTGCGCGTCTGGCGGCAACCATATCGATCAGCCGACATCCCGCAAAACGGCCTCGATCACCTTGCGCTCGTCCGCGGTCAAAGCCGGCTGCGGTGCCACGGGATCGCCGACGTCATAGCCCTGAATCGCCAGGCCCGTCTTGATACAGGCGGCCAGATTGTAGCGCGCAAAGGCTTCGTTGAGCCGCCACATCCGCCGTTGCAGAACCATGGCTTCATCCCAGCGATGCGCCTTGCAGAGATTATAGAGTTCGACGCTCTGCCTGGGCACGACGCAGGCCGGACCGGCCATCCAGCCGACGCCACCGATCAGCATCACAGCCGATGGAATATGCGCCGAGGCGGCAAATACTTTCAGTTTGTCGCCGCAGCGGTTGATGATCGACAACAGCCGGCCGGTATTGGTCGAGGCATCCTTGATATACTGGATGCGCGGATGCTCCGCGAGCCGCGCCACCACATCGAGCGTCAGATCCGAACGCTGGAATTGCGGATTGGTGTAGATCACCACGGGAATATCGACGGCATCGGCGATGGCGCGGAAATAGGATTCGATCTGGGCATCCTTGAGCGGGAAATACGCTTCGAGAATTGCCAGGATGCCGTTGGCACCGAGCTTCTGATACGACTTCGCCTGCGCCACCGCATCTGCCGTCGAGGTCGAGGCCACACCGGCCACCACCGGCACGCGTCCCGCGGCAGCGTCGATCGTGGTCTGCACCAGGGTCCTGCGCTGCTCGCGGTTGAGATAGGCGAATTCGCCGGTCGAGCCGAGCGGCGTCAGGCCATGCACACCCGCACCGATGAGATCCCCGCACAGGCGGCCCAGCACGTCAGCGCGAATGCGCCCGTCATCGTCGGCGGGCGAGACCAGATAGGGAAACACGCCGTGGAAGTCTGTCATTCAACCGCGCCTTACAATTAAATCTTCGGCTTGAAATTCTCGATCACGCGTAGCAGCACCCGCGCGCCGGCTTCGACATCGGCATCTTCCACGTGTTCGGCTGGATTATGACTGATGCCGCCGCGGCACCGCACGAACAACATCGCCACATCGGCGATATCTGCCATCGCCATGCCGTCATGACCGGCGCCGCTCGGCAGTTCGAAGGCACGATAGCCCTCGGCCGTGATCGCATCGGCGATCTGCTTCTGCAGCCAGGGCGCGCAGGGCACCGTCCGGTTCTCATGGGTGATGTTGATCTGCAGATCGAGCTTGCGCGCTTTGGCGATGGATTCGATCTCGCGCACCATGTCGGTGATCGCGAGCTTGCGGTACGAATCCTTCGGCGAGCGAATATCCATGGTGAACGACACCAGCCCGGGAATCACATTGGTCGCGCCCGGCATCGCATTGATATAGCCGACGGTGCCGACCAGGCCCCCGCGATCCGACTGGCAGAATTCCTCGATCGCAACGATACATTCGGCAGCGCCGACCAGCGCATCGCGCCGCATCGCCATGGGCACCGTGCCGGCATGACCGGCCATGCCGTGCAGTTCGACTGCGAGGCGCGTTGCGCCCGAGATGGCCGTCACGACACCCACCGGCAGCTTCTGCGCTTCCAGCACGGGCCCCTGCTCGATATGCAGTTCGAGATAGGCGAGCAATTCGCCGGGCGCGCGCGCTGCGGCGCCGATATGATCGGGATCGAGGCCGAATGTGATCATCGCCTCGCGCATCGAAATGCCCGCTTTGTCGCGGCCGCCGAGCACGCTCTCGACGAAGGTTCCGGCCACCGCGCGGCTGCCGAGCAATGTTGAGGCGAAGCGCACGCCCTCCTCGTCAGCAAAGGCGGCAATCTCGATGGCGAATGGCAGGCGCAGGCCGCGGCGGTGGAGATCGCCGACGCAGGAAATCGCCGTGATGATCCCGAGCGGCCCGTCCCACCGGCCGGCATCGCGCACGGTGTCGTAATGCGAGCCGAGCATCAGGCACGGCAGACCGGGCCGGTCGCCTTCATAGCGCCCGCAGACATTGCCGATGGCATCGATACGCGCCTGCATGCCGGCCGCCTGCATCCAGCCGATGATCAGTTCGGCGGCAGCACGATGTTCCGGTGTAAGGAATATTCGTGTGATATTGTCAGGCGCTTCCGAGATCGCAGCCAGCACATTGATGCGTTCGACGATCTCGCCGCCGAGCGATTGGCCGGAAGCTCCGACGACTTTCTCTTCCATCGCAATCATGCTTCTTTATTCATGCCGCAGGCCCGGCTGCGAATTGAAATACCCGGTCTGCAAATTCTAGTGTGGTTGGCGCGCCAAGGCGAATCCCGCTGCGGGGCCGCCGGAGACCTGCAGATTTGGACGGTCAGGTGACAGGAGTAACCATGAGCGAACCAGACCCGGCAGACCGCGACGAGACGTTTCTCAGATTGTCGTTCGATGCCGCGCGGCGCGCCATGGAGCGCGGCAATCACCCGTTCGGCGCAATTCTGGTCGACGCAAACGGCAAAGTGCTGATGGAGGCCGGCAATGCCTTCATGCCGTCCCATGACGGCACCGCTCATGCCGAGCGGCTGCTGTGCACGGAGGCCTCGCTCGCCTATCGCGAAGAGGTCCTGAAAACCTGCACGCTGTATTCCTCCGCAGAGCCCTGTGCCATGTGCGCGGGCGCGATCTATTGGGTCGGCATTGGCCGGCTGGTTTATGGGCTCGGCGAAGCAAGGCTCAAGGCGATCACCGGCGATCATCCGGAGAATCCCACGCTGGATCTGCCTTGCCGCAATGTCTTTGCCGCCGGGCAGAAGAGCATCGAGGTCGTCGGCCCGCTGCTTGAAGACGAGGCAGCTGCTCAACACGAGAATTTCTGGGCGCAGCTGCGCTAGTGGCACTTCGCTGGCGCCTGCAAAAAGCCGATGGCGCCGCGAGGTCATCGCGGCGCCATCAGCCTTGGAGATTGACCTTGGAGATTGCCCCTGGAGGACTAATCCAGGAAGTCAGCCCGGATCAGAACTTGACGGTGATGCCGGAATACAGCGAGTCCTCGCGGCATGAACCTGGAGCAGCAACGGTACAGGCAAAGCTGGCGTTTTCGTCCAGGCCGAACTTGTTCCTCCACATCCGGTACGCCACCCACACATCGACATTGTGGGTATACTTGGCGCCCCAGATCGCCTTGCTGGCGTCGAAGGTCAGACGGATCGGCTCGGCGTTGAGTTCGATTTTCGTGTCGGTGCCGGCGATCTGGCCGTTTTCGCCGCCCTTCTTGCCGTAGAAGCCGGCCCGGCCGCTGACGGAGAAGTAATTGATGCTCTCCGGCAGGAAGCCGAGATCCATGTAGTAGTTCATTTCGACCGCCCAGGTCGGTTTGAACTCGCGGCTGCCGTCGGCATTACAGGTCACGCCGGCGACGCCACCAACGCCGAAACCGCACTGAGTGAAGGTCGAGTGGTTGGCGAATTCATAGTACAGCAACGGATTGACGTTGAAGAAGCCCTTGTAAGGCAGGTCGAAGGCAAACTGCAGACCAGCCACAACGTCGCGCTTGGATGCCGCGAAAAACCGGTTCTCGGTGCTGCCATCCGCACCGATGACGAATGACACGTTACGCAGCGGCCCCATCGTAAAGGCCTTGGTGTTGAAGACCTCGTTGAAACCGATCGTGCTACGGATCAGGCCGTAGATTTCGGTTGCGCCTTCGCAACCCGTGATCGCGGGAAAGCGCGGATCGGCGCAGGGATTCGCCGGGCTGCTCTTGCCCGCCTTTTCGAGGCCGATGTTGAAGAAGTTGGTGCCGTACGTCCACACGTCGAAGTGCGTGAAGGCGAAGACCTGTTTGGTGGTCTTGTTGGTCACGCCGGGATCGACCGCCCCCCACTGATAGGCATAGGTGAAGCGGTTATCGATCAGCAGGAAGAACGGCAGATCCGGGATCGGCTTGGCCTTGACCGGCATGGCCGCCATGTCGGCTGCGCTCGCCGCGCCCATTGGTACCATCGCCCCGAGCGACAGGAATGTCGCGGCTGCGATTGTTCGAAAATGACTGGTCATTGGAATTACCCCCACCTGTTGACAATGATTGCGTGCCTCTTGCGCGAGAGTTGTTGCAATCAGTCCGGGTGAGAAGCCTCAACTTTCCCCACGAGCTGCTACTCGTTTCATCAGCGATGCCCAATGAAATCAGCATTTTATGCTTGAAGCGTCGTGTTTTCAGAGCGGTGAAATGACACCATGCGGGCGCATGCGAGACGCATGCTTAGAGGCTGTAAAGATTGGTATTTTGCGACGTTCTGTCGCAGATTGATTGAGCGACGGACGCCGCCGAATTTGCGCTGCCAGCGGATGTTTGCGACGCAAAAAATCTCTGCCCAACTTCTTGCCACGTGAGAAAATCCAGCTTTCGAATTCGTTGCACCTGTGCCGCAACTGCAACACTTCAAGCCAAGTATACAATGCGAAAGTCGAATAACTCTTTTCAAATCAGGCGGAATACCGGGATCGGCGAGAAACCCGCATCTGGAATCGCCCAAGAAAGCGATCCAGTCCAAAAATAAGGCAGGCGCTGGCGCTTATTCGAGATTTACGCTGCATTCCAATCCGGCACACACTTGCTGCCACCTCCTTCTCACGCGTAGGTAGCGAATGTTGGATGCGGGACTAGGAAACGCGCGCGCCGGTCAGGCGCTTCTGCAGACAATCGGTCTGACCAAGCGCTATGGCAGCTTCCTTGCCAATGACTCCATCGACATCGCCATCCGCCCGCAGGAAATCCACGCGCTGCTTGGCGAAAACGGCGCCGGCAAATCCACACTCGTCAAAACCATTTATGGCCTGATCCAGCCGAGCGAAGGCGAGATGCTCTGGCAGGGCGAAAAGATGGTGCTTGCCGGCCCGCACGATGCGCGCGCGCGCGGCATTGGCATGGTGTTCCAGCATTTTTCGCTGTTCGACAATCTGACCGTCGCCGAGAACGTCGCGCTCGGTCTCGACGGCAAGGAATCCTTCAAGGCGATGTCGGCACGGCTTGAACAGGTGTCGCAGCAATATGGCCTGCCGCTCGATCCCAAACGCGAGGTCTGGCAACTCTCGGTCGGCGAACGTCAGCGCATCGAGATCGTGCGCGTGCTGATGCAGAATCCGAAATTCCTGATCCTCGACGAACCCACGGCCGTACTGACGCCGCAGGAAGCCGATCAGCTTTTCGTCGTGCTGGAGCGCCTGAAGTCGGAAGGTCGCGCGATCCTCTATATCAGCCACAAGCTCGACGAGGTGAAACGCCTCTGCGACACCGCCACCATCCTGCGCGGCGGCAAGAAGATCTCGACCTGCCTGCCCCGCGAGGAAACTGCCGCGTCGCTGGCGCGCATGATGGTTGGCACCGAGATCAAACAGGTGAAAGCCGCCGCCAACCGGCAAACCACCGTGCCGCGGCTCGTGGTCAACGATCTCAGCCTCGCGCCAGACGAACCGCATGGCGTGCATCTGAAGAACATCTCGCTGGAGCTGAAGGGCGGCGAAATCCTCGGCATCGCCGGCGTCGCCGGCAACGGCCAGGATGAATTTTTCGCGGCGCTCTCCGGGGAACGTCTGGCGAAAGATCCCGGCACCATCGTAATCGATGGCCAAGCCGCCGGACATCTCTCGATCACCGCGCGCCGCAAGCTCGGCGCCGCCTTCGTGCCCGAAGAACGGCTCGGTCACGGCACCGCGCCGCGCATGCGGCTGTCGGAGAATGCTCTGCTCACCGGCCATGCTGCGTCAGGCATGGTGCAGCACGGCTTCATCAATACGGCGGCAACGCTCGCGACCGTCGACCGCGCCACCGCGAGTTTCGACGTCCGCAAGGCCAAGCGCGATCCGGAAGCCGCCAGCCTCTCCGGCGGCAATCTGCAGAAATTCATCGTCGGCCGCGAGATCCTGCGCAATCCCATCGTGCTCGTGGTCAGCCAGCCGACCTGGGGCGTCGATGCCGGCGCCGCGGCAGTGATCCGTCAGGCCCTGCTCGATCTTGCCGCCGCAGGTGCGGCCATCCTCGTTACCAGCCAGGACCTTGACGAACTCGCTGACATCGCCGACCGCATCGCCGTGATGTTCCACGGCCGTCTCTCTGAACCATTGATGACAGCCGATGCGGACAGGGAAACGCTGGGCCTGTTGATGGGCGGCAGCGCACTCACGCCAAAGGACGTGCCCGATGCAGTTGGTGCTTGAGAAGCGCGCAGAGCGATCGACCATCATCGCGCTGGTGTCGCCTGTCATCGCCATCGGGCTGACCATCGTGACCATGAGCATCCTGTTCATGATCATCGGCAAGAACCCGATCGCTGCGCTGAACGTCTATTTCATCACGCCGCTCACGGACGCCTATTCATTGCAGGAGATCGCGGTGAAGGCCGCGCCTTTGGTCATGATCGCCATCGGCCTGTCGCTTTGTTATCTCGCCAATGTCTGGAATATCGGCGCCGAGGGGCAGTTCCTGGTCGGCGCTGTGGCCGGCAGCTGGCTTGCGGTGAAGACCAACGGTACCGACGCTGGCGCCTGGGTGCTGCCGGCGATGATGCTGCTGGGCGCCATGGCGGGCGCGCTCTATGCGTTGATCCCGGCCTTCTGCAAGGTGCGGTTCGGCGCCAGCGAGATCCTCGTCAGCCTGATGCTGGTCTATGTGGCCGACCTGCTGCTGGATTATCTCGTCCGCGGCCCGTGGCGCGATCCCAAGGGGTTCAACTTCCCGACCACGGCTGAATTCGATCCGGTCGCCACCGTGCCTTTGCTGTTCGAAGGCGGACGGCTGCATCTTGGCGCGATCATCGCACTTGTGATTGTCGTTGCCGCTGCCATCCTGCTCGGCCGCACCATCAAGGGCTTTGAAATCCGCGTGGTCGGCGCCGCGCCGCGCGCGGCACGCTTCGGCGGCTTTTCATCGAACCAGCTCGTGTTGCTGACTTTCGCAATTTCCGGCGCACTGGCGGGTCTCGCGGGGATCATCGAAGTCGCCGGCCCCATCGGCCATCTGCAGCCCGGCATCTCGCCCGGCTATGGCTTCACGGCGATCATCGTTGCATTTCTCGGACGGCTCAACCCGGTTGGAATACTAATTGCAGGGCTTTTCCTGGCGCTGACATTCATCGGCGGGGAGCAAGCGCAGATCGCCATGAAGATCCCACTCGATATCACCAAGGTGTTCCAGGGCATCCTGCTGTTCTATGTGCTCGCCTGCGACAGCCTCATCCTGTACCGGATCAGGCTCATCATGCCGCAGCGAAAGGTCGCCGATGGAGCTGCTTGAAGCCATCATCCTCGCCGTGCTCGCGGCATCGACGCCACTGCTGCTGGCCGCGTCAGGTGAGCTGCTGGTAGAGCGCGCCGGCGTGCTCAATCTCGGCGTCGAAGGCATGATGATCGTCGGCGCCGCCTGCGGTTTTGCCGGCGCCTGGGCCACCGGCTCGACATTGATGGGCGCGCTGTGCGGTATCTTCGCAGGTGTCGCGCTGTCGCTGGTCTTCGCGCTGATGACGCTCGGCCTCGCCGTCAATCAGGTCGCGACCGGTCTCGCGCTGACAATCCTGGGCATCGGGGTCTCCGGCCTGATCGGCGCCGGCTTCGTCGGCGAGCGCATCGCCACGGCCCCGCGTCTGTATATTCCCGGCCTGACCACGCTCCCCTTCGTCGGCAAGATCCTGTTCGGCGAAGATGCCTTCGTCTATGTCTCGATCGCGCTGATCGTGGCCATCTCGTATTTCCTCTACCGCACCCGCGCCGGACTGATCCTGCGCGCCATCGGCGACAATCACGTCTCCGCCCATGCGCTGGGCTACCCCGTGCTCAAGATTCGCATGTTCGCCGTGATGTTCGGCGGCGGCTGCGCCGGTCTGGCCGGTGCCTATCTGCCGCTGGCTTACACGCCGTTCTTCGTGCCGGGCATGACCGCCGGCCGCGGCTGGATCGCGCTGGCGCTGGTGGTGTTCGCCTCATGGCTGCCGGGGCGCCTCGTGATCGGCGCCTATCTGTTCGGCGCGGTCTCAATCTTGCAACTGCATGCGCAAGGCTGGGGCGTCGGCGTGCCGTCGCAGCTGATGTCCGCACTGCCCTATCTCGCAACAGTCGTCGTGCTGGTGCTGATCTCGCGCACCCGCAGCGGCGGCTCCACGGCACCGGCGGCATTGGGCACGGTTTTCGTGCCCGATCGCTAAAGACATTCTCACAAGACCATCTCGCAAACAGGAGACGTGCATGAACAGGAAAGCACTTGCAGCGGCCGCCATGCTGCTGGCCACCGGCCTCGGACTGACGGCGGCCGTTGCCGCCGACAAGCTGAAAGTCGGTTTCGTCTATATCGGCCCGGTCGGCGACTTCGGCTGGACCTATCAGCATGAAGTCGGCCGCCAGATGCTCGTCAAGGAATTCGGCGACAAGATCGAGACCACCTATCTCGAAAATGTCAGCGAAGGCCCGGACTCCGAGCGCTCCATCGAGCAACTTGCGCGCGCCGGCAACCAGCTGATCTTCACCACGTCGTTCGGCTATATGGATCCGACGCTGAAGGTCGCCAAGCGCCATCCCAAAGTGATGTTCGAACACGCCACCGGCTTCAAGCGCGACAAGAACATGTCGACCTATTCCGGCCGCTTCTTCGAAGGCCGCTACATCCAGGGCCTGATCGCCGCCAAGATGTCGAAGAAGGGCGTGCTGGGCTACATCGGCTCGTTCCCGATTCCGGAAGTGATCTCGGGCATCAATGCCACCATGCTCGCGGCGCAGAAGATCAATCCCGACATCAAGATCAAGATCATCTGGGTCAACACCTGGTTCGATCCCGGCAAGGAAGCCGATGCCGCCAAGGCGCTGCTCGATCAGGGCGCCGACGTGATCATGCAGCACACGGACTCGCCGGCCGCCATGCAGGTCGCTTCCGAACGCGGTGCCCTCGCCTTCGGCCAGGACTCCGACATGATCAAGTTCGGCCCGAAGACACAGCTCACCGCGGTCACCAACAACTGGGGTCCGTATTATGTCGAACGCGTCAAGGCCGCCCTCGACGGCACCTGGAAGTCGGAAGACACCTGGGCCGGCCTGAAAGAGAAGATGGTCGTGATGGCGCCCTATACCAACATGCCCGATGACGTGAAGAAGATGGCCATGGACACCGAAGCTGCCATCGTCGCGGGCACGCTGAAGCCGTTCAAATGCCCGATCATGGGACAGGACGGCAAGGAAGTGGAATGCAAGGGCGGCGACGCCCTCGATCCCGGTCAGGTGCTCGGCATGAACTTCTATGTGAAGGGCATCGACGACAAGATCCCCGGCAAGTAGCGGGCGAATAGCCGCACAATGAATGCTGTCGTCCCCTCCCCCTTGGGGGAGGGTTAGGGAGGGGGCGGGCAGCAGGTGCGTTCAGAGTTTGTGGCCCCCCTCTCCAAGTCTCCCCCGCAAGGGGGGAGAGGCAGGCCGTAGCGCGTTCAAGCGTTCGCGCAATACCTCAGCGAAAGTTATCGCCCCGCCTGCATCGCCTTCGCCGCCGCGCTGTGCCGGCGGATCAGGTCGCCGACATCCAGCCCCGGGATCGTGCCGTCGATCACGCGCCACACGCCGCCCACCATCACGCGGTCCGCACGATGCGCCCCGCACAGCAGCAGCGCAGCCAGCGGATCGCCATGGCCGGAGAAGCGCAGCTCATCCAGCTTGAACAGCGCCAGATCCGCCATTTTCCCCACAGCGATCTCGCCGAGCTCAGGCCGCCCCACGCAGGCCGCCGAGCCTTTCGTCGCCCAGCGCAGCGCATCCTTGTGGCTGACACGCCCAACGCCATAGCGCGCCCGCTGCAGCAGAAAGGCCGCGCGCACTTCCTGCATCAGATTCGAGCCGTCATTCGAGGCCGATCCATCGACGCCGAGCCCGATCCCGACGCCCGCATCCTCCATCTCGCAGACCGGGCAGCAGCCGGAGGCCAAGAGCTGATTGCTGCACGAGCAATGACTGACGGTGGTGCCGGCCTTGCCGAGCCGCACCATTTCGCCCGCGTTGAAGTGGATGCCATGGGCCAGCCATGTGCGCCTGTTCAGCCAGCCGGTCTGCTCCAGATAATCCAGCGGACGGCAGCCATAGACCTCCTCGCAATAGCGGTTCTCGTCCTCGGTCTCGCCGAGATGCGTATGCAGGCGGACGTCGAGCTTGTCGGCCAGTGCCGCGGTCGAGGTCATCAGCGAGGTCGTCACCGAAAACGGCGAACACGGCGCCAGCGCGATCTGCACCATGGCGTCCTCGCCGCGCTGGTGGAATTTCCCTACCACGCGGGCACTGTCGGCCAGGATCGTGTCCTCGTCCTGCACTACCGAGTCCGGCGGCAGGCCGCCGTCGCGCTGCGAGCGGTTCATCGATCCCCGCGTCAGCAGCACGCGCATGCCGAGCCGCTCTGCCACCCCCACTTCGATATCGACGGATTGTTCGAGACCTGCAGGAAACACATAGTGATGGTCGGTGGTCGTCGTGCAGCCCGACAGCAGCAATTCGGACATCGCCACGCTGACGCCGAGATCGAGATTCTCCGGGGTCAGCCTTGCCCAGACCGGATACAGCGCCTGCAGCCAGGGAAACAGCTCGCGGTCCAGCGCCGCCGGCAATGCACGCGTCAGCGTCTGATAGAAATGGTGATGCGTATTGATCAGCCCCGGCAGCACCACATGGGCGCCGGCATCAAAGACCGCCACGTCCGCCGCCATTGGCTTGCCACCGGCCGGCACCAGTTCGACGATCCGCCCCCCCTTGACGACAACGCCGCGCTCGGCCCCATCGGCGAAAATACCGAGCGGATCCTTGATCCAGGTGGCCTGCGTTTCTGTCATGGCTCATCTCCTTCGGTCATGGACCCGACCTTGCAATTCAGGGACCAGCCGCAAATACTTCGACTTGTCTTGCACTCGTTCTCAACTTGGCGTCGGTCTTGCAGGGTTCACAATGAGACTTCAAGGGGTCATTGCCGAGTGAAAGTATAACCGCCCTATGGACCTGAATACGATCACGTCCGTCGCCCGCCCCACGACGCGGGACCAGCTACCGACATGGAGTGCCGGGGATGCATGGCTCGCCGGGGGCACCTGGCTTTTCTCCGAACCGCAGGCACATCTGACGCGGCTGATCGATCTCACCGACCTCAAATGGCCGGCCCTCACCGTCACCGATAGCGAATTGCAGATCGCCGCCACATGCACTGTGGCACAGCTCGATGCGCTGCCCTGCCCGGCCGACTGGGTCGCGTCACCGCTCATCAATCAGTGTTGCCGGGCCTTCCTCGCCTCCTTCAAGATCTGGAAGACCGCGACGGTCGGCGGCAATCTCTGCATGTCGCTGCCGGCCGGTCCGATGATCGCACTCACCGCCGCGCTCGATGGTGTCTGTACGATCTGGAAGGCCGATGGCAGCGCAGACACGATCGACGTGGCAGACTTCGTCACCGGCGATCAAACTAACGTGCTGATGCCGGGCGATCTCCTGCGCAGCATTGCCATTCCTCTCGCAGCGCTCAAGCGCCGCTCTGCATTCCGCCAGATCTCGCTGACGCCGGTCGGACGATCTGCTGCGCTGCTGATAGGAAGCCTTGATGAGGACGGCTTGCGGCTGACGATCACGGCCTCGACGAAGCGGCCCGTTCGTATCGCGCTTCCGGCACTTCCCGATGCCGATGCGCTCGAAGAAGCGATCCTCGACCGGATTCCGGACGACCTCTATCACGACGACATTCACGGCAAACCGGCTTGGCGCAAGCAGATGACGCTCCGGCTCGCGGAAGAAATCCGCAGCGAATTGCAGGGCATCAGGCCATGAGTTTCGAGATCAACGGCCACAGCTTTTTGCAGCAGCCGCAACCCGGCCAATGCCTGCGCACCTTCCTGCGCGAACTCGGCCATTTCGGCGTCAAGAAAGGCTGCGATGCCGGCGACTGCGGTGCCTGCACCGTACTGCTCGATGGCGAGCCGGTGCATAGCTGCATCATCCCGGCCTTTCGCGCCGAAGGCCATGCCGTCACCACCATCGAAGGTCTCGCGCCCCATGGCGGCATCCATCCGATGCAGCAGGCGTTTCTCGACGCACAGGGTTTCCAGTGCGGCTTCTGCACCTCCGGCATGATCGTGACCTGCGCGGCGCTCAATCAGGCCCAGCGCGCCGATCTCGGCGCGTCACTGAAGGGCAATCTGTGTCGCTGCACTGGCTATCGCACGATCGAGGACGCGCTCGACGGCACGATCAATATCGAACAAGCCGCGCCCGGCACCGCATTCGGTCGCAGCATTTCCGCGCCGGCCGCTCCTCAGATCGTGACAGGCGCGGCGCGCTACACATTCGACGTCGCCATGGACGGGCTGCTGCATATCAAGGTGCTGCGCTCGCCGCATCCCCATGCCCGCATCGTGTCGATCGATTCATCAGCAGCACGGGCCATGCCGGGCGTGCATGCGGTGCTGACCCATGCGGATGCGCCGACCATATTGTTCTCGACGGCGCGCCACGAGGTCGATGCAATGGATCCCGAGGATACACGGATCCTCGACGACACCGTGCGCTTCATCGGCCAGAAAGTCGCCGCCGTGGTCGCGGACAGCGAAGCGATCGCGGAGGAAGCCTGCCGCCGCATCGATGTCGTCTACGACATCCTGCCCGCGGTGTTCGATCCCGCGGCCGCCATCGCGCCCGGCGCGCCGGTCATTCATCCCGACAAGACGCCCGTGCATCGCGTCAGCAATGCTATCAGAAACATCGTCGCTGAAACACACGGCGAATTCGGCGATGTTGCCGCGGCGCTGGCATCGTCCGCCGTCACCTATGAAGGCACCTTCACCACGCAACGCGTGCAACACGGCCATCTCGAGACTCATGGCGGCATGGCCTGGCTCGATGCCGATGGCGTATTGAATGTTCGCTCCAGCACGCAGACGCCCTTCCTGACGCGGCGGGCGCTGGCTCATCTTTATGACCTTCCCTCCGACAAGGTCCGCGTGTTCTGCGAACGCGTTGGCGGCGGCTTCGGCGGCAAGCAGGAAATGTTCGTCGAGGATATTCTGGCGCTCGCCGCACTCAGGACCGGTCGCCCGGTGAAATGGGAACTGACCCGCGAGGAGCAGTTCATCGCCACATCGACGCGGCATCCGATGCGCGTCACCGTCAAGGCCGCGGCCGCCGAAGACGGCAAGCTCACCGCCCTGCAGCTCGACGTGCTCTCCAACACCGGCGCCTATGGCAATCATGCGGGCCCGGTGCTGTTTCACGCCTGCGGTGAATCGCTCGGCGTCTATAACTGCGCCAACAAGAAGGTCGATGCCGTCGTCGCCTATACCAACACGGTGCCGGCGGGTGCGTTTCGCGGCTATGGCCTGCCGCAGACCCTGTTCGCGGTGGAAGCAGCCATCGACGAACTCGCGAAACAGCTCGGCATCAGCCCGTATGATTTCCGCCGCCGCAACGTGATCAAACCCGGCGATGCCATGCTGTCGCCCGCCGGCACGCATTATGACGACGTGCTGATCGGCAGCTACGGCCTCGATCAATGTCTCGATCTGGTCGAACAGGCGATGCAGGCGGAGACGATGCACGATCTCGATGGTGACTGGCTGATCGGTGACGGCATCGCGCTCACCATGATCGACACCGTGCCGCCGCTGGGCCATATCGCCGAAGTCGTCATCGCCAGACGCGACGACGGCGATTATGACCTCACGGTCGGCACCGCTGAATTCGGCAACGGCACCGCGACGGTGCACCGGCAGATCGCGGCCACGACACTCGGCTGCGCTGTCGAGCAGATTCATCTGCGCCAGTCCGATACGCGGAATGGCGGCCACGATACCGGCGCCTATGGCAGCGCCGGCACATTCGTCGCTGGCAAAGCCACCCATGACGCCGCGCAAAGACTGGTGGCGGCGATGCGGGCGGACAGCACTGCACGCAGCGCTACCGGAACGTCAGGCGGCACGCCACGTTCGGTCGCCTTCAACGTCCAGGGATTTCGCGTGGCGGTGAACAAGGGCACCGGCGCCATCAAGGTTCTCAGGAGCGTACAGGCTGCGGACGCCGGCGCCGTCGCCAATCCGATGCAGCTCCGCGGCCAGATCGAGGGCGGCGTCGCGCAATCGCTGGGGGCTACGCTGTATGAGGAAATGGTGATCGACGACCGCGGCCGCGTCGTCAATCCGAAATTCCGCGACTATCATTTGCCGTCATTCGCAGACCTGCCGCGGACTGACGTGTATTTCGCCGACACCCATGATGCGATCGGGCCATTGGGTGCGAAGTCGATGAGCGAAAGCCCGTATAATCCCGTCGCCGCCGCCATGGGCAATGCGCTGTTCGACGCCACGGGGATTCGCTTTACGCAGGTGCCGTTCAAGCCGGACCGGATTTTTCCGGAGTTGCAAAAGAAGTTTGGGAAGTAGTTAGAACGATGCCGTCAGTGGAATCCCTCCCCCCGCGCGAAGCGGAGCTTCGCTAGGCGGGGAGGGTCGGCCGATAGGCCGGGGTGGGGGTGCCACACGTGACGTCGCATTTGTGGAAGCACCCCACCCGTCTGGCCTTCGGCCATGGCGGACGAATTCGTCCGCCAGACCCCGCTGCGCGGCTTCGCCGCTTGAGGGAGGGACAAGATCAGCCCCGCCCCACTGTGCATTCGATCTGCCCATGCGGCTCGTCGGTCGGCAGGAACACGTCGTTATTGTTGTCCAGCCCGAACGCCGAGAGATTCATCAGGATGTAGTGGATATTCGGGCAAGCCATGCTGATCTCGGAAATTTCCGGCACCGCCGCCAGCACCTTCTCGCCCATGCGATACAGGCTGTTCTGCACGCTCGGACTATAGGTGGTGGCGAATTCCGTCAGCAGCGTGTCGAGAATTTTCTTGTTGGTCGCGGGATAGCTGGCGGGCTTGCCGGACCATGTCCATGACGCCACCATCGATGTCGCGCAGATGCGGTCATTGGTCGGCTGGATCGTGGAATATTTGTCGGTGTAGTAGTTCTCCCAGCCGGATTGCGTCGACTTCATGAAGGTGAAACCGTCGAGGCCCGAACTCATGACCATGCCATCGCGCGTGGCATGGATCTCGACGGTCGGCTTGCCGTTGCTGTCGAGCAGGAATGCGTGCGGGTGCAGTTCGCCGTCGACGGCGAGCCGCGCCCACTTGGTCTCATGCGCGGTGATGCTGACAGAGCTGGCCTGCGGATACAGGTCGAGATAGCGCTTCGCCAGCACCTGGCAGAACTCCTCCGTCGACAGCGCGGTGTTCTCGCGCGCCACCACATTGACGATGTTCTTGATGGTGTCGGTGGAAGTCGAGGTGGAGTTGTCGGCGTCGGTATAGGCGCGGCCGAAATCGCCCTCCAGCATCGCCTTGATGCTGAGCTGGCTGACATCCTGCTTGTCGCCGTCGCGATGGATCCGCATGATGCGGACACGGCCTTTTCCATATCTGTTCTTGATGAGCGGCACGAACGACCTCCAGTCTCTGTCTGCGACCGGAAACCTCGGTCGCAGTGCAATATATTTAGCAATGCTCACTTCGAGCAACCTTCGTGCCACCGGTCACCACGCCACCGGTGGCGAAATGGCTTCAGCGGCGTCTGGCACAAGGCTTGTATCTGACGATCATAATGCCACGATATTTCATCACCTAAGCAAGGGGCTAGATCAATGACAGTGAGCGTCCATCCCGTCGACGAGATCCTGCCGGCCCCGCGCCTCCTCGCGCTGGGCCTGCAGCATGTGCTGGTGATGTATGCGGGCGCGGTGGCGGTGCCGCTCATCATCGGCCGCGCCCTGAAGCTGCCGCCGCAGGACGTCGCCTTCCTGATCTCCGCCGATCTGTTTGCCTGCGGTCTTGCCACCTTGGTCCAGTGTATCGGCTTTCCCGGCGTCGGCATCCGCCTGCCGGTGATGATGGGCGTCACCTTTGCCTCGGTCGGCCCGATGCTGTCGATGGCCGCCGCCCCCGAGATCGGCCTGCTCGGCATCTATGGCTCGGTCATCGCTGCCGGAATCTTCGGCATCATTGTCGCGCCTTTCATCAGCCGGCTGCTGCCGCTGTTTCCGCCTGTGGTCACCGGCACCATCATCATGGTCATCGGCATCTCGCTGATGCGCGTTGGTATCAACTGGGCTGGTGGCGGCCTACCCGTGCTCACCAGGGTCATCGACGGCGTTCCGCACACCTATGCCAATCCCGGCTACGGCCAGTTGCAGGGCCTGGGCATCGCGCTGTTCGTGCTCTGCGTCATCCTCGCCTTGATCAAATGGGGCACCGGCTTTCTGGCCAATGTTTCGGTGCTGCTCGGCATCATCGCCGGCGCAGTCCTCGCCAGCCTGCTCGGCGTGATGCATTTCGACAAGGTCGGCACCGCGGGCTGGGCCGATATCGTACTGCCGTTCCATTTCGGCATGCCGCAATTCCATCTCGTCCCCATCGTCACCATGTGCATCGTGATGATCGTGGTCATGATCGAGTCGCTCGGGATGTTCCTGGCGCTCGGCGAGATAACCGGCAAGACCGTCGACAGGGACGCACTGACCAAGGGCCTGCGCGCCGACGGCGTCGGCACGCTTCTTGGCGGCATCTTCAACACCTTCCCATACACCTCGTTCTCGCAGAATGTCGGTCTGGTCGGCGTCACCGGCGTGCGCTCGCGCTGGGTGACCATCGCCGGTGGCGGCATCATGCTGGTGCTCGGCCTGCTGCCGAAGATGGCCGCGCTGGTGGAGGCCGTACCGCAGGTGGTGCTCGGCGGCGCCGGCCTCGTGATGTTTGGCATGGTCGCCGCGACCGGCGCCCGCATCCTCACCGCGGTGGATTTCAAGACCAACCAGCACAACCTGTTCGTGGTCGCGATTTCCGTCGGCTTCGGCCTGATCCCGCTGGTGGCGCCGAACTTCTTCAAGGCGCTGCCGCATGACCTGCACCCGCTGCTGGAGTCAGGCATCCTGCTCTGCGCGCTGGTCGCGGTGATCCTGAATGCGTTCTTCAATGGGGTCAGCAGTGCCGAGACCGCAAAGGCGGAAGCGGCTGGTGTTGCCGCGGCGGCGACGCATTGAAAAGATCAGCGCCAAACACTCCGCCCTCATCCTGAGGAGCCGCGCATCTTGCGCGGCGTCTCGAAGGATGGCCACCAACTCATGGTTCGAGACGCGCGCCAAGAGGCACGCTCCTCACCATGAGGGACGGAGTAAGAGCGTCTACTTCACCTTCGGCTCGAGCCCGCTCGCCGTGATCACCGGCGCGGCCTGTTTCGAGGACAGAAACGCAATCAGCGCCTTTCCGGCATCCGGCTGCGGTGCGTTGCTCGCAAGCCCCGCCGAGAACACGGTGATTTTCTGCAGCTCCGCCGGCAGCGGACCGACGATCTCGATGCCCTTGACCGGCTTCAATTCGCTGATCTGCTGAAAGCCGATCTCCGCCTCGCCCCTGGCGACGATCTCGCCCACCGGCGTGGCCGGGATCTTGCGCGCCTTGTCCTTCATGGCGTCGGCAATGCCGAGTTTCTCGAACATCTCCTTGCTGACATAGACGCCGCTGGCGCTGTCCGAATAGGCCACGGTTCTGGTCTTGAGCAGCGCGACCTTCAGCGTATCCGCCGACGACAGGTCGGGCTTCGGAGCCCCCTCCTTCACGGCCACGCCGATTGGCGAGTCCGCGAGATCGACGCGGCTGTCGGCGACCACCTTGCCCTTGCTGATGAGATCGCCGAGCGCATAGCCCACCATGATCAGCACATCGGCCGGCTCGCCGCGCGACAGCCGCATGGGAATCGCCTGCGGCGTCTCGCCCATCGACGGCCCATAGGCCGTGACGACCGTGTTGCCCGTTGCCTTCTCGAATTGCGGAACCAGCTCCTTGTAGGCCGCCGTGAACCCGCCGGAGATCATGACATGGACCTCCGAGGCGAAAGCGCTGGGCGTCGAGGCGACGGCGCAGCCGAGCACGAGCAGCAAACGAATGATGTGGCGCATGGTGTCTCTCCCGCTTGACGTCTTTTTTCTTATCCTCTCCCCGCAAGCGAGGGGAAGGAAATCTCAGCTCCCCCGATATGTCCCATAGCTCCACGGCGTCACCAGCAGCGGCACGTGGAGATGGCCCTCTGGCTCATAGACCGAGAAGCGCAACGGGATCTCGTCGAGGAACGGCGGATCGGACATCGGCACGCCCCGTTCGGCAAAATAACTGCCGACCTTGAAACTCAGTTCATAGCGCCCGATCGGCACCGGGCGTCCGCCGATCAGCGGCACATCGGTGCGGCCGTCGTGATTGGTCAGCGTGCGCGCAATCACGCGGCTGGCGCCGAGTTTCGACAATTCGACAAGCTCGACCGAAATCCCGGCTGCAGGCCGGCCGCTATGGGTATCCAGCACATGGGTCGAGAGCCGGCCATGCACCTGCAGGCGATCCGGCCCGTCGACCAAAAGATCAGTACGCAGCGCCGCGATCTTGCAGATTTCGGCAACCGATGCCGCGACCTCAGCGGCCGGATCGTTCGGCAACCGCTTCTCGAAATCCGCGAGGATGGAATCCTTGGTATGACGACGAACACAGACGATGTAAGGGAAGCCGAACTTCGTGCGATAGGCATTGTTGACGCGATCGAAAGCCGCATATTCGGCCTCCGACAGCCGGTCGAGCCCGACGCTGTTCTGCTCGGCATTGGACTCCGCCGTCAGAAGATCGCCCCGTTGCGTTTTATCAGCGAGATCCGGATGCGCCTTGATCAGCGCCAGCCGCTGGCCTGACGCTGCTTCTTCCACCACCTTGCGCATCGCGGCGAACAATTGCTTGACGCCCGCGAAGGGCCGGCTGTCCGCGGCCTTCTCCGCGATCCATGGCGAGTATTCGAAAATATTCGCCAGCGCTGCGACGAAGTCCGCTTTGCTGCAGCTGTTGAGTTCGTCGAGCGTCTTCTCTGTCATGACCAGCGTTATCCCAATCCTGATCTACCCGATGGCACGGGCGTCGGCGGCGAGATGTTTCAGATTGGCGTGCCAGTGCTCGGCAATCTGCAGACGCGTCGGCACCCAGACGCGCTTGTGGCTCGCGATGTAATCGAGGAATCGCATCAGCGAGGCCGCACGGCCGGGGCGGCCGACGACGCGGCAATGCAGACCCACCGTCATCATCTTCGGCGAGGTCGCGCCTTCCGCATACAACACATCGAACGAATCCTTCAGGTAGGTGAAGAACTCGTCGCCGCCGCCAAAGCCCTGCGGATTGACGAAACGCATGTCATTGGCGTCGAGCGTATAGGGAATGATGAGCTGCGGTTCGCTGGGTCCCTTGATCCAGTAGGGCAGATCGTCGGCATAGCTATCGCACAGATATTTGAAGCCACCGGCTTCCATCAGCAGGCGGTTGGTGTTGATGGAACTGCGACCGGTGTACCAGCCGGTCGGGCGCGAACCTGTCGCCTCGGTATGCACGCGGATCGCCTCACTGATCTCGAAGCGCTCCTCGGGCTCCGACATGTCCTTGTGCTCGATCCACTTCAGACTATGGCTGGCGATATCCCATTTGGCTTCCTGCATCGCCGCGACGATTTCGGGATTGCGCTGCAGCGCCGTGGCAACGCCGAACACCGTGGTCGGCATATTGCGCTCGGTGAACATCCGCCACAGCCGCCAGAAGCCGGCGCGCGAACCGTATTCGAACATGGATTCGATATTGGCGTGACGCTGGCCCGGCCAGGGCTGCGCGCCGAGCACGTCCGAGAGAAACGCTTCGGAGGCGCGATCGCCATGCAGGATGTTGTTCTCGCCGCCCTCTTCGAAATTGACCACGAATTGCACCGCCACGCGGGCGCCGTCCGGCCATTTCGGATCGGGCGGCGTGCGGCCGTAGCCGCGGAGATCGCGGGGATAGTCGCTCCCGGCCATCAGACCATCTCGAAACGGACGGGTTGCGCACCCTTCCAGAGCACGGTCTTGCCCATCTCTTTCAGGTTTTCGAGGTTCGAGGTCAGCGTGATGAAGTGGTTGCCGGCGAGCTGGCCCATCTTGCTGGCGAAATGCACACCGCTATAGGCGAGCAGGATTTCGGTTTCACTGATGCCGCCGGGATAGAGGATGATATGGCCCGGCGCCGGGAAGCTCGTGTGGTTCTCATAGGGCACGCCGAAATCGAGATCCCCGAGCGGCATCCACACGCCCTCGCCGCTCCAGCGCACGTGGATCGCCTGGCTGACGAACGGCATGGCCTTCTTGAAGGCGGCGACGGTCTTCGGGGCGTCCTTCTCCTCGAACTTCGCGTCGAAGGTGAAGTCGCCGACATGGACTTTGAGCTGGCTCATCCGGTGGGTCTCGTAAATTGGGGGACTGACAGTGATCCATCCAGATTGCAGCAGGGGGCGAAAGAAGCAAGCCGCAGTTTTTGGCGGATTGCCCGTAGCCTGGCTTCCTGCATAGCTCGTCATTTCCCGGTACGCCAATTGGTGCGCCTGAGCGCAGGACGGACCGCGAAGCGGACCGGACTGACCCGAAACGCCGATCCACACTCGTCATTCCGGGGCAGGCCGGGCCGCGCAGCGGACCGGAATGAGCCCGGAATGCCGGTGTGTTTTGCGCTGAACATGCTGGGATGCCCCGGCACACCAATTGGTGTGCCGGGGCATGACGCGTGTGGGGCGGCAAGACAGCACCCAAACATTTTTTCCTATATCTATTGACAACATCCCCATCTTGATTATTTTCCGCTTCGTCCTGCCCCATCGAGAGGGGCGATCGCGATCGTCACGATTGCGGGGCGGGATGCGGTGGACGCCGGAGATGCGGCGTCACGGGATATGTGGGGTACGGCTGTCTGCGGGCAGGCCGCATCGTCTGTGGTCAGGATACCACTGGGACAGGCGGGACGGGCTGGTTGCGGATGGAACGAGCCCGCGGATCACGCGACGGACGACCAGATTCGAAACGCGTCCGGCCCAAGAGCTTGTGCTCCCCCGGCCCTGTCGCGCAGGGCCCAACAAGGGTGACCTTGATCGGTCGCTTGGGCAAGCATTCAGCAAGTCGACAAAACACCGCAGGCGGAACGTCGGGCAATCGCCCGTGCTTTCCGAAAGTCCTGATGCATACCTTGCGGAAGACCGCATCAGCATCAGGCCCAGGGGTGCATCGGGCACCCGGCGTTCCGCACGCCCTCTCGCAAGGGGGCGGGAAGGAATGCGCAAAACTCGGACGCGCAAGCGCCGCGAGAACGTGGAAGCCTGGCTGTTTGAAATTTGGACCCAGCCGTATGAACTACCGCTCGTCGCTCAACGGCGGCCGGAACGTCAACGGGCTTTCCTGCGCGCGCTGCCTGGCGCGATCGACGGCCTCTGCAAAATCCTGCGCATCGAACCAGGGCTCATCGCGCATCAAGGCATCCAGATCCTCGTTCCAGATCTGCGACACCTCGATATCGAACTTCATGTTGTGTTTTTTACTGACGGCCTGAATCCCGTAACCGGTAACGGCCCATTGTTTGCCGAGCCAAAACACATCCCGATGCAGCACCACGTTCACGCCCATTCTCGTCCGGTATCGTACAGAGACGAAAAGAACCCCGCCCGATGAGGGTGAGGTTCTCAGAACCGGTCTAGTCCATCAAATTTTAGCGACATCGTCCAGCGTTGAGAACAACGCCGATCTAGATGCGACCGTTCTCGTTCGACGGCTGTGGATGCTGCGCCTTCTGCGCCCGCTCGGCATCGGCCTTGTTGGCCTCGTGGCGTCCGATCACGCAACCCGCAACGACGCCGACCTTGCCATGTCCTGCATAGTGGCCCGCGATTCCGCCAATGATCGCACCTTTGATACAGCCTTTCGCCTCGGCCGCAACCGATGAAAACGCGAGACTCGCAACCGCAGTGCAAAGCAGCAATTTCTTCATGACGATCTCCGCGTGATTGACGTCTTACAAGTCGCCACGACGCATTTCGTTCCGTGCGTTGAAATATCACCGACTCACACTCGCATCCGATTCGTGCCATAGATGGCGCAAATCGCGTCCAGGGATGAAACCACCATGCCAGCACCCAAACCGCCTGCTTTCGAAACGCTGAGTCTGCATGCCGGCCAGCATCCGGACGCAATCACTGGCGCACGCGCCGTGCCGATCTACCAGACCACATCCTATGTGTTTCAGGATTCGGACCACGCCGCTGCACTGTTCAATCTCGAACGTGCCGGCCACATCTATACGCGCATCTCAAATCCGACGACGGCGGTGCTGGAAGAGCGCCTCGCCGCGCTTGAAAACGGTGTTGGTGCGGTGTGCACTGCATCAGGCATGGCGGCGCTGCATCTGGCGATCGCAACGCTGCTCGGCGCCGGCGATCACATTGTGGCATCGTCCTCGCTCTATGGTGGCACCATCAATCTTCTGGCACATACGCTGCCGCGCTTCGGCATTACCACGACATTCGTCAAACCGCGCGATCTCGCTGCGTTCAAGGCCGCGATCAAGCCGAACACAAAACTGGTGATCGGCGAGACCATCGGCAATCCCGGTCTCGAAGTGCTGGATATTCCCGCCGTCGCCGACATCGCCCATGCCGCAAAAATTCCGCTGCTGATCGACAATACTTTCGCGACGCCGTTCCTGTCGCGGCCGATCGAGCTTGGCGCCGACATCGTGATGAATTCCGCCACCAAATGGATCGGCGGCCACGGCATTGCCATCGGCGGCGTCATCGTCGACGGCGGCCGTTTCGACTGGCACGCCTCCGGCAAATTCCCCGTTCTGACCGAACCCTATGCCGGCTATCACGGCATCGTCTTCGACGAGCAGTTCGGCAATGCCGCCTTCATCATGCGTGCCCGCACCGAAGGCCTGCGCGATTTTGGCGCGTGTCTCTCGCCGACCAATGCGTTCCAGCTGCTGCAAGGCGTCGAGACGCTCGGCATTCGCATGGAGCGCCATATGGCCAATACACATGCGGTGCTGGCAGCCCTCACGGCAAACAAGGCGGTCGACTGGGTGCTGCATCCGTCGCTGGAGAATCATCCGGACTACCAGCTGGCGAAACGCCTGCTGCCGCGCGGCGCCGGCTCTATCGTTTCCTTCGGCATCAAGGGCGGCCGCAATGCCGGCCGCAAGTTCATCGAGGCGCTGAAGCTGACCAGCCATCTCGCCAATGTCGGCGACGCCAAGACGCTGGTCATTCATCCCGGAAGCACCACGCATCAGCAGATGGACGCCGAGCAGCTCAAGGCCGCCGGCATCGGCGAGGAATTGATCCGCCTCTCCGTCGGCATCGAAGCCGCCGATGACATCATCGACGATCTCGCGCAGGCGCTGCGCATCTCGCAGAAGGGCTGAGCGATGCAACTCACCGTCAACGGTCACGAGACCTATGTCGCCAATGGCGGCCGCACGTTCGATCCATCCCTGCCCGTGGTCGTCATGATCCACGGCGCCGGCTTCGATCACTCGACCTGGGCGCTGCATACGCGCTGGTTCGCGCATCACGGTTTCGCGGTGCTCGCGCCCGATCTGCCAGGCCATGGCCGCTCGAAAGGTGAAGCGCTCACCACCATCGGCGATCTCGCCGACTGGACTGCCGCACTGATCGATGCGTCCGCCGCAAAGACGGCACGGCTGATCGGCCATTCCATGGGCTCGCTGATTGCATTGGAGACCGCGGCGCGGCATCCGGGCAAGATCACACGCCTCGATCTGATGGGCACCGCGGGCACGATGACCGTCGGCCCGGATCTGTTGAAGGACGCCGAAGCCAATCAGCATTCCGCCATCGACATGGTGTCGATCTGGGGGCTCGGCTTTCGCGCCGAACTCGGCGGAAGCCTCGCGCCGGGGTTGTGGATGCATAGCGGCGCGCAGCGCGTGCTTGAGGCGACGAAGCCCGGCGTATTGTTCGCAGACCTCAACGCCTGCAATACATACCAGAATGCCCTGAGTGCTGCGGGCCAGCTCGATATCCCCGTCACGCTCATCCTCGGCGAGCGTGACATGATGACTCCCGCCAAGGCCGGCAAGACCCTGGCCGCCGCATTGAAAAACGCCCGCACGGTGATTCTGCCCGGCACCGGCCACATGATGATGGTCGAGCGCCCCGACGACGTGCTCGCCGCGCTACAGCACGAGCAATAGAGTCCGCCACGCGGCGATGGCTGTTGCACCGCGCGGCGTGCTGTGCTTCCTGTCTGTCGTTATCGGTGCCTCCGCGAGGAGGTGAAACGGGAATGCGGTGCGGGGAGTTATCCCCTATGCCGCGGCTGCCCCCGCAACTGTAAGCGGCCATTCCGGGTCCACAAAGCCACTGAGCTTGCCTCGCAAGCTCGGGAAGGCGGACCGGGAGACCACCGCGAGCCAGGAGACCGGCCGGTAACGAGTTTCACGCTCGTTCGACGGTGGGTCGACGGAAGGGGTTAAATGGCTATCCGGAATTTGGCTGCAGGCACTGCAGCCGTTATTGTTCTGTCTTGCTCTCACAGTGCTGTGCATGCGCAGTCCAGTGCCGAGCAACTCTCCGAAATCGTGGTGACGGCGGACAGAGCCCCCGAACAACTCAATCGCACCGGCAGTTCGATCGGCGTCGTCTCAGGCGAAACCATCGCGACCAGCAATCCCGGTTCGCTGGTCGATGCGCTGCGCACCGTGCCAGGTCTCGACATCAGCGAAAACGGCGGTCCCGGCGGCACCGCGAATGTGCGCCTGCGCGGCGGCAATACTGGGCAGACGCTGGTGATGATCGACGGCATTCGCGTCAACGATCCCACGGCTGCATCAGGCGATTTCGAATTCGCCATGTTCACGCCCTCCGCCATCGAGCGCATTGAAGTCCTGAAGGGACCGCAGAGCGCACTCTATGGCTCCGACGCAATGGGCGGCGTAGTCAACATCATCACCAAGAAGGGCTCCGGTCCTGCACAGGTCAATGTGCGCACGGAAGCCGGCAGCTACGGCACTGTCGTCACCCAGGGGTCGCTGACCGGCTCCAACGGTCCGTGGTCCTATGCCTTCACCGGCGGCGGCCAGCACAGCAACGGCTTCTCGCGTTACGGTTATCGTATCCCTGCCATTGAGGCGAAGTTTCCGAATCTCGAAAACGACAGTTTCGATCGCGTCGGTGGCTCGGCGCGCATCGGCTACGATGCCGGCGAAGGCATTCGGCTGGAGTCCGGCATCGTCCATTCGTTCACGCGCTCAGCCTATGATGCCGCGACAGGAGCGTTTCCGGATACGCCATCGGCGGCAACGCGTCTGCTGCAAACCGTGTATGGCCGCGTCGGTATCGATTCGTTCGGCGGCATTCTCACCCATAACGTCACGGTGTCGAACACCCATACCGAACGCTCCTTCGACGACGTCAGCTACAAGACCAACATGCTGCCACAAAATACCACGTCGAAGATCTCCGACTACGTCGGCAACAGTCTCGGCGCCGAATATCAGGCAACCCTGAAGCTCGGCGCATTCGGCTCCCTGGTCTACGGCGCCAAAACGCAGACCGAGACTGCACAGACCTACAGCACGAACATCTCGCCCATCGCTGGCCCGCTGACGCCGCTCCTGTCAAAGCGACAGGACACCAATTCGGTCTTCGCGCTATGGTCGGTGCCAATCGGCGAGCGGCTCAACGTCACGCTCGGCGGCCGGGTCGATGATGTGGTCGATGTCGCCCGCTTCGAAACGTGGCGTGCGACCGCGGCATATAATATCGTGGAGACCGGTACCAGATTTCGCGCCAGCGCTGGCACCGGCGCGAAAGCTCCGACGCTGTTCCAGCTTTACGACGTGAGCTATGGTAGCAGAAACCTGACACCGGAAACCAATTTCGGCTATGACGCCGGCATCGACCAGAGCCTCTTCAACGGCCGCGTCATGCTGTCGGTGACGGGCTTCTCCACTGATTACAGCAACCTGATCAACTTCGTCACCGACGCCTCCCGCCCGCTCGGCTATTACGTCAATGTCGCGCGCGCTGAAACCAGTGGTCTCGAAGTCGGCGGCAATGTCGATGTCATTCCGGGCTGGATGAAATTCAACGTGGCCTACACCTACCTGCACGCCCAGGATCTCGGCACCGACACAGTGCTGGCGCGGCGGCCGAAGAACCTCGCCCGCTTCGCACTCACGATCACGCCCACCGACAAGTGGATGATCGAGCCGCGCGTCACGACGGTGTCGAAGCGCTTCAGCAGCGCTAATCAGGTCGGTCAGGTCGATGCCTATACCCGCGTCGACCTCTATACCGAGTACAAGATCGATGCGAACTGGAAGGTCTTTGCCCGCGGCGAGAACATCCTGAATGAGCACTATCAGGAAGTGCTGAACTTCGGCACCACAGGACCTGCGGCCTACGCAGGCTTCAACGCCACATGGTGAGCATAGCGCCAGCAGCACGCCGCCGGACGGTCGCGACCATCGCGCTGGTCGGTCTCGTGACACTGCTGGCATTGGGCTCGCTTGGCACAGGGCCGGTGAAGCTTTCGCCGCTGACGGTGCTCGATGCATTGTTCGGCGGCGGCAGCGACGTGCAGCAGATCATCGTGCGCGAAATCCGCCTGCCCCGCGCGATCCTTGCGCTGGCCATCGGCGCGATCCTCGGCCTGTCCGGTGCCGCGCTGCAGGGCCTGCTGCGCAATCCCCTCGCCTCGCCGTCGCTGTTCGGCGCGCCGCAGTCGGCGGCCTTCGGCGCCGTGCTGATGATCTCGCTCGGTTTGGCTGATGTGCGCTCATGGGCGCTACCTGTTGCCGGCATTACGATGGCATTCCTCTCGGTCTTCATGCTGCTCGGCATCGCCGGCCGCAATGCGGGCCTGTTGCTGCTGATCCTTGCGGGCCTTGCGATCTCCAGTCTCGCAGGGGCCGCGACGGCGCTGGTGATGAACCTGTCGCCTAATCCCTTCGCGGCGCTTGAGATTGCTTTCTGGCTGCTCGGCTCGCTGGAAGACCGCAGCTTCCGTCATGTCACGCTGGCGCTTCCATTCATTGCAGCTGGCGTCATCATCCTGATGAGCCAGCGCTCGGCCTTCCGTGCACTGAGCCTCGGCGAAGAGACCGCACAGAGCCTCGGCGTCAATGTCAGCCGCCTTCGGCTGTTGGTGATCCTCGGCGTCGCGCTCGGCGTTGGCGGTGCGGTCGCGGTTACTGGCACGATCGGTTTCATCGGCCTCATCGCACCGCATCTGATGCGTCCGATTATCGGTCACGATCCCGCACGACTGTTGATCCCGAGCGCGCTGACCGGCTCTGTGCTGCTGCTCGCGGCAGATATCGCTGTGCGCCTCATTCCTTCCACCAGCGACATCAAGGTCGGCGTGCTGACCTCGATCATCGGTGTGCCGTTTTTCCTCTATCTCATCATGCGCGAGCGTCGCGCTCTGGGCGGAGGCGTCGCATGACCGATCAGGCGCTGCTGACCGCGAGCAATCTGAGCGTCACACTGTCAGGCCGCCCCGTGCTGCACGACGTCGCGCTCTCGTTGAGTCCCCGACATCTTGTCGCTCTGGTCGGCCCGAATGGCGCCGGCAAGACGACGCTGCTGCGCGCGCTGGCGGGCCTGCAACTCTCGACGGGCGCAATTCATGTGGCGGGCGATGCGCTGGCGTCCCTGCCACTGCGTGAGCGCGCAAAACGCTTCGGCTATCTGCCGCAAGGCCATGTCGTGCATTGGCCCCTCGACGTGAAGGATGTCGTCGCCCTCGGCCGCTATCCGCATGGTTCGACCGATCCGGCGCGACTGACATCATCAGACAAGGCTGCAGTCGAGCGCGCGATGCGGGCCACCGACATCGTCGCCTTTGCCGATCGCCGCGTCACCGAACTCTCCGGCGGCGAACGCAGCCGCGTCGCATTGGCCCGTGTCCTCGCCGTCGAGGCACCAATCGTGCTGGCGGATGAGCCGACCGCGTCGCTCGATCCGCGCTACCAGATCGACGTCATGAAGAATCTGCGCGATGTCGCCGACAGCGGCGTACTGGTGATCGTGGTCACACACGACCTCGGCCTCGCGGCACGCTTTGCCGATACGGTGCTGGTGATGTCCAACGGACGCCTCGCAGCGCAGGGCTCGCCGCAACAGGCGCTTTCCGATGACATCATCGCCAATGTGTTCCGTATCAGCGCCTATCGCGCCGAACACCGGAACGAAACGATCATCCTGCCCTGGGCGGGCGTCTGAGCGATGTGGCGGCTATTTCGCCAGTGCAGCAGCAAGCCGGCTCAGAGTAGCCGTATCGGGTGGCAGACCGAACCGCAGCAACTCCTGGCTCCAGTCGAAGCGACGGCACCAGATCTGCTGACGCGCCAAGGCGGCGTGCCGCTGCAAGGCGTCGGCATGGCACGCCAGCCTGTACAGCGGTGTGCCGCCGACAATCTCGAACCCGGCATCGGTCAACACATTGTCCAGCTTGATGCTCTGTACGACCAGCCCGACACGGGTTTGCGTGGCCCAACGCTCGTCGCGCAACGCAGCGGCGCCGATGACCTGTGCGGGACCGGAACAGGCCCACGGACCAACGGCGGTCGCGATACGCTGTGCGATCAGCGGCGCGGCGAGCGCGAAACCGAGACGCAGGCCCGCGAGACCGTAGAATTTTCCGAAGGAGCGCAGGATCACCACCGGCAACGTCGCACACAGGCCGACAGCGCTGATCGCAGGGTCGACATCAGCGAAAGCCTCGTCAATCACAAGCCAGCCACCGCGTCGTCGCAGGATTGCAGCAACATCGGCGAGTTCGTCGCGCGTCGCGATCCGCCCATCGGGGTTGTTGGGATTGACGATGACCACATGCTTGGCGTGATCCGGCAGCGCGTTGAGGCTGCCGATCACGCCGACCTCATGTCCGCCAGCACGCCATGCCGCGACATGTTCATTATAGGTCGGGCCGACGATGGCAACGGCGCCGGGCGCAGCGAGATGCGGCAGCCACTGGATCAGGGCCTGCGTACCGGCAGCGGCAACGGCATCGACGCCATCAGGCACATGATAGGCATTACGCGCAGCGGACAGCAAAGCCCGTTCATCCGCATGCGACGGCAGACGTTCCCAAAGATGGCTCGGCAGATTGGCGGGAATGGGCCACGGCCATGGGTTGATCCCGGTCGAGAGATCGAGCCATTGTTCCGGCGCGCCGCCGAATTCGGCTATCGCCTGCGTGAGATCGCCACCATGTTTCATGCCTGTGTCATGCCATCATATCGGGCGAAGCGCGAGAGGCTTTGGCCGCTCGTGGCCACGACACTCGCGCTGCTCGCAGGCACTTCGCTCCAGGCCCGCGCCGCCGAGCAGCCGCGCATCGCATCGATCAATCTGTGCACCGATCAACTGCTCGTCACCCTTGCCGATCCCGCGCAGGTCCTGGGCCTCAGCCCCTATGCGCGCGATCCGTTCCGCTCCTGGGACAAGGACAAAGCGAAGGCGTTCCGGCTGCTGTCCGGTGAGGCCGAGGACGTGCTGGCGCTGAAGCCGGATGTCGTTGTCGCCGGCCGATTCACCAAGCGCGCAACCCGCGAACTGCTGAAGGACAAGGGACTGAAGGTCGCCGAATTCGATCCCGCCCGCTCGCTCGACGACGTCAAGAAACAGCTCCGCCAGATGGGCGCACTGGTCAGGCATCCGGAGCGGGCCGAAGTCGAAATCGCGAAACTCGATAGTGCCATCGCGCAGGCCCATGCCGCCGCACGGCGCAAGCCGCTGCGCGTGCTGGCCGTGTCGCGCCGCGGCTGGGTGTCCGGCGGCGAAAATCTGACCACCTCGCTGCTCTCGGCCGTGGGCCTGCGCAATGCCGGCGGCGAACTCGGCTTTAAGGCTGGCGGCTTTGCCTCGCTGGAAGCGATCGTCACACTGAGACCCGATCTCTTGCTGGTCACCGACAATACTGATTTCGCCGAAGACGAAGGCCGCGCCTTCCTGCTGCATCCCGCGCTGGAGAAATTCTACCCGGCGTCGAAGCGACTGGTGCTCCCCGAGCGGCTTACGGCCTGCGGCGGTCCGACCATGGTGGAAGCCCTCGACCGGTTGACCACCGAAATCAACCGCGTGGCCCCCTGATGCTCGCGCATGGCGACGCGCTTGTGCTGGTGGTCGCGGCGCTGCTGCTCGATGGGTTGATCGGCGATCCCGACTGGCTATGGCGGCGATTACCGCATCCGGTCGTGTGGATCGGCAACGGCATCGGCTGGCTTGAACGCCGGCTCAATCGCGAAAGCTGGTCGGGGCGGCAGCGCCGACTGGCAGGCGTCGTCACGGTCATCGTGCTGGTGAGTTGCGCAATATTCGCCGGCGGCCTGCTCGCCGATCTCCTCAACGACAACTGGATCGGCTTCGCGATCGAGGCCTTGATCGCCTCATTGCTGATCGCCCAGCGCAGCCTGTATCAGCATGTCGCCCGCGTGCATCTCGCCTTCACCGACGGCGGCTTGCTGGCGGCGCGGCAGGCCGTCGCGATGATCGTGGGCCGCGATCCGGAGCGGCTTGACGAAGCCGGCGTCGCACGCGCGGCCATCGAATCCACCGCCGAGAATTTCTCCGACGGCATCGTCGCGCCGGTATTCTGGCTGGCTTTGCTGGGACTGCCCGGCCTGATCGCCTATAAAGCCATCAACACGGCCGACTCCATGATCGGTCATCGCAGCGCGCGCTATCAGGATTTCGGCTGGGCCGCAGCGCGGCTCGACGATCTCGTCAACCTGATCCCGGCACGGCTTTCGGGAATATTGGTCGCACTCGCTGCGCCGGTCGCAGGCGGATCGATCATCTCGTCATTGAAGATCATGATGCGCGACGCCGGAAAGCATCGCTCGCCCAATGCCGGCTGGCCGGAAAGCGCCATGGCCGGAGCGCTCGGAATCGCGATCGCTGGACCGCGCGTCTATGCCGAGGGCGCGGTCAACGATCCCTATCTCAATGCGGAAGGCCGAACCGCCGCGCCTGACGACATCAGCCGGGCGCTTCGCGTGTTCGGCGCAGCCTGCGTCCTGCAGGCGGCGATCTATGCGGCGCTGGCGCTGCTGCTCTGACGGCTGCGGGCAATCTCGATCAGTCGATCGATATCGAGATGTTTTTCGCAATGATCGGCCAGCGCATCGAGCGCGACTTCGATCTGCGCATCATAGGCCAGAGACGAGGCAATGCCGAGATTGGCCAGCCATGCCTTGCGGAAGGCATCGCCGGTGAACAGGCCATGGACATAAGTGCCCTGCACGCGTCCATCGACCGACGCAGCACCATCGGGGCGTCCATCGATCATCACCAGCGGCCGCGCGCAGTCGTCCCCTTCGCTGCGGCCGAGATGGATCTCGTAACCTTCGATCGCCGCCCCCGTCGCGCAATGCGTACCAGTGATCAGCGTGGTGGACTTGTCGGCGCTCATGAGCGTTTCGATATCAAGGAGCCCGAGCCCGTCGACCGTGCCCGGCGATCCGTCGACCCCATCGGGATCGGCGATCGTTCGCCCGAGCATCTGATAGCCTCCGCACAAACCGAGCACATGCCCCCCGCGACGGATATGCGCCTTGATATCGATGTCCCAACCCTGCGCACGCAGGAAAGCGAGATCGCCGATGGTCGATTTGCTGCCCGGCAGGATGACGACGTCGGCATTACCGGGAATGGCCTCGCCCGGCCGCACGAAGACCAGCTTCACGCCGGGCTCCATGCCCAGCGGATCGAGATCGTCGAAATTGGCAATCCGCGCCAGCACCGGCACCGCGATGATGCGCGTCGATGAAGAGTCATGGGTGCGATCGAGATCGACAGCATCCTCGGCGGGCAGGAACGCCGCCTGCGGCAGCCAGGGCAACACACCGATGGATGGCCACCCCGTCAGCCGCGTGATCGCCGTGAGGCCATTGTCGAACAGGCCGGGATCGCCGCGAAACTTGTTGACGATGAAGCCGCGGATGCGCGCGCGTTCCTCGGGTTCAAGCACCAGATGCGTGCCGGCGAGGCTCGCAATGACGCCGCCACGATCGATATCGCCGGCGATCACAACGGGAATATTGGCGGCTGCGGCAAAGCCCATATTGGCGATGTCCCCGGCGCGCAGATTGATTTCCGCCGGGCTGCCGGCGCCTTCGACGAGAACGATGTCGGCCTGATCGGCGAGCAGCGAGAAACTCTCCAGCACCGCCGGCAACAGCGCCGCCTTCTTCTCCAGATAGTTCCTCGCGCGCAGCGTGCCCCGGCGCTTGCCCTGCACGATCACCTGCGCGCCGGTGTCGGTCTCGGGCTTCAGCAGCACCGGGTTCATGTGTACGGACGGAGAAAGCTTCGCAGCCCGCGCCTGCACCGCCTGCGCGCGGCCGATCTCGCCGCCATCGACGGCGACGGCCGCATTGTTCGACATGTTTTGCGGCTTGAACGGTGCCACCTTCAAGCCACGCCGCACCAGCGCCCGCGCCAGCCCAGCGACGATCGTCGATTTTCCGGCATTGGAGCCGGTGGCCTGGATCATCAGCGCTGGCGTGGTGAGGTTCATATGTTTTCTTTCATGAGCATGATCTTTTCCGAGAACCGCTGCCCACTTTTCGGGATCATGCTCTAGAATTCGATGCCCTTCTGGCCCTTGATGCCGGCGCGGAACGGATGCTTGATCAGTGTCATCTCGGTAACCAGATCGGCCATCTCGATCAGCTCGGGCTTGGCGTTGCGGCCAGTGATGACCACGTGCTTGTCGGCGGGCTTCTCGTCGCGCAGGAAGGTCAGGACTTCATTGAGATCGAGATAGTCGTAACGCAGCACGATGTTCAGCTCGTCGAGCAGCACCAGCCGATGACGATCATCGCGGATCATCTCCTTGGCGCGCTCCCAGCCCGCGGTCGCCGCGGCGATGTCACGCTCACGGTCCTGGGTAATCCAGGTGAAGCCCTCGCCCATGATGTGCAGCGTGACCAGATCGGGAAAGGTCTTCAGCAGACGCGCTTCGCCCGTGTCCCATTCCGGCGACTTGGTGAACTGGACGATGCCGACGGGATAACCATGACCGATATGGCGGAACACCATGCCCAGCGCTGCAGATGTCTTGCCCTTGCCGGTGCCGGTATGGACGATCAACAGGCCTTTCTCGCCGACCTTGGTCGCCATGATCTTGTCCTTCGCCGCCTTATGCTTGGCGGCCTTGATCTTGTGGCGGGCATTTTCTTCATCGTCGTGGACAGCTTCGGTCATGCGATTTCCTTTGCGATCTCTGTGTGTGCCTGCGGCAGAAGTTCGGCGATCAGATCGGCGGCGCGGTTGGAACGCGGCGTCCACAAGCCCCGACGAATGGCTTCGGCAAAGCGTGCCGCCGTCTCGCGCAACGCCGCCGGATTGGCGGACGTCATGAAGCCGCGAACCTCGTCGTCTTCCAGATAGGACGCAAACAGCTGATCGAAATGATGATTGGCGACGGCATCGGTCGATGCCGCGAAACCGAACAGATAGTCCACCGTCGCCGCGATCTCGAATGCGCCTTTGTAGCCATGACGCATCACGCCGGCGATCCATTTCGGATTGGCGCCGCGGCCGCGCACCACACGCGAAATCTCATGTGCCAGCGGCCGGGCAATCGGCGCTTCGGGCCGCGACGTGTCGATATGTGCGATGCGTGGGGGTGAACCGCGCAGCGTCTGCACGGTCGCTGCGAGACCCCCGATAAACTGGTAATAGTCGTCGGAATCCAGAATGTCGTGCTCGCGGTTATCCTGCGCCTGCGCGACGAGATCGATGCCCCTCAGCCGTTCGGCGAATTCACCGCGCGCATCCTCGCCGTCGGTTCCGCTGCCATAGGCATAGCCGCCCCAATCAAGATAGACCTCGGAAATATCGGCGCGATTATTCCAGCAACCCTCGTCCATCAGCGCCTGCAAGCCCGCGCCGTAAGCGCCGGGCTTGGAACCGAACACACGGCGCGTCGCCTGCCGGCGCGCAATCTCGCAGGTCATGCCGCCGGCTTCGAGCGTGCGAGCCCGCGCGCGGACATTCGCGGCAATTGGATTGGCCTCGTCTGGTTCGTCGAGTTCAGCCACGGCACTCACAGCCGAGCCGATGATGTCCATCTGGGTCGGGAACGCATCGCGGAACAGGCCGGAGACACGAAAGGTCACATCGACGCGCGGGCGCTTCAGTTCGGACAGCGGCGTGATCGCAAAGCCGGTGACGCGGCCCGAGGTTTCCTCCCAGAGCGGCCGTGCGCCAATCAGCGCCAGCGCCTGCGCGACATCATCACCGCCGGTGCGCATATTCGCAGTGCCCCAGGCCGACAGCGCGATCGCGCGCGGCCATTCGCCGGCTTCCTGCCAATAACTTTCGACCAGTCGTTCGGCTGCGAGCTGTCCGATGCGCCAAGCGGACGGCGTCGGCACCGCGCGGACATCGACCGCAAAGAAATTACGTCCGGTCGGTAGCACATCAGGACGCCCGCGGGTCGGCGCGCCGGAGGGGCCTGGGCGAATGAACTGGCCATCGAGACCGCTGAGAAACGCAGCCATCTCCGCATCGCCGCTAGCATCAATCGCCGGCCGCAATTTCGCATTGATCCAGTCAAGCACCGCGGCGGAGCGCGTCCAGGCGGGATCGCAAGGCAGTTTGCCGGAGACGAGTTGCAGCGCCAGTCCTTCGATCCGTTCGACGGTGTCACCAGTGGTGCGCCACATCGCTTCGTCAACATCGGCAAGAACATCAGGGCGCGGACCGAGATAATCATCGGCCATCTCGCGGGTGAGCGGATCGAACGCGCCAAGACCGAGATCGACAGCCAAAGCACGATGCAGCGACGCATCCTGCGGCTTGATCTCCGAACGCGGCAGGCGCGCGATGGACACCAGGAGATCATTGCGCTGCGCATCCTCAGGCACGCGCCCGAAGATGTGCAGCCCGTCACGGATCTGCATCTCCTTGAGATCGCAGAGATGCGCATCGAGCGCGCGCAATGCCTCACCCGTCGGTGTGTCACGGGTGACATTGACGTCGGCATCGATCTGCTGCGCGCGGGCGAGCGACAGGATGTCCTCGGCGATCACAGCGGCGCGCTTGGGATCGAGATCGGTCGCCATGGCATATTCGTCGACCAGATTCTCCAGCCGCGCCAGATCGTCGTGCAGCTCAGCCCGCGTCATCGGCGGCGTCAGGTGATCGATGATCACGGCGGAGGCACGGCGTTTGGCCTGAATGCCCTCGCCGGGATCGTTGACGATGAATGGATAGAGATGTGGCAGCGGACCGAGCACGGCATCGGGCAGGCAATCCGCCGACAGTCCGGCGCTCTTACCCGGCAGCCATTCGAGATTGCCGTGCTTGCCGAGATGCACCACGGCATGGAGGTCGAAGTCGTGGCGCAGCCAGAGATAGAATGCGAGATAGTGATGCGGCGGCACCAGATCCGGATCGTGATAGGTGCTCTTAGGATCGATATTGTAACCGCGCGCCGGCTGCACGCCGACAGTGATATTGCCGAAATGATGCAGGCCGAGGCGGAAGGCGCCATCGACGACATGCGGATCGTGCTCGGCGCTCCCCCAGCGTGCTTCGATGGCGGTCCGCACGTTCGTTGGAAGCGTTGCAAAGGCCGCGTGATAATCGGCCAGCGACCATGTCATGCCACCGTCTCGCTCCGCGCGACCGGCAAGCGCATTGGTCGGCCCCTGCTGCAATAGCTGCATCATCGCGGCTGTCGTGCCGGGCGCATCGCCAGTGACGTATCCGGCGTTGCCCATGGCTGCGATCACATCGATGAGGCTCTGCGGCGTATCGAGGCCGACGCCATTGGCGAGACGACCGTCACGATTGGGATAGTTCGCGAGGATCAGCGCGACACGGCGCTCGCTCGCGGAGGTTCGGCGCAGGCGGACCCAGGCGCGCGCCAGATCAGCGGTCGCATCGATGCGATTCTGCACCGGCTGCAATGTAGTCGGCGCGAAGCCACCATCGCTGGCGCCGCGTTCCTTGAAGGCGATGGCATTGGCGAAGATACGGCCATCGACTTCAGGCAGCACTACATGCATCGCCAGATCGCGCGGCGTGAGACCCCGGGTCGAGGCTTCCCAGCTGGCGCGCGAGATGCCGGCCTGTGCGACCTGCAGGATCGGACAGCCTGATGCCGACAACACGCCGGCATCGTCATGCGCGGTCGCTGTGGCGAAGGCCGTCGCGTTGATGATGATATCCGGCGGATAGGCTCCGAGCGCGGCACGCAGGAAAGCGGCGGAGCGCTCGTCTTTCAGGCTGGTTACATAGAGGCAGACGGCATTGAGACCGCGTGCGCTCAAAGACAGACGCAACGCATCGATCGCGACGGTATCCCCACCAGCGACCAGCGCGCGATAGAAGATCACGATGGCGTTGGGCCGATCATCCGGTGTCGGTTCACCCGGCCAGAATCCGGCTGAGGGCATCGGCCGTGCCGCAGGTGGCTCCTCACCATAGCCGATCAAATGCGCGGCATAGCGCAAGGCCAGCTGCGCGTTATCGACACCACCCTCGCTGCAATAGCGCCACAGCGCGTGGGTGTCATCGCTGCTGATCGTGCCACGCGCGGCCAACTCGGCATTCCAGTCCATCTCGCCCGGCAAACAGGCGAATTTGGCGCCGCGGCTCAGCGCGTCGCTGCGCAGGCTTTCGACGCCATGCGGCCAATAGCTGATGCCGCCGAGCATGCGCAGCACGACGATCTTCGCCTTGGCCAGCGTGCGCTCGACATAGAGATCGACCGACGCAGGATGGCCGAGCGCCAGCATGTTGGTGAACCGCACGCTGGGGAAATCGCCCGGCAGCGTCGCATGCGCCGCATTGAATGCCGCCAGGTCGCTGTCAGCCGCCGACAGCACGACGATATCGGCAGTGTCCTGCCCGAGATCGCGGGCGACGTCGCCGTCGTCAATGCTGCCGGAGGTATCGAGCTTCAGATGCATACGGGTGAACCTGCGTTACCCGGCGAGTGCCCTTCGCACCGCATCGCCGTCGAATCCCTTAAGGCCGATCACAACGAGGTGCTCGGCCTGCGCCACATCCGGCCGCGCGAAAGCGAGCTCGACGCGGGCACCGACGGCCTGCACCACGATCGGCGCGGGCTTGTCGGCGATGCGCGCATGACCCTTCACACGCAGCACGCCGTCCAGACAGAGCGCGTCACTGATGCGTGCCCGCATCGCGTCGATGCTGGTGGCGGCGGCGGGTTTGACGACGATGCTGTCGAAATCATCATGGTCGTGTTCTTCCTCCTCGCCATGGTGACCGGCGCGGGCGGCCACGTCGTCCTCGGCGGCGGCGTTGAGGCCGATCAGCACCGATGGCGCGAGATCGCCCTTGGAGCGCACGATATTCACGCCCGGGCGCAACACGGCTTTGAGCTTGGCTTCGATCTCGGCAAGTTTCTCCGGAGCGACCAGGTCGCTCTTCGAGAGCACCACGAGATCTGCGCAGGCAAGCTGATCCTCAAACACTTCCTCGATCGGATCGTCGTGCTCGATGCCTTCGTCCCTGGCGCGTTGCTCGGCGACAGCATCTTCGTCCAGCGTGACGCGGCCCTCAGAAAGCGCCAGCGCATCGACGACAGTGACGACGCCATCGACAGTGGCGCGGGTCTTCACCGCCGGCCATGCAAAGGCCTTCAGCAGCGGTTGCGGCAGCGCGAGCCCCGATGTCTCGATGACAATGGCATCGAGAGGCCGTTCGCGCGACAGCAGCTTGTCCATGGTCGGCACGAAGTCATCGGCCACGGTGCAGCAGATGCAGCCATTGGTGAGCTCGACGATATCGCCGGGCGCGCAGGCTTTCGCCGCGCATTCCTCAACGAGACCGCCATCGAAACCGGCATCGCCGAATTCATTGACGATCACGGCGATGCGACGGCCATCGGCCTGGGTCAGCAGCGAGCGCAGCAGTGTGGTCTTGCCGGCGCCGAGAAATCCGGTGAGCACAGTGACGGGAACGCGGGGCATTCAATTCTCCTGGGAACGCTTGAGCCAGAGCGGAAGCCCGGCCGCGATGAAAGCGACATTCGGCACGGCGGCCGCGATGATCTGGTTGAGCCGGCCCTGTGCATCACGAAAGGCACGGCCGAGCGGGGTCTCCGGCACGAGACCGAGCCCGACTTCGTTGGACACGAAGACAATCGGATAGCGCGAGACGTCGAGGAAGCGCACCAGACGCTTCGCTTCGATCTCCGGATCACGCTCGGCTAACATCAGGTTCGACAACCATAGTGTCAGGCAATCCACCAGCACGACGCGCCCCACCGTGGCCTCGCGCGTCAGGGCATCGACCAGCGTCAGCGGTTCTTCCACGGTGATCCAGCCTTCGCCGCGCTGCCTGCGATGCTGCGCGATGCGGACGTGCATTTCGTCATCGCCGGTCGTTGCGGTGGCCAGGTAGACCTTCGTCAAGCCGATGCCATCGACCAGCCCTTCGGCGAAAGACGACTTGCCCGAGCGCGCACCACCCAGCACCAGTGTTGTTGTAGCGGCGGTCATTTCGGCGCACGCCCGTCTTCGGGCGACCAACGCAATGGCGGCACGCGCGCAACCATGCCCTTGCGCAACACCTCGGCGCGCTCCCGCCAAGGTACGAGGCCGTAGTCGGATTTTTGATAGGACTCGACGAAGGACACCAGCGCCGCGCTGCCGCTGCCACTCTGCAGATCACCGAACAGGAACGTGTAGCCATCCGGGCTCGTCACCGCGACCGTTGCCGGCCGCTTGCAGACGCTGAGGCATTGCACGGGACGCACCATCACGGCAGCATCGCCATCGCCGAGCGCGGCCTTCACGGCATCGAACATCTCAGGGCCTACGATCGTGCCGGTATCGGCGGCTTTGCAGCTGATGCACACGCTCACGACAACGGGGCCAGCCGGTACAGGTCGCGGCGGTTCGACCGAAATTTGTTCGCCAGAGATGTCGGCGTTGTCGTGATCCATTACATGCTCAGTTCATGCCCTCGCGGGCCTACGAGCTTTGTTGGATCGCGCCGACAGCATGGCCGTCGGTTCGCTCCCGTCCGGTGCACCCCGCCCCGACGACGCCTCCAAAGCACAGTTCGTGATGGCAGGTCTCCTGGCTCGCGAGTCAAAGCCTGCAGCCGCCTTCCCGGGAATTCCCAGTGGCACCAGCGCGGGCTCGTCGCTTACAGTTGCGGGGGCAGCGCCGGCCTCAAACCGGCTTCCCTATTCACCTTCCACGCGGAAGGACCATCGCAAAAGACGCTATCTGCCGGGTGCGCCGGGGTCAACCGCGCCGGCAAGCGACCGCCCCGACCTGTTGACCTTGCAGGCCGTCTTGCGTCAGTTAGGCCGCGAAAAGGAACCCTATGTCCGCCCATTCTCAGTCCTTGTGGCAACCACCCGCCATTGCGCCCGTCGATCCGCAGATCGCGGCAGGCATCCGTGCCGTCATCGACGGCAAGGCCAAGCCGCCGGGATCGCTCGGACGAATCGAGGACTTGGCGCTTCAGCTCGGCATGATCCGGCATCCGGGCGAACCGCGCGGCGACAATGCCGTGCTGCTGGTGTTCGCAGGGGATCACGGGCTCGTCGCCGAGGGCGTGTCGCAATATCCGTCGGCGGTGACCGTTGCGATGGTGATGACCTATCTGGCCGGCCGCGCGACAGCCAATGCTTTCGCCGCGGCCAATAATATCGGTGTGCGCGTGATCGACATCGGCGTTGCGGCCGAACTGCCGGTTCATCCGAAGCTGATCGACGCCAAGGTGCGCATGGGGACGGCCAATGCCGCGCATGAGCCGGCGATGACTTCAGCGCAGGCGGTTGATGCGCTGATGCGCGGCTACCGAATCGCCGTTGGCGAGATCAAGGCCGGCGCAGACATCATCGCGCTTGGCGAGATGGGCATCGGCAACACCGCCTCCTCGGCATTGGTGGTTCATCGGCTCGCGCCGGCACCACTGGATGATTGTATCGGCGTTGGTGCCGGGCAGGACGACGCGGGTATGGCGCGCAAGCGCGCGGCGATCACGAAAGCGGCTGCACGCAGCGACGCAACTGTGCCGCTGGATGTGCTCGCCGAATTCGGCGGGCTCGAAATTGCGGGCATGGCCGGCGCCGTGCTCGGTGCGGCATCGCAGCGACGCCCGGTCATCATCGACGGTTTCATCTCGACCGCTGCCGCGCTGCTCGCCGTTCGGCTTTGCCCGGCGGCACGCGACTATTGCGTGTTCGCACATCGCTCTGCCGAGCGCGGCCATGACATCGTACTCAACGCACTCGACGCCAAACCGCTGCTCGATCTCGGCTTGCGCCTCGGTGAAGGCACCGGCGCACTGCTGGCGGTGCCGCTGGTCCGCGCCGCCGCGCGCATGCTGACCGACGTCGCCAGCCTCGATGACGTGCTGGCTGGAAAGATCTAGATGGCGCTGGATCCGCATCTGCTCAATGCGATCCGCTTTCTGACCGTGCTGCCGACGCCGCACTCGGCCAACGCGCCGGAGCCGGACTGGCTGGCGCGGGCGATAAAATACTTTCCGCTTGTCGGCGCCGGCATCGGCGCAGCATCCGCGCTTGTATTCCTGATCGCGAGCGAATTCTGGTCGCCGCTGATCGCGGCACTGCTGGCGGTGACGACCAGCATCGCGATCACCGGCGCCCTGCACGAAGACGGTCTCGCCGATACCGTCGACAGTTTCGGCGGCGGCTGGAGCATCGAGAAGCGCCTTGCCATCATGAAGGACAGCCGCATCGGCACCTATGGCGCACTGGCCCTTGGCATCGGCGTTGCATTGCGGGTCGCAGCCATGGCCGCACTGCCAATCTGGTTAGGTGCTGCGGCGCTGATCGCAGCGCATGCAGCGGCACGTGCCGTACCGGGCTTCGTGATCAATCGCCTGCCCTATAGCGGCGATACCGCAGCGATGAAGGTTTCCTATGCAGAAACACCTGTGCGGTCGCACGAACTCACTCTTGCGCTGACAATCGCCGCACTTGCAGCGATCCCGCTGGCGTTCTTCACCATTGCATCCGTTGCGGTCGGCTTGCTGCTCGGTGCAACATTCGCAGCCCTGCTCACGCGCTGGTCGCGCCGTTTGCTCGGCGGCTACACCGGCGACGTCCTCGGCGCTATCGAGCAATTGTTCGAGATCGGTTTCCTGCTCGGCGTCGCCGCCGCGATCAGATAGGCCACACCAGCGGCAGTTGATACGGCACGCCCTCGAAGGCATCCGCGCCGCGGCCGATGCGTGCGATGGCTTCAACCATGCGGCCGTCGCGACCGAGCTGTTCGTCGGCCAACTGCACCATCAATTTGTTCGGCGTCACATAGGCCGAACGTTTGCGGAGCTCCTCTGCTATCGCAGTCTCGTAGCCGGGATTGCGATCACAGGCGATGGCATAAGCCGCAGCGCTGGAACGGCTGATTCCGGCCCAGCAGTGAACCAGCATCGGGCGCTCGACAGTACTGCCGCGGCCAAAATCCAGAATGGCACGCATCGTTCCGGCATCGGGCGCAATCAGCTCCGGCGTCTGCTCAACGATATCGTGAAATGCCAGTTGCAGATGGCGTTCAGGCGCGAGCCCGCTCCAGTCAAGCGCTGGCGCGCCGGGCGACAGCAGCGTGAGCAAATCGAAGGACTTCAACGACACCGCTACGTTCACAACGCCGCTGAGAGAACTGACATGGATCATCAGAACGTCGCGCCTGCCTTCACAAGGTAAGTCCGCCCCGGCAGCGGATAGGCATTGAACCTTCCCGGGGTGAATGTGCTGGCCACCGCGTAATCGTAATATTGCGCGTCGAACAGATTATTGACACTCAGCGACCAGAAGACATTCTGATACTCGCCGCTCAACTTGAGGTCCACCGTCGCATTCGCCGGGATCAATGGCTGAGCATTGCCCTGATCGTTGTCCATGCGGCGACTGCTCCAGTAGCGCACGGTCGCATCGATCACCGCATATTTCTCCCAGACGTTCCAGGTGACGCCGGCATTGGCAGTGAAGCGTGATACCAATGGCACATCATTGCCCGCGAAGGTGCCTTCTCGGAACACAGCGCGCGTCAGCGCCAAGCCACCGCGCAACAGAACCGTGTCGCTGGCCTGCAGCGAAGCGCTGGTCTCCGAGCCGTAGCGACGGGTCGGATCGAGATTTCTGTTGTAGAAATTCACCGGATCGAACTGGATTTCATTATCCAGATCCATTCCGTAGATGCTCGACTGAGCCTTGAACGCTCCTGCCGAGATACGGAAGCCAGCCTCGACATCCCTGGAGGTCTGGGTCTTCAGCGAAAATGTACCAGGGATCGGGTTGAAGTTGGCGTCGAATGACGGCCCCGACGCCACGCGTTCATCCACATTCGGTGTGCGGAAAGCGCTGGCGGCGCGGCCGAACACGGCAAAGACGTCGTTCAAGCGATGCTCAAGCCCGATATGCAGCGCATGTTGGGTCTCGTTGCTGTCGAGCGGCAGCGCCTGCGTATCGAAGGCGCCCGGCGCGTTTGGATCGAACCGGTCCCGCGCATTCACGCTGGTGCGCTGGATGCGGCCGCCATAGGACAGATCCGTGCTTGGCAGAAGACCGACGGTCTGCTGCCAATAGGCCGCGAGCGTCTGCTGTGACAGATCATAGACATGGGTCGGAGCGACGCCGCGCAACTGGCTGCGGCTGGAATGATAGGTCGCATCGTAATAATCGATGCCGGTCAGGATATCCGACGGCAGCCCGAACAGCGCATTCTTGATGCTTAACCGCGGCGTCAGCGACCAGGTCTGAAGATTGGTGTCCACATAGCTGGCGTTGAAGCTCGATAGCGGAAGGCTTCCGAAGAAGCCGGCCTGCTGATCCTTGTTGCGAAGACCGCCATCGACGATCAGTTCTGCGCCGCTCCACAATGTTTTCGTGAAGCCGGCCGTGACATTTGCGCCCTGCTTGTCGGCAAAATCCAGCGGCGTGCTCGCCCCCCTGCGATTGGTCAGCAGTTGATTGAGGCCAATGGATGGATCCACCGTCCGCGCACCGGGCAGACCGAGATGCTGGTCGTCGCCGGATAAATTCAGGTAAGCGCTGAAATCAGGCGCGGTATAGCGGATATCACCGACGCCGGTGATCTGGTTCAGCTTGTTGTTATCGCGATAGCCATCGGACGTGATGCCGCTGCCATAGAACGACGATGACCATGGCCCGGAACTGGCCGCCGCCGAGATTGAGCCGAGGCGCTGATTGAACGAACCACCACCGCCCTCGACGCGCATCGCGAAAGGCTTGGCCGAGCCAGCCTTGGTGACGATATTGATGACACCGCCGACAGAATTGTCGCCATAGAGCACAGCGCCGCTGTTTCCTTTGGTGATCTCGATGCGCGCAATGGAATCCTTGGGAATCGACGACAGATCGACGCCGGCGAGGTCGATATCGTTGAGCCTGCGGCCGTTAATGAGCACCAGCGTGTTGGCTGTCGCAAAGGCACCGAAGCCGCGCAGATCGACCGACGTGCCGGCACCATTCACGCCACCATAAAGGCTTTGAACCTGCACGCCGGGCGTCTGCGCGATGATCTCCTGGATTGTCTGAGCTGGCGAACGCGCGATGTCTTCCGCCGTGACGACCGATGTGGCCGTCCCGGAAATGCCGTTCGGGAGCCTGCTGGCGGTGACGCTGATCGTATCAAGCTGAACACTCTGCTGTGCAGTTGCCGATGTGATGCCGACGACCATCAGAGGAACAATGCCGGCAGACAAGAGATAGGCGCGATCACGCCTTGTGAAGGCTATAGCGGGTGCAACGATAGCGGATGACATGGTTCGGCCTCGGTTCGACGTTGTGGCACGTCACAGCGAACCAAGTCTCATTGCGGAGCTCGCGCCCTGCCAATGAAGCCAATGTCTGTACTCCCCGACCGACATCCTCGCGTGTGACCACGTATGACGGCAGGTCTCCTGGCTCGCGGGTCGATATCTTTCATCGCCTTCCCAGGACCGAGTTTCCCAGTGGCATGTGACGAAAGACTCACCGCTTACAGTTGCGGGGGCAGCCGCGGCATAGGGCAGTCCATCGAGAAGAACCTGCCCGCACCGCATTCCCTTTTGATCCCCTTTCGGGAAACCGTCCTCCCGATCTAGGACGGCGCTGCTCTGGAAGTCAATAATGCAGCGACCGACTGGAATCCGAATTGAGGAGCGGTATATGGCCCCTACGCGTTCTGTCCGTCGAGCAGTCGCACCGCCTCGAACAGCGTCGCCGCACCCACCGCCAGTTGCCCGGGTTCGGACCATTCTTCGGGGCAATGGCTCTTGCCGTCCCTGGACGGAATGAACAGCATGGCGCTCGGCCCGATATGCGACATGAACGCGGCGTCGTGACCTGCGCCGGAGGCCAGCGTCGTGGTGGAGTAGCCGAGCTTGGCGGCGCTGCGACCGAGGATATCGCGCAGGTGATCATCGCAAGGTGACGGCGGATTCTGCGAGATCAGGGCAAAGCGTTCGCGATCGACTTTCGCACGCCTGGCGATGGCCAGACTCTCGCGATCGAGCAGTGCCACGAATTCATCGACCAGCGCGGCCTTCTCCGCACGGATATCGAGGATCAGGCGCGCGCCGCCGGGAACGACGTTGGCGGCATTCGGGCTGATCTCGAGGATCCCCGTGGTGGCGACGAAGTGACCCTGCTTGCGCGCCGCAAACGCATTGGCCTGCTGGGCGACCAGCAGCACGAGTTCGGCGGCGGGGAGGCTCGCGTCCTTACGATATTCCATCAGCGTCGAGCCGGCGTGATCTGCGGCGCCCTTCAGCACGATCTCGACGCGGGTGATGCCGGCGATGCCGGTGACGAGACCGAGATCGAGCTTCTTGCTTTCCAGCACGACGCCCTGCTCGATATGCAATTCGAGATAGCCGGCGAATTTTGGTTTCTGCATCGACGCAATCGCTGCGGGATCACCGCCGATGCGCTTGATGGCATCGGCCAGCGTCTCGCCGGACGCATTGGTGTAGGTCAGCATCTTCGCATCGAGCTCGCCGACCATGGCGCGGCTGCCGACACAGGAGAGCCCGTATTCGCTGGGTTCCTCGGCGAGAAAGTCCACGATCTCGATGGGGTGCCGGGGCTTGTAGCCGGACGCCTGCAGCGCACGCACCGCTTCCAGCGCCGTGAGGATGCCGGAGATACCGTCGAAGCGGCCGCCGGACGGCACCGTATCGGAATGCGAGCCGAGCATGATCGGCGGCAGGCCCGCGACGCTGCCTTCCAGCCGCGCGATCACATTGGCGGCAGCATCCATGCGCACCGTCATGCCGGCCGCGAGATACTGCTCGCGCAGCCAGGCGCGGCCGTCGAGAAAGCGCTGCGAGAACGATCGCCGCGTCCATGGCTTGTCGGGATCGGTGATGGCGGCGAGCGCCATATGGTCGTCCCAGAGGCGGTTCTGATCGATGGGCGGCTTTGTCTCGGTCGGCATGATCGGCATGAGGCTCATGAGTTGGCGGCACTGGCGCCGGCGCGATTATTGTTGAACACTTTGGCCATCGTGAAGCAAGACGATGGACATCGCGAAGCAAGAAACGATCAGGGAGAAAATCGTGACCAGCAAGACCAAGATCGCATGGGTGACCGGCGGCGGCACCGGAATCGGCAAGGCGGGCGCGCAGGCGCTGCTGGCGGACGGCTGGACGGTGGTCATTTCCGGCCGCCGGGCCGATGTGCTGAAGGGCGTCGCCGATGAACTCGGCGCCGGCGGCAAGCCGGTGGAAGCAATGGCGCTGGATGTCAGCAATGCCGACGACGTCAACAAGGTGGCGCAGGCCATCCTCGCCAAATACGGCCGGATCGATCTCCTGGTGAACGGCGCCGGCATCAATGTGCCGAAGCGCAGCTGGGAAGACGTCACCCAGGACGGCTGGGACCAGATCGTCGACATCAATCTCAACGGCGTGATGTATTGCATGCGCGCGGTGCTGCCGGCGATGCGGGCACAGAAGGACGGCTGCATCATCAATGTCGCCTCATGGGCCGGGCGCATCGTGTCGAAGATGACGGGGCCGGCCTATACGGCCACCAAACATGCCGTGCTGGCGCTGACGCATTCGTTCAACATGGATGAAGGCGTCAACGGCCTGCGCGCCTGCTGCCTGTCGCCGGGGGAAGTCGCGACCGACATCATGAAGAATCGTCCGGTGCCGCCCAGCGCCGAGGTGATGGCGCGGATGCTGCAGCCGGACGATCTCGGCAAGACCATCGCCTTCATCGCCGGCATGCCGCCGCATGTCTGCATCAACGAGGTGCTGATCGCTCCAACGTGGAACCGGAGCTTTCACAATATGTGATGGGCTCGGATACCGATGGCGCCCGGCTGGAACGAACACACATCGTCATGGCCGGGCGGCGCGTTAAAGTCCCCTCACCTTCACGGCGTGATAGCGACCTTCAGCACGCCATCGCGCTGGTGCGCAAACAGATCGTAGGCTTTTTCGATATCGTCCAGTTTGTAGTGATGCGTGACCAGCGACGTCAGGTCGGCGCGGCCGGAGGCAACGACGTTCATCAGCCGTCGCATCCGCTCCTTGCCACCGGGGCACAGGCTGGTGACAATCGTGTTGTCGCCGAGGCCCGCCGAAAAGGCGCTCAGGGGAATCTGCAGATCCGTCGAATAGACGCCAAGGCTGCTCAGGGTGCCGCCCGGCCGCAGCGCGCGCAGTGCCGATTCGAAGGTGCCTTGCGTACCCAAGGCTTCGATGGCCACATCGACGCCGCGGCCGTCGGTCAGGTCCATGATCTGCTTGACCGGATCCCCCTTCTTGAAGTCGACGACCATATCAGCGCCGAGCCGTTTGGCGACCTCGATGCGCGCGGGCACCGTATCGACACCGATGATCGTGGTCGCACCCATCAGCTTCGCGCCGGCGATGGCGCAGAGTCCAATCGGCCCCAGAGCGAACACCACCACCGTGTCGCCGATCCTGATGCCGCCGCGCTCGGCGCCGGCAAATCCCGTCGACATGATGTCCGGACACATCAGCACCTGCTCATCCGTCAACGCGTCGGGCACCGGACTGAGATTGACCATGGCATCGGGTACGAGCACATACTCGGCCTGCGCACCATCGATCGTATTGCCGAACCGCCAGCCGCCGCTGGCCTTGAAGCCGTGCTTCGTTACAGCGCCATCCTGCGATGAGCAGCCGCAGAGACATGCGTAACTGTGGCCGCTCGGCGTGATGGCGCCGGCAATGACGCGCTGGCCCTCGCGATAGCCGGTGACGGCGCTGCCGAGCTTCTCAATGATACCAACCGGTTCGTGTCCGATGGTCAGCCCTTTCGCTACCGGATATTCACCCTTGAGGATATGCACATCGGTGCCGCAGATCGTGGTGGTCGTGATGCGCATCAACGCATCGAGCGGGCCGACATCGGGGATCGGCTTGTCCTCCAGGACGATACGACCCGGTTCGACAAATATCGCTGCCTTCATCTTCGGCATCATCTGCTCCTGCTGGCGATGGTGCGTCGAGCGACGCCATAAGCCAATCATCTGCGCATTTTGCGGTGACCGGATTGAGGTGGATCAAGTGGCGATGCCTTTTGAAGGTCTCTGAAGTGGCGGACATATAGCCGCATGTCTGCGTTGCTCTTGATTCAATTTGTCAAACAGCCACTACCCTTCAGACGTGCGTCATCGCCCCTGTTATTTGCGGCGCGGGGGCGCCCGTCGTCTCCTGCATTCCCGCCCCTTGCGAGAGGGCGTGCGGAACGCCGGGTGCCCGGTGCACCCCTGGGCCTGATGCCGATGCGGTCGTCCGCAAGTTGGCGCATCAGGACTTTCGGAAAGCACGGGCCAATGCCCGACGTTCCGCCTGCGGTGTTTTGTCGGCTTGCTGAATGCTTGCCCAAGCGACCGATCAAGGTCACCCTTGTTTGGCCCTGCGCGACAGGGCCGGGGGAGCGCAGCTCTTGGGCCGGACGCGTTTCGAATCTGGTCGTCCGTCACTTGATCTGCGGGCTCGTTCCATCCGCCAGCAAACCGTCCCGCCTGTCCCAGTGGTATCCTGACCACAGGCGATGCGGCCTGCCCGCAGACAGCCGGTCCCCACACATCCCGTGACGCCGCATCTCCGGCGTCCACCGCCTCCCGCCCCGCAATCGTGACGATCGCGATCGCCCCTCTCGGTGGGGCAGGACGAAGGGGAAAATAATCAAGATGGGGATGTTGTCAATAGAGGTAGGAAAAAATGTTTGGCATTGTCTTGCCGCCCCACACTGTCATTCCGGCGCCGGCGCGCCTTCGCGCAGGCGAACCCGGAATCTCAGCATGGGAGTCTCCGATCGCGCAAAACACTCCGGGATTCCGGATTCGCACTTCACCGGCTTCGCCGCTTTCGTGCGCCCCGGAATGACGAGCTTGGGGGGGCGCCCCGGGATGACAGTGGAGAGGTCAGCGCTCCAGATACAAGGAATCTCCCCTCACCCGTTCTTCGCAAACAACTCCCGCCCGATCAGCATCCGCCTGATCTCGCTGGTGCCGGCGCCGATCTCGTAGAGTTTGGCGTCGCGCAGCAGGCGGCCGGTGGGATAGTCGTTGATATAGCCATTGCCGCCGAGCAGCTGGATCGCATCGAGGGCGCATTGCGTGGCGCGTTCCGACGCATAGAGGATGGCGCCGGCGGCATCCTCGCGGGTGGTCTCGCCGCGATCGCAGGCTTTCGCCACCGCATAGACGTAAGCGCGCGCCGAACTCAGCGCGACATACATGTCGGCGATCTTGCCCTGCACGAGCTGAAAGTTGCCGATCGGCTCGCCGAACTGCTTGCGCTCGTGCACATAGGGCTGCGCGACATCGAGACAGGCCTGCATGATGCCGAGCGGCCCTGCCGCCAGCACCGCGCGCTCGTAATCGAGGCCGGACATCAGCACATTGACGCCGCGGCCGACGGTGCCGAGCACGTTCTCTTCAGGGACTTCGCAATCTTCGAACACGAGTTCGCAGGTATCCGAGCCGCGCATGCCGAGCTTGTCGAGCTTCTGCGCCGTCGAGAAGCCCTTCATGCCCTTCTCGATGATGAAGGCGGTGATGCCGCGCGGGCCGGCCGCGGGATCGGTCTTGGCGTAGACCACCAGCGTCGAGGCGACCGGACCGTTGGTGATCCACATCTTGTTGCCGTTGAGAATGTAGCGATCGCCCTTCTTGTCGGCGCGGGTCTTCATCGACACCACGTCAGAGCCCGAACCCGGCTCGGACATCGCCAGGGACCCGACATGTTCGCCCGAGATCAGCTTCGGCAGATATTTACGCTTCTGCGCCTCGCTGCCATTGCGGCGGAGCTGATTGACGCAGAGGTTGGAATGCGCGCCATAGGACAGGCCCACCGACGCAGAGGCGCGCGAAATCTCTTCCACTGCGATGACATGTTCGAGATAGCCGAGCCCGGCGCCGCCGAATTCTTCCTCCACCGTGATACCGTGGAGCCCGAGCGCGCCGATCTTGGGCCAGAGATCGAGCGGAAACTGGTTGGTCTTGTCGATGGCTTCGGCGCGCGGCGCGATCTCGTTCTGCGAGAAATCACGCACGGTCTCGCGAATCGCATCCGCGGTCTCGCCGAGATCGAAATTGAACATCCGTTGAGCGTTTGAAATCACAGGGTCGCCTCCGGTCAGAACGGCGCGCAAACGCACCGGTTTTGTTGATTGAAATCACCATGTCACGGGCCGAACGGGCTGAGAAGAGGCATAAAGTGGTCCTTGCTCTTGGCCCCGCAACAGGTTGTAATTCATCCAAATAAGCCCTCCGGGACCAACCACGGAAGGCATGCCAGGGGAGAGAACCGATGCTCGATCGCGTCCAGGATTCCGACAGCAGCAAATCGGCCCAAGCCGCGGCTCATGCCCAGGCTTACGGGATGCCGCTGGATGAATTCGACCCCGGCAATCCCGAACTGTTCCGCACCGATACGTTCTGGCCCTATTTCGAACGGCTGCGCCGCGAGGACCCCGTCCACTACTGCAAGGACAGCATGTTCGGACCGTATTGGTCGGTGACCAAGTACAACGACATCATGGCGGTCGAGACCAATCACGCCACCTACTCCTCGGCGGCGGCATTCGGCGGCATCACCATCCGCGACGCCGGCGTGAAGTTTCGCCGGCCGATGTTCATTGCCACCGATCCGCCGCATCACAGCGCCCAGCGCAAGACCGTGGCGCCGATGTTCGCGCCACACCACATGGACGAACTCTCGGGGCTGATCCGCAGCCGCACTGCGGAGGTGCTGGACTCCCTGCCCCGCAACGAGACTTTCGACTGGGTCGACCGCGTCTCGATCGAACTCACCACACAGATGCTGGCGACTTTGTTCGACTTCCCTTGGGAGGACCGCCGCAAGCTCACCCATTGGTCCGACGTCGCCACCATGCTGCCGCCGACAGAGGAGGCCGAAGCGCAGCGCCAGAAGGAACTCGGCGAATGCGGCGAATATTTCGGCCGGCTGTTTCAGGAACGGCTCAACGCGCCGCCGAAGAGCGACCTGATATCGATGATGGCGCATAGCGAGGCGACGCGGCATCTCGATCCCGAGAACTTCCTCGGCAACATCATCCTCTTGATCGTCGGCGGCAACGACACCACGCGCAACTCGATGTCCGGCGGCGTCTATGCACTCAATCAATTCCCCGGCGAATACGACAAGCTGCGCGCCAATCCCGCGCTGATCGAGAGCATGGTGCCGGAGATCATCCGCTGGCAGACGCCGCTCGCGCATATGCGGCGCACGGCCGTGCAGGACGCCGAGCTCGGCGGCAAGCAGATCAGGAAGGGGGACAAGGTCGTGATGTGGTACGTCTCGGGCAATCGCGATGACGAAGTCATCGAAAACCCGAATGAATTCATCATCGACCGCGTGCGCCCGAACCGCCATCTGTCATTCGGCTTCGGCATCCACCGCTGCGTCGGCCTCAGACTTGCCGAACTTCAATTGAAGATTGTGTGGGAAGAGATCATGAAGCGCTTCGAGCGGATCGAGGTCGTTGGCGAGCCGCGCCGCGTCTTTTCGAGCTTCGTGAAGGGCTATGAAACACTGCCCGTGCGGATCGCCGGCTGAACCGGCGACCGCAACAGGTCAGGATCGATTTTTGGAGAGCAGACGCCATGAATATCCAAGCCAGGATCAATCCTGACAAAGCCGAGATCCAGCGCGTCGCGCGCGAGATCGCCTATTCGACACCGCTCAAGGACTTCCATCCCGGCGCGCCGAAACTGTTCGCCACCGATACGCTGTGGCCGTTCTTCGAACGGCTGCGCAAGGAGGAGCCGGTGCATTACTGCACCAATGCGCCGATCGAGCCCTATTGGTCGGTGACCAAGTACAACGACATCATGAAGGTCGATACCAGCCACAGTATCTTCTCGTCCGACGTGAAGCATGGCGGCATCGCGATCCGCGACGTGCCGGAAGGCTATGACTGGCCGAGCTTCATCGCCATGGATGAACCGAAACACAGCGCCCAGCGCAAGACCGTGACCCCGATGTTCACGCCTGATCATCTCGACGAGATGGCGGTGCTGATCCGCGGGCGCGTCTGTAAGGTGCTCGACGGATTGCCGCGCGGGGAGACCTTCGACTGGGTCGAGCGCGTCTCGGTCGAACTCACCACGCAGATGCTGGCGACCCTGTTCGACTTCCCGTGGGAAGAGCGCCGCAAGCTGACGCGCTGGTCCGACGTGTCGACCGCCCTGCCCAAGAGCGGCATCGTGTCATCCGAGGAAGAGCGTCGCCGCGAGATGGACGAATGCGCGGCCTATTTCCAGAAGCTCTGGAACGAGCGCGTGAATTCCGACCCGCGGAATGACCTGATTTCCATGATGGCGCATAGCGACGCCACGCGCTTCATGGATCCCGACACCCTGATGGGCAATATCATCCTCTTGATCGTCGGCGGCAACGATACCACCCGCAACACCATGACCGGCTCGGTGCTGGCGCTGCACGAGAACCCCGACCAGTATCAGAAGTTGCGCGACAATCCGTCATTGATCGAGACCATGGTCCCCGAAGTGATCCGCTGGCAGACGCCGCTGGCGCATATGCGCCGCACGGCGCTTGTGGATACCGAACTCGGCGGCAAGACCATCAAAAAAGGCGACCGCGTGGTGATGTGGTACGTCTCCGGCAACCGCGACGAGGAGGTCATCGAGCGGCCCAACGAGTTCATCATCGACCGCAAGCGGCCGAAGATCCACCTGTCATTCGGTTTTGGCATACACCGCTGCGTGGGCATGCGCCTGGCGGAGTTGCAATTGAGGATCGTTTGGGAGGAGATACTGAAACGGTTCGAGAACATCGAAGTTGTGGGGGAACCCAAGCGCGTGTATTCGAGCTTCGTCAAAGGCTACGAGACCCTCCCGGTTAGAATTACCTAAGACCGGAGGATTTCGTGATGCCGGTCAGGATTCATAATTTTCCCCTCAAGAAGAGAAGCTCAATTCCTTGACGAAACATGCTGCCGCGGAACAAGACGAATTTCATGACATCCGCGATGCCGTCGCCAAACTGTGCGCACAGTTTCCCGGTGAATACTGGCGCAAGCTCGACCGCGAGATGGCCTATCCGAAGGCTTTCGTCGATGCACTGACGGAAGCCGGCTATCTGTCGGTTCTGATCCCCGAGGAATATGGCGGCTCCGGCCTCAAGCTCTCCGCAGCGGCGGCGATCCTCGAAGAGATCCAGCGTGCCGGTTGCAACGGCGGCGGCTGCCATGCCCAGATGTATACGATGGGCACGGTGCTGCGTCATGGCAACGACACCCAGAAGGCCAAGTGGCTGCCGAAGATCGCCTCGGGCGAGGTTCGCCTGCAGGCCTTCGGCGTCACCGAGCCGACCTCGGGCACGGATACCTCGTCGCTGAAGACGGTAGCGAAGAAGGACGATAACGGCGACTACGTCGTCAATGGCCAGAAGATCTGGACCAGCCGCGCCGAATATTCCGACCTGATGGTGCTGCTCGCACGCACCACGCCGAAGGAACAGGCCGCGAAGCGCACCGACGGTCTGTCGGTGTTTCTGGTGGACATGAAGGAGGCCAAGAAGAACGGCCTCGAGATCCGCCCGATCCGCACCATGATGAACCACGCCACGACCGAAGTGTTCTTCACCGACATGAAGGTGCCGAAGGAAAACCTGATCGGCGAAGAGGGCAAGGGCTTCCGCTACATCCTCTCCGGCATGAATGCCGAGCGCATCCTGATCGCCAGCGAATGCGTCGGCGATGCCAAGTGGTTCATCGCCAAGGCGAGCGCTTACGCCAAGGAGCGCCAGGTGTTCGGCCGTCCGATCGGCCAGAACCAGGGCATCCAGTTCCCCATCGCCAAGGCTTACGCAAACATGCGCGCGGCCGAGCTGATGGTGAAGGAAGCACTGCGCAAATACGAAGCCGGCATGGAATGCGGCGCCGAGGCCAACATGGCCAAGATGCTCGCGGCCGACGCGTCGTTCGAGGCGGCCAATGCCTGTATCCAGACCCATGGCGGCTTCGGCTTTGCCGAGGAATACGACGTCGAGCGCAAGTTCCGCGAGACGCGTCTGTATCAGGTGGCGCCGATCTCGACCAACCTGATCCTGTCCTTCGTGGCCGAGCATGTGCTCGGCATGCCGCGCTCGTATTGAGATAGACACATGCTGCCGCTCAAGGGATTGACCGTCATCGCCGTTGAACAGGCGGTGGCTGCACCATTCTGCAGTTCGCGACTCGCGGATGCCGGCGCGCATGTGATCAAGATCGAGCGCCCCGAAGGCGACTTTGCGCGCGGCTATGACGCTGCCGCCAAGGGCCAGAGCAGCTATTTCGTCTGGCTCAACCGCGGCAAGGATTCCGTGGTTGTCGATCTCGCCACGCCGGACGGCCGCAAGGCGATGGAAGAGCTGATCGCCACTGCCGACGTGCTGCTGCAGAACCTCAAGCCGGGCTCGATGGACAAGCTCGGCTTCACCCGCGAGCGGCTGCGCAAGGACTATCCGCGGCTGATCTGCTGCACCATCACAGGCTATGGCGACACCGGCCCCTACGCCCATCGCAAGGCCTATGACCTCCTGATCCAGGCCGAGAGCGGCCTCGCCTCGATCACCGGCGGCCCTGAAGGCCCGTCGCGCGTTGGCGTCTCCATCGTCGACGTCGCCACCGGCGCTGCCGCGCATGCGGCGATCCTCGAAGCGCTGATCGGCCGTTCGGTGACCGGCGAAGGCGCCGATATCCGCATCTCCATGTTCGACGTGATGGCCGACTGGCTCACCGTGCCGCTGCTCAATGCCGAGGCCGGCAACGATCCGAAGCGCATGGGCCTCGCCCATCCCTCCATCGCGCCTTACGGCGTGTTTCGCTCCAGGGACGGCAAGGACATCCTGATCTCGATCCAGAGCGAGCGTGAGTGGAAGATCCTCTGCGCCAAGGTGCTCGGCAATGCCGACCTCGCCGCCGATCCGCGCCTCGTCAACGGCGTCGAGCGCGTGCGCAACCGCGCCTTCACCGACAAGACCGTCAGCGACATCTTCGGATCGCTCAGCCGCGACGAACTCCTGAAGCGCCTGACCGATGCCGACATCGCCTTTGCCGAAGTGAACACCATGGCGGATCTCACGAACCATCCGCATCTGCGCCGCATCACCGTGAACACGCCGAATGGCGAAGTCTCCTATCCGGCGCCAGCCGCCATCTGGGTCGGTGCGCCGCGCAGCTATGGCGCCGTGCCCGGCATCGGCGAAGTGCAGAAGTAGTCTTCAGGATCAGACGGAGGTCATCATGACCGACAAGCTCGACATCGATCATCTCAAGCAGTGGATCGGTCGCACGGACGAGCAGTCCGACGTTATCACCGCGCAGCTCGTGAAAGGCCTGCGCGCGACATTGTTTCTCGACATCGGCACGCCGAAGCCTGGCGACGCCGCGCCGTTCACGACGCATTGGTGCCTCGCCCAGCCGGTGGCGGCCATGGACAAGCTCGGGCCGGATGGCCATCCCGCGCGCGGCGGTTTCCTGCCGCCGGTGCCGCTGCCGCGCCGCATGTGGGCGGGCGGCGAAGTGCAGTTCATCGAGCCGTTGCTTGTCGGCGATGAGGTGACGCGCTCCTCGAAAATCCTCGACGTCAATCTCAAGACCGGCTCCACCGGCGCGCTGTGCTTCGTCAATGTCGAGCATCTCATCACCACGAAGCGCGGCCTCGCCATTCGCGAGCGGCAGGACATCGTCTATCGCGACATGCCGACCAGCATGGCGCCGCCCGCGCCCGCACCGAAGGAAGTCCCTGCGGCGAAGCATCAGGAAACGCATTACGCCGATCCCGTGCTGCTGTTCCGCTACAGCGCACTGACCTTCAACGGCCACCGCATCCATTACGACCGCGACTATGTCACCAAGGTCGAGTTCTATCCGGGCCTCGTGTTTCATGGGCCGCTGCAGGCGGCGCTGCTGGTGGAATTCGCGGCGAAGCTGAAGGGCGGCAAGGCGCCCGCGAAATTCAGCTATCGCGGCGTGTCGCCGCTGTTCGACGGCGCGGATTTTTCGGTGAATGCGAATGAGACGGCTGACGGGCTCGAGGTCTGGACCGCGAACCACCAGGGCGCGCCGACCATGAAGGCGACCGCGAGCTGGTAATCGCAGCGACGTGCTGATCTTACCTCTCCCCGCATTGCGGGGAGAGGTCGCCGCGTCTTCGCGGCGGGTGAGGGGCAGCGCGCTGTAAGAGCCCAACTCACTCCGCTTTCGGATCGCTCAATTCTTCGACCCGAGCATCCCGCAAATTTCGCAGGCCATGTGCCCCGCCCCTCACCCCACCCCTCTCCCCGCGCAAAAGCGGGGAGAGGGAGCGACGGCGCGCCTCCGCTCCGTCAGCGCGGTTTCACGCCACCCCCCGATTGACTCCCCGCCCCCTCCTGCTGTTGATGAGTCAACAGCACACGGCAGACAACTGCCCGATAACGTGAGGAAACCGCCTTGGCCCGCGACAGCAAGACAACCGCCGCCCGTACTCCCGTAACCGTCAAGGACGCCACGCTGAATCTCTTGCGCGGCTTCGGCATCAAGAAAGTGTTCGGCAATCCCGGTTCCACCGAATTGCCGTTCCTCTCCGACTGGCCCGACGATATCGACTACGTCCTCGGCCTGCAGGAAGCCTCGGTGATCGGCATGGCCGACGGCTATGCGCAGGCGACGCGCAATGCCGCTTTTGTCAATCTGCATTCCGCCGCCGGCGTCGGCCATGCGCTGGGCAATATCTACACCGCGCATCGCAACCAGACGCCGATGGTGATCACCGCGGGCCAGCAGGCGCGCAGCATCCTGCCGCTGCAGGCATTTCTCTATGCCGAGCGCGCGTCGGAATTTCCGCGACCCTATGTGAAATACAGCGTCGAGCCCGCGCGTGCCGAGGATGTGCCGGCCGCGATCGCCCGCGCCTATTATGTGGCGATGCAGCCGCCCTGCGGGCCGACCTTCGTCTCGGTGCCGATCGACGACTGGACGCATCAGGCCCAACCTCTCGAGGCACGCCATGTCAGCCGCGAGCTCGGGCCAGATCCGAAGGCGATGCAGGAACTGATCGCTGCACTCGGCAACAGCAAGACCCCTGCGTTGATCGTCGGTCCCGGGATCGACCGCGCAGAGGCTGTCGATCTGATGGTATCAGTCGCAGAGAAGACCAAGGCCGCCGTCTGGGTCAGTCCGTTCTCGGCGCGCTGCAGTTTCCCGGAACGTCATCCGCAATTCGCGGGCTTCCTGCATGCCTCGCCGGCGCAACTGTCGGACGCGCTGAAAGACTACGACCTCGTCGTCGTCATCGGCGCGCCGGTCTTCACCTTCCATGTGGAAGGCCATGCGGCGATCTTCGACGGCGATACCACGATCTTCCAGATCACCGACGATGCGGACTCCGCAGCCGTGGCGCCGATCGGCACCAGTATCATCGCGACCATGAAGCCGGCGCTCAAGCTGCTGCTCGAACTGCTACCAGACACGACACGAAACATCGCCAAGGGCCGCATCCTCCCGCCGCCGCCGGTGGCCAGTGACCCGATCCCGATAGATTTTCTGCTGCACACGCTGTCGCGGGCCATGCCATCGGATGCGATGCTGGTGGAAGAAGCGCCATCGCATCGCCCGGCGATGCAAAAGTATCTTCCGATGCGCGGCGCCAACAGCTTCTACACCATGACCTCGGGCGGTCTCGGCCACTCGCTGCCGGCATCTGTCGGCATGGCGCTGGGCTATCCGGACCGCCGCACCGTGTGCCTGATCGGCGACGGCTCGGCGATGTATTCGATCCAGGCACTGTGGACCGCTGCACAGCGCAAATTGCCTTTAACTATAGTGGTTATCAACAATTCCGGTTACGGCGCGATGCGTTCGTTCAGCCAGGTGATGCAGGTGCGCAATGTTCCCGGACTGGATCTTCCCGGTCTGGATTTCGTCAAATTGGCGGAAGGCATGGGCGCGCATGCCGTGCGCGTCAGCAAATCATCGGAACTTGCGGGTGCTTTCGCGGCCAGTCTGCAACATCCGGGCGTCAGCCTTGTCGAAGTCATCGTCGACTCGGCCGTTCCGGTGCTTTATGGACAGAAGCATTGATATCATGGGATCATAGCGGAAGGGCCGGCATGACCAAGCAGCCGAACGACAACGCCAAGAAATCGCACAGCTCCCACTGGGGTGCCTTTTCCGGACAGTGGGTCGACGGCAAGCTCGTCATCACGCCGCATCCGATCGATCCCGATCCGAACCCGATCATCCAGAATTTTCCCGAGGCACTCCGCCACAAGGCGCGCATCGCCAAGCCGATGGTGCGTCGTGGCTGGCTCGAAAATGGCCCGGGCCCGGACGATCGGCGCGGCCGCGACGTATTCGTCGAGATGGAATGGGACGAGGTGCTCGACCTGCTCGCCGGCGAGCTGAAGCGCGTCAAGGACATTTACAGCGCCAAGGCGATCTATGGCGGCTCCTATGGCTGGTCGAGCGCGGGCCGCTTCCATCACGCACAGAGTCAGATCCATCGCTTCCTGAACGTCGCGCTCGGCGGCTATGTGCGTTCGGTCAACAGCTACTCGGCCGGCGCGTCGACGGTGCTCATCCCGCACATCCTCGGCAACTACGAAGACATGACCCGCCGCAATATCGGCTGGGACGAGATCGTCGAACACACCGATATCATCCTCGCCTTCGGCGGCATGAACACCAAGAACTCGCGCGTCGCCGGCGGAGGCATCAGCAAGCATACCGAACATCGCGACATGATCGCGCTCTCCAAGCGCGGCGGCGAACTCGTGCTGATCTCGCCGCTGAAGAGCGACCTGCCGGATGAGGTCAACCAGGACTGGGTCGCCGCGCGTCCCGGAACCGACGTGGCGCTGATGCTCGGCATCGCACACACCGCGGTCATGGACGGCACGCATGATCGCGCGTTCCTTGCCAGCCACACCCATGGCTGGGACACGTTCGAGGACTATCTGATGGGCCGCAGCGACGGCCAGCCGAAAGATGCCGCCTGGGCCGCTGCGATCACCGGCCTCACCGCCGACGCCATCCTCAAGTTGGCGCGTCGCCTGCCCGGCAAGCGCGCGCTGTTTGTCGTGGCGCATTCGCTGCAGCGGGCCAAGCATGGCGAGCAGCCGGTCTGGATGGCTTCGGTGCTGTCGGCGATGTTCGGCCAGTCCGGCCTGCCCGGCGGCGGCTTCGGCTATGCGCTCGGCGCCATCGCGAATTACGGACGCCGCCAGAATGCCGTGCCGATCGCCGGCCTGCCGCAGGGCAAGAACGGCGTCAGCGAATTCATCCCGGTGGCGCGCGTCAGCGACATGCTGCTCAATCCCGGCGCACCGTTCGAATATAACGGCGCGCATATGACCTATCCGGATATCAAGCTGGTCTATTGGGCCGGCGGCAATCCGTTCCACCACCATCAGGATCTCAACCGACTGCGCAAGGCCTTTGCGCGCGTCGATACGCTTGTCGTGCACGACCTCGCCTGGACGGCATCGGCGCGCCATGCCGACTTCGTGCTTCCCTGCACCATGTCGCTGGAGCGCGAGGACATCGGCTCGTCGCAGACCGATCCGCTGATGGTCGCGATGCATCAGATGGCCGAGCCGTTCGGCGATGCCCGCGACGACTATGCGATTTTCACCGACCTGTCCGAACGTCTCGGCAAGGCTGATGAATTCACCGAAGGCCGCACGCCGCGTGAATGGCTGAAGCATCTCTATCAGCCGACTTATGACGGGCTCAAAGCCAAGGGTCTCGACGCGCCCGATTTCGACGCCTTCTGGGCAGCGGGCGAAGTGATGCTGCCGCAGCTGCCGCTGGATGGCGGCACGCTTCGTGCGTTCCGCGACGATCCCGAGGGCAAGCCGCTGCCGACCACCAGCGGCAAGATCGAAATCACGTCCGACACCATCGCCAGCTTCGGTTATGACGACTGCCCCGGCCATCCGGTCTGGCTCACGCCCGAGGATGTGGTCGATGCAACCAATCCGCTGCAGCTCGTCGCCAACCAGCCGGCGTCACGGCTGCACAGCCAGCTCGATTTCGGTGGGCATAGCAGCGCCGAAAAGCGCCGCGGCCGCGAGGTTGCGCGCATGCATCCGGTCGATGCGGATGCGCGCGGCATCGAGGATGGCGACATCATCAAGCTGTTCAACCAGCGCGGCGCCTGCCTCGCCTCCGTCACCGTCACCGAGGACGTCATGGCCGGCGTGGTACAGCTGCCGACCGGCGCCTATTACGATCCCGAGGATCCGAACGAGGAGAAGCCGCTCTGTGTGCACGGCAATCCGAATGTGCTGACAAGGGACACGGGTACGTCGCGCCTTGCGCAGGGCTGCACCGGCCAGCTCACGGTGGTGAATGTCGAGAAGTTCACCGGCAACCTGCCGCCGATCCAGGCCTATGATCCGCCGGTGCCGGTGATCTGGCCACGCCCGCCGAAGCTCGAAGCGGCGGAGTGATCTTACCTCTCCCCGCAAATGCGGGGCGAGGTTAAGGAAGCCCTGCGCCCCTCACTTCGTCCCGAACGTCTCGCGCATCTTCGCCTGGATCTTGGCCATGCCTCCGATCCAGCGATCGTAATTCTCGGTCTTCTTGCGCATGTAATCGATCACCTGCTTGTGCGGCAGGATCAGGAAGGTCTCCGCCTCGATCCCCGCCAGCGCATCCTGCGCGACCTGCTCCGGCGACAGATTGCCGTCGTTGGATTGCGGACCCTTCGGGATGTTCTTCAACATGTTGGTGTCGACGCCCTGCGGGCACAGGATCGAGACCTTGATGTTGTCGGCCCGGTGCGAGATCGCGAGATTTTCGGCGAAGCCGACCGCGGCATGTTTGGTGGTCGAATAGGCCGGGCTGCCGACCTGCGACAGCAAGCCCGCCGCGGAAATCGTGTTGAGGAAATAGCCGCCGCCACGCGCCTTGTAGAGCGGGATCAGATGCCGCGCCGCATAGACATGCGCCATCACATGGATCGCCCAGCTCCGCGCCCATGGTTCATCCGATGTGCCACCGGCATTCGGGCTCATGGGATCGAAGCCGCCGCCGATGCCGGCATTGGAACAGAACAAAGCGATCGGGCCGAACTGCCGCTCGGTCTCCGCGATCACATGCTCAATGTCCGGTTCCTTGCTGACGTCGCATTTGAACCACGCGCCACCGACGGCGTCGGCGACGGCTCGCGCGCGCGCGCCGTCGAGATCGACGACGACGACTTTCGCTGCACCCGCTTTATGAAATGTCTCGCACAGCGCCTGGCCAATGCCATTGGCGCCACCGGTCACGACGACGACCTTGCCGTCTACCCGCATGCCGCACTCCCCCTTGATGTTCTTGTTTCTTGTTAGAGCATGATCTGATCCGAAAACCGGTATCCAGTTTTCGGGATCATGCTCTAGGTGCTCAGCACCATGTCGAGCACAGCCGTATAGTGGCATGCGGCGCCGAGCAGGACAAATCCGTGCCAGATCGCATTCTGGAAACGCAGCCGCTGCCAGGCGTGGAACACCACACCGAGTGTGTAGAGCGTGCCGCCGGCAGCGACGAACCACATGGTGAGCGGCGGCAGCGGTGTGAACACGGCGTCGTAAGCCATCAGGCCACTCCAGCCCATGGCGAGATAGAGCACGACCGCGAGACGATCGAAGCGGCCGGGATAACGCAGCTTGATGACGATGCCGGTGATGGCGACGCTCCAGACGCCGGCGAGCAGCGAGATCGCGAGCCGCGTATTGTCGATCTGCGCAAAAAAAGGCGTGTAGGTGGCGGCGATCAGCAGATAGATCGCGGAATGATCGAAGCGGCGCAGGAACCACTTTCGCGGCGACACCGGCCACATATTGTAGATGGCCGACAGCACCAGCATGGCCAGCAAGCCCGCCGAATAGACCGAGACGGTGACGACTTCATAGGCGGTGGCGAACACGGCGGCGAGGACGATGAGAACAGTCGCGGCAATCAGGCCGGAGAACACGCCGAGGCCGTGGACGATACCGTCGGCGATCAGTTCGGCGCGGTCGTAATTCCAGCGGATCGCTCCGGCCACCATGTGAGCGGAGTTGGTGGTCAGCTCTTTCAAGCGGAAAACAGTCATGGTGGCGTCAACCCGGCCGGTGCGATGCGGTGAGCTTGCCCCGCAAGCTCGCCTGTGACTACCCCCGCAGCAGCGATAAATCATAGGCTGGAGATCGTCAACGAAAGCCGAACGACGGTGTGACGACGCTTTCGTGACGAGCTTGATTTCAGCCCGATAATCGCCATTTTTGGAGGCAGACCACCCCCGCGCACCATTCACCATGATGAGTTTTCACCCACAATGCCCAGCCTGTCCGAACTCGTCGAAGAAGCACGGCTGTCCGCGCGCGCATTGCTCGATTATGGCGATGGTCTGTTCAATCCCACGGTGCGGCTTGGAGTCACGGGCCTGTCGCGCGCCGGCAAGACGGTATTCATTACCGCGCTCGTTCATGGCCTGACGCGCGGCGGACGCTTTCCGGTGTTCGAGTCCCTGGCTACAGGGCGCATCGCCAAGTCGCGCCTCGCGCCGCAGCCCGACGATGCCGTGCCGCGATTTGCCTATGAGGATCATCTGCGCACGCTGATCGATGAACGCCGGTGGCCGGACTCGACCACCGACATCAGCGAATTGCGTCTGGTCATCGACTATCAGCGTGCGAGCGGCGCCGACCGCACGCTGACGCTCGATATCGTCGACTATCCCGGCGAATGGCTGCTGGATCTCCCGCTGCTGGGCAAGAGCTATGAGGCATGGTCGGCGGAAAGTCTCGCGCTGTCGCGGCAAGGACCGCGCGCGGCACTGGCTGCCGCCTTTCATGCGCATCTCGCGACGCTCGATACCAACGCACCGGAAAACGAGCAGGCGACGCTCATCGCAGCCAGACTCTTCACCGACTATCTGCGCGCCTGCCGCGACGAACGCTTCGCCATGAGCCTGCTGCCGCCGGGCCGCTTTCTGATGCCGGGCAATCTCGCGGGCTCGCCGGCGCTCACCTTTGCGCCGCTCGACGTTAACAGCGACGGCAGCGCGCCGGATGGCTCGCTTTGGGCGATGATGAAGCGGCGCTACGAGGCCTACAAGGATGTCGTCGTCAGGCCGTTCTATCGCGATCACTTCGCACGGCTCGATCGCCAGATCGTGCTGGTCGATGCGCTCTCCGCCTTCAATGCCGGTCCGGAAGCACTGCACGATCTCGAAGCAGCCCTCGCCGGCATTCTCGACAGTTTCCGCATCGGCCGCGGCACGATCCTGAGTACGCTGTTTCGTCCGCGCGTCGATCGCATTCTGTTTGCGGCGACCAAGGCCGATCATCTGCATCACCTCAGCCATGACCGGCTCGAAGACATCCTGCGGCGAACCGTGACCAAGGCCGTTGCGCGCTCCGAGCTGGCCGGCGCCGCCGTCGATGTCGTCGCCATCGCCGCGGTCCGCGCCACCAAGGAAGCGCTGGTGCAGCGCGGCCGTGACAAGCTGCCGTCGATCATCGGCACGCCGGTCGCCGGCGAGGTCGCCAATGGCGAGACATTCGATGGCGAGACCGAAGTGGCGACTTTCCCCGGCGATCTGCCGACCGATCTGGATGGCTTGTTCGAGGGGCGTTCCTTCAGGGGTCTCTCGACAGATGCCGCCGACAAGGCCGACTATCGATTCCTGCGCTTCCGCCCGCCGCTGCTCACGCGCGACAGCGGCGAGGAGCCGGCGCTGCCTCACATCCGCCTCGACCGCGCGCTCCAGTTCCTGATCGGAGACAGGCTGCAATGACCGACCGTACGCGCCGCCCGGCCACGTTCCGGCTCGACGATCCCCATGTCACGGTGATGGACGCCGACGAGGACGCCGGCCGCCTCACCCGCGGCACCATCCGTATCACGCCGGAAGCCGATCCGATGGCGATGCCCGTCGTCATCGACGAACCGCCACGACCCGTGCGCACCGGTTTCCGCTGGGGCACGCTGTTCTGGACCGGACTCGGCGGCCTCGTGCTGCTCGGCACGGGTCTGGGCGTCACGCAACTGGTCCGCGACCTGTTCGCGATCAATGACGGCCTCGGCTTTGTCGGCCTCGGCTTCGCCGCGCTGGTCAGTGTCGCGCTGATCGCCATCATCACACGCGAAGCACTGAGCCTGATGCGCCTCGCCACCATCGAGAAGCTGCATGCCCGCGCGCTGGCCGTGATCGCCAGCGACGACCATGCCGAGAGCCGCGCGGTACTCGCCGATCTGCTGAAGCTCGCGCACAGCAATCCGCGGCTCGCCCGCGCGCGCACGGCCCTGCAGGGCCATGCCGGCGATATCATCGACGGCGCGGATCTCATTCGCGTGGCCGAACGCGAATTGATGAGCCCGCTCGACATCGAGGCGCGTCGCCTCGTCTCGGTTGCCGCGCAACGCGTCTCGGTGGTCACCGCCATCAGCCCGCGTGCGCTGGTCGATGTGTTGTTCGTCGCTGCCGCGGCGATCCGGCTGGTGCGCCAGCTGGCAAAACTCTATGGCGGCCGGCCGGGGACGCTGGGCATGATCACCTTGATGCGCCATGCCATCCGCCATCTTGCCATCACCGGCGGCATGGCCGCCAGCGACAGCATGATCCAGCAGGTGCTCGGCCATGGCATCGCCGCGAAACTCTCGCAGCGCCTCGGCGAAGGCGTGCTGAATGGCTTGCTCACCGCAAGGCTCGGGCTTGCTGCGATCGACGTGACGCGACCATTGCCGTTCACGGCACTGCCGCGCCCGCAGCTCGGCGACCTCGCCAAGGATCTGCTGCGCAAGCGGGACGGGGAAGAGTAGTCGCTCGCCCCGCAAGCGGGGAGAGATTATCTCAGCGCGCTGCCAGCTGAATGCGTGACGGCACAGACATCTCCGCCAGCGCCGGCCACTTGTAGAATGGCGTGTCGGGCGCAGGCGTCAGGTCCGGCGTCCAGCCGGTGAGCTTGTCGATCGCATAGTGCTTCATCGCCGTGCCGCGCCAGACGGTGTCGACTTCGGCGAGAGGCGAGAGCACCGCACTGGTCGTCGCCAGCAGCGGGCGCTGGTTGTCCGCGGTCTGCGCGATGTAGAGTCCGGTGCGATCTCTGATCTTGTCCATGCCGGGATCGCGGAAGCCCAGAAACCGCGCGCGCTCATTGACCTGCACCACCGGCACCTTGTCCTTCAGATGCCAGCGCAGCATCGCATAGGTGCGGTAGTCGGTCGTCGCGATCCAGGTGGCGCCGGTGGTCTTCATCTCGGCCAGCGCGCGGTCGGCCAGCACCTGATAGCCGCCCTCGCCGCCGAGCGGATCGTTCTTGCCGATCAGATTCCACGGCGCGGCCACGCAATACAGGAACACCAGCACCACCAGCGGAATGCCGGTGGCGATGGCCGCAATGGTCCAGCCATAGGAGGCGCGCACCATGCGCTTCGACCAGCCGTCGCCCGGCAGTTTCGTGAGATTGATCGCCGCCGCGGCGATGCCGGCGGGCCACAGGAACATCGGCCAGGTGTCACCAACCCGCAATGTCAGCGACTTCCACGCGAAATACAGAAACGGCACCAGCACGCAGGTGGCAAGCAGGATCGCGACCGGTTCGCGGCGGCGATAGCCGCGCCACGCCATCGCAACGACAGCGGAGAGGATGACCGGCATCAGGATGAAGCCGACCTGGCCGAATTGCAGGCCGAGAAAATCGCCAAGCGTGCGCAGCGATACCTCGTTATTGGTGGTCGCACGGATGAACTGGAACCTGAACGACGCCCAGTCGTGTCCGGCATTCCAGATCAGCACCGGCGATGAGATCGCAAGTGCGATCAGCACGGCGAGCCATGGATACGGACTGCGCAGCCAGCGCCCGCGCCATTCCGGCACCAGCATGAAAGCGAGAATGCCCGGCACGAACATCACCACGGTCAACTTCGACAACAGCGCGAGACCGCCGAACGCGCCGGCGGCAAGCCACCAGCGCCCGTCATGGCTTTCGGCCAGCCGCACCAGCGCCCACAGCATCGCCATGGCGAACGGGATCAGCGCCACGTCCGGCGCCACCTTGGCCATCAGCAATCCGTAATACAGCGCGGCTTCCGACATCAGCACCGCCAGCAGCACGGCGCGCAGATCCTGCGTGACGCGGCGGACGATGTCGGCGAGGAGCAGTTGCGTCACCGCCATCGCCACGATACCGGCGCAACGCGCGCCGAAATTCGTGTCGCCGAATAGCCACGTGCCGAAGCGGATGAACCAGGAAATCATCGGCGGGTGATCGAGGAACGACAGCACGTTTTCCTTCGACCATGTCCAGTAATACGCCTCGTCGGTGCGCAGATCGAACAGCCCGGCATAGATCAGCCGCATCGCGGTCAGCGCCACCAGCAATGCGCCGATCGCCCAAAAGGCGCGGCGGGAGACATTCCGATCGAGGTAAGGGTCGGGAAAGGGCGTCATCGCGGAGCTTTTCGGCGGACTTCGCCACGGTGTCAACTTGTTGACTTTACTGCTGGATAAGGTCTGTCCAGAGGCTGCTCCGGATGGCATCGGAGCGCGTCCCGCCGTAGGATTTCGCCATGGACGCGACATTCAAGACAGCCGGCAAGCAACTTGAGGCCGCGCCGGCCACCGCATGGTGGCGGAGCATCGGCCTGCACCAGATCCGCCTCGCCTGCGGGCTGGTGCTGTTCACCTACCTGCTCAGCCATTTCCTCAACCACGCACTCGGCAACATCTCGCTCGACGCGCTGCAGGCCGGCGTCATCATCCATGCCGGCTTCTGGCAATCCTTTCCGGTCGCCGAGATCTTTTATTCGGCCGTGACGATCCATATGGCGCTGGGAATCTGGGCGCTGTACGAACGCCGGCAATTTCGCTGGCGGGCCATCGAGCCGCTGCAACTCGTGCTCGGGCTCAGTATCCCGGCACTCATCGTCGCCCATGTTGTCGCGGTCAGGCTCGGCCAGAACCTGTTCGATATCGACCGTAGCTATCCGCAGGTGTTCTACAGCTCGATTACATCTCCGCTCCGAATGTGGTCGATGTATCTCGTGGTGCTCGTCTCCTGGCTTCACGGCTGCATCGGATTGTACTTCTGGCTGCGGCTGAAAACCTATTTCAAGCGCCTGGCGCCCTACTTGCTTGCAGCAGCCGTTCTGATTCCGACGCTGGCGCTGCTGGGCATCTTTCAGGGCAAACGCGAGGTCGAAGCGAAGCTGGCGTCGCCGCAATGGCGGGCGGCAAATCTCAACGAGACACGGCTCGGCACCGAGCCGCAACAACAGACGCTGGGCGATCTCACGGATCAGCTCCTGATCGGTTATGCCGCGCTGCTCGCCATCGCGCTGGCGGCGCGCGGCATCCGGCAGGTGGTGGAGCAGCGCGCCGGGATGGTCAATCTCGCTTATGGCGATGGCCGCAAAATCCGCGTCCCCACGGGACTTAGCATCCTCGAAGCCAGCCTGCGCCATCGCGTTCCGCATGCCAGTGTCTGCGGCGGACGCGCGCGCTGCTCGACCTGCCGCATTCGCGTCACCAGCGACATCGCCAGACTGCCGGCACCGTCAGCACGCGAAGCCTTCATTCTGAGCCGGATCGGTGCGGGTGCCGATCCCGCTGTTCGCCTTGCCTGCCAATTGCGACCGACGACCGATGTGGCCTTCGTGCAATTGTTCGCGCCGCAGGTGACCAGCGCAAATGCCCATGCATCGCATCCGACGCGGATCGGCCAGGAGCGCTATCTCGTTTGCATGTTCGTGGACATGCGCGGTTCGACCATGCTCGCCGAAAAGCGATTGCCCTTCGACACGGTGTTTATCGTCAATCGCTTCCTCAATGCCGTCTCGCAAGCGGTGATCGCCAGTGGCGGCCAGCCCAACCAGTTCATCGGCGACGGCGAGCTGGCGCTGTTCGGTCTTGCCTGCGATCCGCAGACGGCGTGCCGTCAGGCTCTGCAGGCCGCACACCTCATCGCCGAAAATATCGACGAACTCAATCGCACCCTCGCCCATGACTTGCCGCAGCCGCTGCGTTTCGGCATCGGCATTCACGGCGGTGAAGTCATCGTCGGCGATATCGGCTACCGCGATCACATGGTGTTCACGGCGCTCGGCGATGCCGTCAACGTTGCTGCGCGCCTGCAGGACATGACCAAGAGCCTCGCTTGCGAAGTGATCATCTCCGAAGAAGTCTGCACCACCGCGGGGCTCGCAGCCGATGCACTGCCACATCAGGATGTTGCGATCCGCGGCCGCGCCGCACCGATGAATGTGCGCATGATCACAGACGCGAAGGTGCTTTCAACACTCGTCGCCAGCGATATGGTTGCTGCGTCCTGACGCAGTTATTGCACGGCGCGGCGGTGGCATCCGCCTGAACAGGCGTTCAGAAAATTCCTTCTGACATTCCTCGAACCCGCTCCGAAATCGATGCGACGAATTTGCGATGGATCGAACGGACAGATCCCGCAACCAGCGCTTCGCGCATCACTGAAGGAGAATGATCATGTTTCGCAAACTCGCACTCGCATTCGTTGCTGCAGCTTCTCTCGGCGCGATGGCACTGACGCCGTCCACCGCATCCGCCCATGGCTGGGGCTGGCATGGCGGTCACCACCACTTCCATGGCGGCGGCTTCTACGGCCCCGCTTTCGGCGTCGGCTATGTCGGTGGCGGCACCGGATGCTATGTGAGCCGCCGCGTGATGACGCCCTGGGGCCTGCGCTGGCGCACGGTGAACGTCTGCTACTGAACTATTCCAATCAGGCAGGGTCCCGACCGCTATACCGGTCGGGGCTTTTGCTGCGTTGCAATCACCGGCATGAGTTCCGGCTGCAGATTCCAGACGCCATTTCTCAAAAGCAAAAATTGACTTGTCGAAGCTTGGCGCGACTATGGGGTCAAGGTGTCCGTGATGACGGCGCCATATGACAGCTTCGGAGGAAGCCCATGCTCGATCGACGAGAATTGATGAAACGTGCCGGTGCAGGATTGACTGCACTGGGCGCTGCGACAACGCTTGACCCGATCAAATCCTATGCGCTCGACACCGTAACCTTGCCGTTCGACAACGGCGAGCGACCGCTGGTCAAATATCCGCAGAAGCGCCGCCTGATCGGCATCACCAGCCGCCCGCCGCAGCTCGAGACGCCGTTCGCGGTCTTCAATGAAGGCGTGATCACGCCGAATGATGCGTTCTTCGTCCGATATCACCTCGCCGACATTCCGCTCAGCATCGATCCCGATACATTCACGCTGGAGATCAAGGGCAGCGTCGAGCGGCCGACCAAGCTGTCGCTGAAAGAGCTCAAGGCGATGCCTGCGCTGGAGATCGTCGCCGTCAACCAGTGCTCGGGCAACAGCCGCGGATTTTTCAACCCGCGCGTTGCCGGCGGTCAGCTCGGCAATGGCGCGATGGGCAATGCGCGCTGGCGCGGCGTCCCGCTCAAGGCCGTGCTCGACAAAGCGGGCATCAAGGCGGGCGCCAAACAGGTGACCTTTGGCGGGCTCGATGGTCCCGTCAGTGACAAGACGCCGGATTTCGCCAAGGCGCTCGACCTCGACCATGCCCGCGACGGCGAGGTGATGCTGGCCTATGCGATGAATGGCGCCGATCTGCCGATGCTCAATGGCTTCCCGCTGCGGCTCGTGGTGCCCGGCTATTACGGCACCTATTGGGTCAAGCACCTCAACGAGATCACGGTGATCGACACTGTGTTCGATAATTTCTGGATGAAGTCGGCCTACCGGATACCGGACAATGACTGCAATTGCGTCGAGCCGGGCACCGCGCCGAAGGCCACCATTCCGATCAATCGCTTCACGGTGCGCTCCTTCATCACGAGTATCAGTGACGGCGCCAGACTGAAGGCCGGCACGACAACGCTGAAGGGCATCGCGTTCGACGGCGGCAAGGGCATCAAGGATGTCGCGATCTCGACCGATGGCGGCAAGGCATGGATGCCGGCGACGCTCGGCAAGGACCTTGGCAACTATTCGTTCCGGGAATGGACACTGCCGGTCAAGCTTGCCGCCGGCCCACACGAGATCAAGGTGCGCGCGACCAACAAGGCCGGCGTATCGCAACCGATGGAGGCGCTGTGGAATCCCGCGGGATATCTCCGCAACGTCGTCGAAACCGTTCGCGTCACAGCGGCCTAAGGGGATCGCATATGAGAAACATGATTTGCGCCCTGATCGCCGCAACCGCCGTCGGGACGGCCGGACTGGCACAGTTGCAGGCCAGGCCTGTGACCTACACGCTTCCCGAGGAGACCGCCGCGTTCAAACCGGGACCGGGCGTCGAGGCCGCGCAGAACAATTGCACGGCCTGTCACTCCGCGGACTACATTCAGACCCAGCCCCGCGGACCCAGGTTCAAGAAGGATTTCTGGCAGGCGGAAGTGACCAAGATGATCAAGGTTTACGGCGCACCGATTGACGATGCGGATGCTGCTGCGATCGTCGACTATCTAACGGCCACCTACTAAACGCACGGGGTCTGCCCCCTGCATGGCCGTGAGGATCACGCGTGGGTCGAACGCGCGTGGTCCTGCACGCGACCAGCCTAACAGGCGTCAAAATGTCCCAAAACTGCTGAAATGGGCTGCTCTGGATGCAATATGCGCCCGTTTGAACGATTTCTGCACGCCGTTTGAGCTATCAAGCTTGGCAATCCGCGCGTAACGTGCGCATGTCGGATATGCTGGTTTGCGGGGACCGGCAGTTCGTTATCGATTTTGATCCCGTGGAGACGACGTGATGACTAAAGGTACTGTGAAGTGGTTCAACCCGACGAAGGGTTACGGATTCATCCAGCCGGCAAATGGCGGCAAGGACGTGTTCGTTCATATTTCGGCAGTTGAGAAGGCTGGCCTTTCGACACTGAACGAAGGACAGACCGTTGAATTCGAGGAAGTTGCCAACCGCGGCAAGACCTCGGCTGAGAACCTCAAGGTCTGATACATCTGGTTTGATACCAGTGTGATCCGGTCACTTCACCAGACTCTCGTCAGGCAAGTCTTCGAGATCACGCCTCAACAATGTAGAGCGCATTCGGCACGAGCGGTTTCCTCCGAAGGGGCATCTCTCCTGCAACGCAATCAGTTTCACGCAGGATTGCGCTAATTCGATCCGCGGTGTGCGCTCTAGCCTAACTCCAAAAGCCGAGCTGAGACCTTTCGAAGGCCCGCTCCTTATAGCCGCCAGTTGACGTGACGCACGCCTCAGCGACGCGACGGCGCTCCATTCCCTGCTTCAGTTTTCCTTGACCCACTGATCGGCCGGCTTGACGTCGGGCAGCTGCGCATAGCCGCGCGTCCACATGTCGACGACCCATTCGGTGCCCGTCGCGCGGTCCACCAGTACAGCAGTATTGTGCGGCGTCTGCAGCACCAGCGCATTGCCGCGATAGCGCGGATTGCCCACCGTGTGATGCTTCAGCAAACCCCAGTCCTGGATGATCAGCAGCAGGCTGGTGACGTTGCGCGTCGTGTCCCAGCAATCGAAATTGTGCTTGTCGTCGAAATAGCGGAAATCCGCATTGGCGATCCGCTTGTCGGTGCCGAGCACCGGGCCGACGCGGCGGTCCCACCACACCACCGCCTTCTGCACCGCGGCGCGCTCCGCCACGGCCGACGCCTTGCCGGCGGCGAGAAGCTTGGTGAGCGCAGCCCTGTCGGCGGAGGTGAAATCGAAGACGTGACGTCGCCGGCACACGAAGCCGTAGCAGATCGTCATGGAACCGGCCGATGGCGGATAGATCGACACCGACGTGTAGAGATCGCCGACCTCGCGGGACATCTCGATCGCACGCGCATGGGATGTCGGCAGCAAGCCCGTCGCAGCGATGACGCCCGCCGCGATCGCAACACGAAGATTGAAGTGGCCTGCCCGCATGATCTGCTCCGAGAGAAACGCGCGGAAACCTAACGCAGCGTCTTCACCCTGCCAAGGTAACGGCAGGGCAACGGCGGCGTTATCCCGGCTCGCTATCCCACGGGCAGCGGCGCATCGCGCTTCACTTCTTCCATGACGGCGTAAGTGCGGGTCTCGCGCACGCCCGGCAGCGCCAGCAAACTCTCGCCGAGGAACCGCCGATAGGCGCTCATGTCGGCAACGCGCGCCTTCACCAGGTAATCGAAACCGCCGGCCACCATGTGACACTCCAGCACTTCCGGCGCGAGCCGCACGGCGCGGGCGAACCGCTCGAACACATCGGGCGTGGTCTTGTCGAGCAGCACCTCAACGAACACCAGCAGACCGAGACCCAGCATCTGCGGATTGAGCCGCGCCCCATAGCCCTCGATATAGCCGTCGCGCTGCAGCCGCTTCAACCGCTCGCCGATCGAGGTTGGGGACAGGCCGATCCGCTCGGCCAGCTCCACATTGGCGATTCGGCCATCGGCCTGCAGGACGGCGAGGATTTTCCGGTCGATCTTGTCGATATCACTCATATCGAGTGTTTAGCACGATCAGTTCCGGATTATGTAAGGTAAAATTGTGAAATGACCTATCGAACACCGGAAATATCGGGATTAGGCTTGGATCATATCCGAGGAAATGCCCATGTTGCCCGATTCCACCCTCTCGCCCTTCACTGCGCCCTACGCGCCGGATGACCGGGCCATAGCGGCCCGGCTGCTGGCCGGTGCCACCCTGTCGCCCGAGCAGGACGCCCGGATCAACACAACGGCCACGCGCCTGATCGACGCCATTCGCGCCAGGGACGACCGCTTCGGCGGCGTCGAAGACATGCTGCGGGAATATGCGCTGTCCACCAAAGAAGGTCTCGCGCTGATGGTGCTGGCGGAGGCGCTGCTGCGGGTGCCGGACGCGCGCACTGCCGACGCCTTCATCGAGGACAAGCTCGGCCGGGGCGATTTCATCCATCACGAGACGAAGTCGAGCGCCTTCCTGGTCAATGCGTCGGCCTGGGCGCTCGGCATCTCGCAACGCGCGATCCAGCCGGGCGAGACGCCGACGGGGACACTGGGCCGGCTGGCCAAGCGGATCGGCCTGCCTGCAGTGCGCACGGCGACGCGGCAGGCCATGCGGCTGATGGGCAGCCACTTCGTGCTCGGGGAAACCATCGATGCCGCGCTGGCCCGCGCCCGTGCACCGTCCGAGCGCCCGGCGCGCTATTCGTTCGACATGCTCGGCGAAGGCGCCCGCACCAAGGACGATGCCCAGCGCTATTTCGACTCCTATGCCTCGGCCATCTCAGCCATCGGCCGCATCGCGGGCACCCCCCCGCTGCCCGATCGGCCGGGCATCTCCGTCAAGCTCTCGGCGCTGCATCCGCGTTATGAGGCGGTGAGCCATCAGCGCGTGATGCACGGACTGGTGCCGCGCCTGATCGCGCTGGCACAGCAGGCCAAGGCCCATGACCTCAATTTCACGGTCGATGCGGAGGAAGCCGACCGCCTCGAATTGTCGCTCGACGTGATCGATGCGGCCTTTGCCGATCCGTCGCTGGCAGGCTGGGACGGATTTGGCCTTGCGATCCAGGCCTATCAGAAGCGCTGCGCCGATGTGATCGATCACATCGACGCGCTGGCGCGCCGTCACGATCGCAAGGTGATGGTCCGCCTCGTCAAGGGCGCCTATTGGGACACCGAGATCAAGCGCGCGCAGGAACGCGGCCTCCCCGGCTATCCGGTGTTCACGCGCAAGGCGATGACCGATTTGAACTACATCGCCTGCGCGCAGAAACTGCTGGCATTGCGGCCGCGCATCTTTCCGCAATTCGCTACGCACAACGCACTGACGGTCGCAACCATTCTCGAACTGGCCGGCGCGAACGGCGGCTATGAATTCCAGCGCCTGCACGGCATGGGCGACGCGCTCTACGAACAACTCGGCAAGGACCATCCCGCCATTCGCTGGCGCACCTATGCGCCGGTTGGCAGTCATCGCGATCTGCTGGCCTATCTGGTGCGGCGTCTGCTGGAGAACGGCGCCAACTCGTCCTTCGTAGCCATTGCCGCAGATGACACGGTGCCGGTCGCGACGCTGCTCAAGCGGCCTGCCGCGATCATCAGCACTCCCGACGGCGCGCGGCATCCGAAGATTCCCTTGCCCGCCGATCTGTATCGGCCCGAGCGCATCAATTCGCAGGGCATCGAATTCGGCGAACGCGCGGCGCTGGGGCAATTGCTGAAAGATGTGACGGCCGACAGGCCGAGCAACGTAACCACCAGCGACGCCACGCCAGATGAAGCCAACAGAGCGATAACCGACGCGCTGGCTGGCTTCCGGTCCTGGAGCCGCACACCAGCCGATACACGCGGCGCCATCCTGGAACGCGCCGCCGATCTGCTGGAGCAACGCCGCGCGTCCTTCATCGCGTTGTTGCAGCTCGAAGGCGGCAAGACCCTGGACGACGCATTGTCGGAAGTCCGCGAGGCCATCGACTTCTGCCGCTATTATGCTGCGCAGGGCCGCAAGCAATTCGGCGCTGGCGAAGCGATGCCCGGCCCCACCGGCGAGGCCAATGTGCTGCATCTGCGCGGTCGCGGCGTCTTCATCGCCATCTCGCCGTGGAATTTTCCGCTGGCGATCTTTCTCGGCCAGGTCAGCGCTGCGCTGATGGCAGGCAATGCGGTGGTCGCAAAGCCGGCCGAACAGACACCTGATGTTGCAGCGAAAGCGGTGGACCTGCTTCATGAAGCCGGCATACCAGCCTCTGCATTGCATCTCATTCGGGGCGACGGCCGTATCGGTGCCGCGCTGGTGGAACATCCCGCCATTGCCGGCGTGGTGTTCACGGGATCGACAGAGGTGGCCCGATCGATCAACCGCACCCTCGCCGCCAAGAACGGCCCGATCGTGCCTCTCATCGCAGAGACGGGCGGCATCAATGCGATGATCGTGGATGCCACCGCATTGCCGGAACAGGTCGCCGACGACGTGGTGATGTCGGCGTTCCGCTCGGCCGGGCAGCGCTGTTCGGCGCTGCGGCTGCTGTTCGTGCAGGACGACGTCGCCGACCGCATGATCGAGATGATCGTGGGCAGCGCGCGCGAATTGAAGCTCGGCGATCCCGCCGACCCGGCAACGCATATCGGTCCGGTGATCGATGCCGAAGCGAAGCAGAAGCTCGATGCGCATATCGCGCGCATGACACGCGAGGCACGCGTGCATCTCGCGGGCACCGCGCCTGCAGGCAACTTCGTTGCGCCGCATATTTTCGAGCTCGCCAGCGCCCGGCAACTCACCGAGGAAGTGTTCGGGCCGATCCTGCATGTGGTGCGCTATCACGCTGCCGACTTCGACAAGGTGTTGCAGGATATTTCCGGCACCGGCTACGGCCTCACGCTCGGCGTGCATTCGCGGATCGACGATATGGTCGAGCGCGTGATCGCGCGTCTGCCGGTCGGCAACGTCTATGTGAATCGCAATATGATCGGCGCGGTCGTGGGCGTGCAACCCTTCGGCGGCTTCGGCCTGTCGGGCACAGGGCCAAAGGCCGGCGGCCCGCATTATCTCGCCCGCTTCGCCACCGAACAGACCGTCACGATCAACACGGCAGCCGCAGGGGGCAATGCAGCATTGATGACAGATCAAAACTGATCCTTCTTACCCTCCCCTGGAGGGGGAGGGTCGGTGAGCAGCACGCAACGCGTGTTGCGAGACGGGGTGGGGTGAAGCCACAACGACGGAGCTTGCTGCTTCACCCCACCCCGCTGCGCGCTATGCACGCAGCTAACCCTCCCCCTCCAGGGGAGGGTTAGCTGAGCCCGTTGCATCGCCCCTCGAAGATGGGTCAAATGCGCTGCCGGATTCCAGACGGAATTAAATTCCGGCAGGCGGCAATACAACACGTAGAACAAAAGCGACGGGAGCGACGCATGGAAGACGGTCTGTTCAAAGGGCTGAAGGTGCTGGACTGCGCGAGCTTCATCGCTGCACCGGCTGCGGCCACTGTGCTGTCCGACTTCGGCGCAGACGTCATAAAGATCGAGCCGCCCGGTGCCGGCGACCCCTATCGCAATCTGCCCAACCTGCCCGGCTATCCCAAGAGCGAACACAACTATGCCTGGATGATGGAGGGCCGCAACAAGAAGAGCCTCGCGCTCGATCTTGCCAAGCCCGAGGGGCAGCAGGTGCTCTACAAGCTGATCGCCGAAGCGGATGTGTTCATCACCAATTTCCCACCGCCGGTGCGCAAGCGGCTGAAGATCGCCTATGAGGACATCGCACCGCTGAACGACCGGCTGATCTATGCCTGCTTCACCGGTTACGGCGACAAGGGCGCGGAAGCCGACAAGCCAGGTTTCGACTCCACCGCCTGGTGGGCACGTTCCGGCATGATGGATCTCGTTCGCGCCGATGAGGACACCACGCCCGCGCGATCGATTGCCGGCATGGGCGACCATCCCTGCGCCATGGCGCTGTATGGCGCCATCGTCACCGCGCTCTACAAGCGCGAGAAGACCGGCAAGGGCTGCCAGGTGAAATCCAACCTGATGGCCAATGGCGTGTGGTCGTCGAGCGTGCTGGCACAGGCCAAACTTGTCGGCGCCAAATTCGAGAAGCGCCGCTCGCGCGAGGAAGCGCTCAATGCCGTCACCAATCACTACAGGTGCCGCGACGGCCGCTGGATCATGCTGTCGCTGCTTGCCGAAGAGCGGCAATGGCCGGCTTTCACCAAATGCCTCGGCCGCGAGGACCTGCGCGACGATCCGCGCTTCGCCACCAAACCCAATCGCCATGCGCGCTCGGTCGAACTGATCAGGATCCTCGACGAGGTGTTCGCGACCCGCGACCTCGCCGACTGGCGCGAGCGGCTTGACGGCAACGGCCTCGTCTTCGGCTTCGTCGGCATCCTCGACGACATTCCGAACGATCAGCAGATGAAGGACAACGATGTGCTGATCCCGTTCGAGGGAACCGACATCCTCACCATCAACAGTCCGATCTGGATTGGCGGCGAGACCAAGCGCAAGCCGCATCTGCCACCATCCATCGGCCAGCACAGCGACGAGATCCTGCGTGCCATGGGCTATGACGATCATCAGATCGAAGGGCTGCGGGCGGCGGGCGCCGTACAGTAGTGACGATCCAACCTCTCCCCGCCCTTCTGCGGGGAGAGGTTAAGAACGCCGCCTCGCCTATCTCGCCAGCAGCCAGCCGAAGAAGCCGAGCCCGAGCAGGACGGCCACACCGATGGCCCAGACGCTGACGCGGATGCTGCTTGTCGTCTGCTGCTTGCTCTCGTTCTCGGCGATGGCGATATCGCGTTCCTTGATCTCCTTGTCGGTCTCGTTCATCGCGCCCTCATTTCATTTCACGAAACACATGCCGATGGCCGGCGAGCTATCCGAGCCAACCTGCTGACAGGCAAGACCTTCGGCACAGGTCCAGGACGCGAAGCTCTTGTCCGCAGTGCCTTTCGGCTTCGGTCGATAACATGTCGCGCCCCAGCCATCGAGTACGGGCGATCCTGCCAGTTCGTGACTGCCGCGCATCTGCGGACGATCCGAAAACCCGCGTGAAAAATCCGGCGCCTTTCCATCGCGCATCGCCATGACGATATCGCGACGACGCACCTGTTCACCGATGAAATGCGGCGATGCCGGAACCGTTCCCTGCGATTGATCTGCCAGCGTGTCCGCGCCGGGAAAATGAAAACCGCCGATACCGCGGATCTGGTGACAACCACCGCAGGTGATGTCGTTCAGCCGCCGCGCAAAGCCTGCCGGCGAGCGGATATTTTCGAGCGCGCCGCCTTGCGCCACTGCGCGCTCCAGCGCGGTGACGACGTCGTGTTCATTGAAAACGCCCTTCCCTTTGCCATCCATCGATATCAATCCGAATTCCGGCTGCAGGACGGACGGCGCAAAGCCGACCGGCGTCGATGCCAGCGACGAAGTGGCGAGGAACTTCTCGGGGATCAGCACCGTGCCGCGATCGAAGGCGCGCAGATGATCGGGCGCAAGCAACCAGTCGCGAAAGTCGCGACCGAGCGTAGCGTCAGCCAGCAGCCGGTCACGGTCGATCTGGTTTTCCATGGGTGTCTCGCGAAACTGCTTCGCAGTCTCGTCGAAACGAAACACCTTCTGCAAATAGTCGGTGCGGAATTCCTGCGTCTCGGATTTCGGCGCATGTGCGATCTGCAGATTTGTCTCGATGCGATCGATATTCGCGGCTACGACCGTTGCCAGCGGGCCGTCCGACGCAAGCAGGCGATCTGCGAGTGCCGCGCCTGTCTCGCTCAGGGAGGCAGCGCTGAGCCAGCGCCCGGCAAGATCGGCGCAGGTGACCGATTTATCTTTCGACTCCTTCGCGTGGAGCACGAGGTTAAGCGTCATCGGCAGGCGCGGCGGCGTGATGCCGGCATCCAGACGCGTGAGCCGGTAGATCAGCCTGATCTCGCCGCAGGTGTCCGGCGCGACATAAGCGCGATCCATGCGATTGACGATCCCGGCCAGCACGAAACGCGCGTCCGGCGATGTCAGCATCGCCTTGTCGAACAGTTGCGCGTCATGGCCGGAGCCGACGCCGATGCTCACACGCGGCTGATGCTTTTGATGATCGGCGAGATAGCGCGCGAAGGCGTCATCCAGCGCGGCGCGGATCGGTGTCATCGCCGGCAGCGCGAATAGTGCATCATTGCGGATCGGCGTTGCGCGCGCGGGATCGAGCAGTTGCGCGAGGCCGAGGCCGCGGGTGCTGTGCGTTTCCAGCGCCCGCAACACCCCGGCATCGGTGACGGCGAGTCCATTGCCCTCATCAGCCCGCGCGACGGATGCCACGAGGCAGAGCAGCACGGCCATGAGGCTCAAACGAAGTCGCACGGTGCAATCCCAGACGTCACGCCGGGAGGCTAGCCCAAAAGAAAGGCCGCTGCACCTGCAGCGGCCCGAACACATTCATCGTGAGAAGAGTGGATCAGCGGGCGACAATCAGGCCCTTGGAGGTAACGACCGTCCAGCGGCCGTCCTGCTTGCGGATCGCGTCGATGCGGCCGAGACCGGGAACCGGATCGCCGGCATAGACTTCGAAGATGCCCGGACGGCCTTCGATAGTGGCACCACCACCGGCAATATCGAGAATGCGCCAGCCCTCGACTGTCGGCAGACGCGCAACTTCGGGCTTCGGTGCCGGGGTCGGCACCGGCGCGTTGATCGAACCCGTGACTTCCTTGGCCGGCGCGGAGGCAACCGGTGCAGGGGCCGGCGCGGGCGCAGCAGCAGGCGGCGGCGTGATGCGCAGCTTCTCGACGGTCTCGCTGAGCTTGGCGAGTTTCGCGGCCGGTTCGGCCTGGCCCTTCTCAAGCTTGTCGAGACGATCGGCAGACTTCGCACGCGCTGCAGCGGACAGCTTGGCGTTGCGATCGACCTCGGCCTTCAGCGCCAAGAGTTCGCCGTCGAGGCGGGCGATATGGTCTTCAAGCGCCTGATTGGTGGATTTGGTGTCGTCGGCGGCAAACAGCTTGCCGAGGCCGGACATGGCCACCGAACCACCGACTGCGCCGACGGTGATGCCCAGCGCGATCATCGCGGCAATGGCCATCATCCGGCTCCGGCCGGCTTTCTGCGCCGGCTCGAGCTTCGGTTCGGAATTGACGAAATCTTCCCAGGAGTGCTCGCGCGAAGACCCTTCGCGCGTTGCGCCTTCATGGGATGCGCCGTCGCGCGGGCCGCTGTCGCGGGAGGGCGCCATGATGGTGATCCGACCGGGCGCACCGAGCCTCGGCGCTTCCCTCTTCGGCATCTGCGCGCGGCGGTCGTCGCCCTGCTCGGGGGCGAGCTTCGGTGCGTCAACATGAACGTCGGAGGCGTCGGAACCCGCCGCCGTCACGCCGGTGTCGACGTGATCGCCGCTGACATCTGGGGTGGCTTCGGCCTTGTTCTCGCTCACGATCAAATTCTCCGGGAAAGATGAACTATTTGGTAACTTTCATTGCTTGCCAAATCCTTACCGCCCGCCGTGCTTACGAAAATTTCACCTCTTGTCCGGCGGCGGAACCGTTGCTTGACGCGCACACGCCTGGCCCGCACAACACCTGCAAACAGAACAATCGGGGAAATGCCATGAAGCTCTACGATTCCATCGGACCGAACCCGCGCGTGGTGCGGATGTTCATGGCGGAAAAAGGCATCAGCGCTCCTGTGCAGAGCGTCGATCTTGCTGCCGGGGAGAACCGCGAGTCCGCGCATCTGGCGCGCAATCCGCATGGGCAGATGCCGACGCTCGAACTCGACGATGGCGCCTATGTGTCCGAAACCGTGGCGATCTGTGAATATTTCGAGGAGACACATCCGACGCCGCCGCTGATCGGCACCACGCCCGAACAGCGCGCCGAGGCCCGGATGTGGCGCCAGCGCGTCGATCTCAACATCTGCCAGCACATCGCCAATGGCTATCGCTTCTCCGAGGGGCTCAAGCGTTTCGAAACACGCATCGTCTGCGTCCCCGAAGGCGCGGCGGGGCTGAAGACAATCGCCATCGACCGGCTGCGCTGGCTCGACGGCCAGATGGCCGGCAAGACCTATATCTGCAGCGAGCGCTTCACCATGGCGGATATCGTGCTGTTCTGCTGGCTCGATTTTGCCGACAAGGTGAAGCAGCCCTGGGATCGCGAGAATACGAACGTTGCGGCGTGGTTCGAGCGCGTCGGTGCGCGGGAGTCGGCAAAGGCGTGAGCGCTACAACACCACCGGCGCATCCGGCAGTTCATTCACCGACGAAGCATCGCGCGGGAAATGCGCCGCCAGATGCTGCGTCACGGCCTCGATGCCGGCGATGACACCCTGCTCGAAGCGACCGGCACGAAAATGCGCTTCCATCATCTGGCAGATCGCTTCCCATCCGGCGATACCGACATGCCTGTCGATCCCGCGATCCACCACGATCTCGACATCGCGATCGGCCAGCAGCAGATAGATCAGCACGCCGTTGTTGTGCTCGGTGTCCCAGATGCGGAGCTGTGCGAACACGTCGATGGCGCGCTCCCGCGCCGCCTGATTGCGGAACAGCGGCGCACCGTCGAGTGCGCCTTCGACGACGAAGCGGATCTGGCCGGCATGCAAGGCCTCGCTCGCCTTGATGGCCCGCTCAATGGCGGCCATGGCTTTTGGCGGGAACGCCTTGCGGACGCGGGCGCGATTGCTGAGCAGATGTCTGCTGATCCGCTTGAGGCTCATCACCAACTCCCCGAGGCGCCGCCGCCGCCGAAACTGCCGCCCCCGCCGCTGAAGCCACCGCCGCTGCTCGACGAACTCCCCGACGACCAGGAACCGCCGCTACCGCCGACATAACCGCCGCCGCGTCGCCCACCGCCTCCGCCGCCCGACATGAAGGCCTCGCTCACCAGCGTGAAGAAAAATGCGATCACACCGAGAATGCCGCCAAACAGCAAACTGCCGGCGACAAGCCAGACCACCGTGGCAACGAGTCCGCCAGTCACCAGCGAACCGAACAGCCGGCCGAAGATCGTGCGCAGAATGCCGCCGAAGATGATCACACCGAACAGCAGGAATGGCGCATATTCCATGATCTGATCGAGGACATTCGCATTGCCCTTCCATTCATCCGGCGCCGGCAGCGGCTCGCCATCGATCACCTTGATGATCTGGTTGACGCCTGCCGAGATGCCGCCTGCGAAATCACCGGCCTTGAAGCGCGGCGTGATGATCTCGTCGATGATGCGCCTGGTGGTGACATCCGTCAGCGCGCCTTCGAGGCCGTAACCGACCTCGATGCGCAGCTTGCGGTCATTCTTGGCCACCAGCAGGATCGCGCCGTCATCGATCTTCTTGCGGCCGAGCTTCCAGGCTTCGGCGACGCGGATGGAATATTGCTCGATGGCTTCCGGCGCCGTGGTCGGCACGATGAGCACCGCGATCTGGCTGCCCTTGCGGGCCTCGAAGTCGCGCAGCGTGCTGTCGAGCGACGCCCGGTCGGACTCGCTCAAGGTTCCGGTCTGATCGACAACGCGTCCGCTGAGCGCGGGCACGGCGACATCGGCCAGAGCGGCAACGCTCCAGCACAACAACAATGCCAGCAGACAGGCTTTGACAGCCTTCATCGCACTCACCGGCGAGGCCGGCCTACTTCGCAGGCGCCGGCGTCGGATTGAAGTCGACCTTCGGCGCGGTCGAGATCTCGCTCTCATTGGCGACGGAGAAGTTGGCCTTCTCCTTGTAGCCGAACATCATGGCGGTCAGATTGTTCGGGAAGGTGCGCACGCCGACGTTATAATCCTGCACCGACTTGATGTAGCGGTTGCGCGCCACGGTGATGCGGTTCTCGGTGCCCTCGAGCTGGGACATCAGATCCTTGAACAGCGCGTCGGACTTCAGTTGCGGATAGTTTTCGGTGACGACCAGGAGCCGCGACAGCGCGCTGGAGAGTTCGCCTTGCGCCGCCTGGAATTTCTGCAATGCCGCGGGATCGTTCACCACGTCCGGCGTCGCCTGCACCGAGCCGACCTTGGCGCGGGCATTTGTGACACCGAGAAGGACGTCCTTCTCCTGCTGCGCAAAGCCCTTCACGGAGTTCACGAGATTCGGCACCAGATCGGCCCGGCGCTGATACTGGTTGACGACCTCCGACCAGGCCGACTTGACCTGCTCGTCACTGGTCTGGATCGCGTTGTAACCGCAATTGGTCAGGCTGAGGGTCGCCAGTGCGGCCAGCACGGTCAAAAACTTGCGCATGAAATTCTCCTGTGACGCGGCTCGATGTTAGGCGGTTTCTAGCACACGGCGATGACATCCGTCGCTACAAGTTCACAGCGCGATGCTGCAATGCGTCCACGCATGTATCGAACGGTTTGTGTTTGCACACGGGACATTCGTTGTTAGCCTTGCCACGACCATCGGCCCACAGAAGCCGAGGACATACTGGGAGGATTTCATGACGGACGTGCTCAACACGTTTCCGACGGTCGGCGCGCAGACCCTGCGGGCGCTGGCGCGCTATCCCGATCGCATCGCCTTCAGCTGGCCGGGCGGCTCCATCACCTATCGCGGCACCACGGACCTGATCGCGCGACTGCAGAACGTGTTCATGAACCTCGGCGCACAGCCCGGCACGAAAGTGGCGTTGCTGACCGCGAATCGCGCCGAAACCTGGTGCGCCGGTGTCGCCGCGCAATTGTCGCGCTTCGCCATTTCCTGGCTGCATCCGCTGGGCTCGATGCAGGACCAGATCGACCAGATCGAAGACGCCGGCTCCACGATCCTGATTATCGATGCCGACAATTTCCTGCAACGCGGTGGCGAGCTTGCATCGCGCGCGCAGGGTCTGCAGCATGTGTTCACGCTGGGCCGCGCGGATTACGGAATCGATCTGCTGAAGGTCGTCGGCTCGGGTGGCAGCGCCACCGCGCGTGACTTTGCACAGGTCGATGACATCGCCGTGCTCAATTACACCGGCGGCACCACCGGAAAGTCCAAGGGCGCGCTGCGCCGCCATCGCGAAGTCTCGGGCTTTGCCAGTGCCATCCTGGCCGACTTCGAGATCCCGGACAGGCCGAGCTATCTCACCGTGGCGCCGATCAGCCATGTCGCCGGCACCAAGGTGCTGCCGACGCTGATGCGCGGCGGGACCGTGCATATGCTGAAGGGATTCGATCCCGAGGCCGTGCTCAAGACCATCGAGCGCGAGCACATCAACTTCACGCTGTTCGTGCCGACCATGATCTATGTACTGCTCGACAACCCGACGCTGTCGAAGACCGATCTGTCCTCGCTCGATCTGGTGCTTTACGGCGCATCGCCGATGTCACCGAGCCGGCTGGTGGAAGGCATCGAGCGGATCGGCCCGGTGTTCTCGCAGCTCTATGGGCAGACGGAATGCTATCCGGTGTCGGTGCTGCGCAAGTCGGATCATGATCCGAAAAATCCGGAACTATTTCTATCCTGCGGTTTTCCGATCGCAGTCTGCAACGTCCGCATCCTCGACGATGACGATCAGGAAGTCCCGCCCGGCGAGGCCGGCGAGATCTGCGTCCGCGCGCCGCATGTGATGAAGGAATACTGGAAGCGGCCGGAGCAGACCGCGGAGACGCTCAAGAACGGCTGGCTGCATACCGGCGACATCGCCCGCGCCGACGAGCGCGGCTATATGTTCATCCTCGACCGCAAGAAGGACATGATCGTCTCCGGCGGCTTCAACATCTTCCCGCGCGAGATCGAGGATGTGCTCACCACCCATGCCGATGTCGCCATGTGTGCCGTGGTCGGCGTCCCCGACGACAAATGGGGCGAGGCCGTCACCGCCATCGTGGTCGCACGCGGCGGGGCGAAGCCGAATGCGGATGAGCTGATCAATCTGGTGAAGACCCGCAAGGGCTCGGCCCATGCGCCCAAGCACATCAAGTTCGTGACCGAGCTGCCGATGACCGGCGTCGGCAAGATCGACAAGAAGGCGCTGCGCGCGAGCTTCTGGGTCGGGCGCGAACGGATGGTGGGATAGAGGATCGTAGACGACCACTCCTCCAAGCTCGTCATTCCGGGGCGTGGCCGGCTCTTGCCGGACGCGAACCCGGAATCTCGACATGGCTGAACACTTCGGGATTCCGGGGTCGCCTGCCAGCGGCTTCGCCGCTGACCTGCGCCCCGGAATGACAGTGGAGGGTCACCACCTAGTGACTTGCATGACGATAGTTACTCCCTTATCTTCCCGCCATGGAGCGCAAGAGTTTCGAAAAACTGGAATGCCCGATTGCCCGCAGCCTCGAGCGCGTCGGCGAGTGGTGGAGCATTCTGATCATGCGCGACGCCATCTACGGCATGACGCGGTTCGACCAGTTCCAGAAGAACCTCAACATCGCGCCCAACATGCTGACCCGCCGGCTGGCGGTCCTGATCGAGGCCGGACTGCTGGAGAAGCGGCAATATTGCGAAAAGCCGCCGCGCTACGAATATATCGTGACCCCGCGCGGCCGGGATTTCCGCTCCGTGCTGTGGTCGCTGCAGAGCTGGGGCAACCGGCACTTTGCGCCTGAAGGCGAAAGCGTCGTCCTGATCGACAAGGAGACCGGCGAGACCGCCGATCCCATCCTGGTCGACCGCCGCACCGGCAAACCGATCACCGAAGCCACCCACAGCAACGCCCCCGGCCCCGCCGCCAGTGCACGCGTGCAACGGCGGCTCAGCAAACCGCGCCCACAGAAGGACGGAACACTGTGAAACTTGAAACGCCACAGGCAGTCGCTGCCGCCCATCCGACACCGATCTCCGAGATGAATCCGCGCACGCGGATGCTGCTGCAGGCGCCTATCGCGTCCACGCTGGTGAAGCTGGCCTGGCCCAATCTGCTGGTGATGCTGGCGCAGGCCTCCACCGGCCTGATCGAGACCTGGTGGGTATCGCATCTCGGTTCCGACGCGCTGACCGGCATGGCGGTGGTGTTTCCCGGCTTCATGATGATGCAGATGCTGTCGGCTGGCGCCATGGGCGGCGGCATTTCCTCGGCGATTGCGCGCGCGCTCGGCGCGCGGCGCACCGACGATGCCGAAGCGCTGGTGATGCATGCCACGCTCATCAATATCCTGCTCGGTCTCATCGGCTCCGCGATCTTCCTGATCTGGGGCCGTGCGATTTACACCGCGATGGGCGTCAGCGGCAGCGCGCTCGACGCGGCCATGCAGTATTCCAATGTGGTGTTCGGCGGCAGCGTTTTGGTTTGGCTGATGAACGGCTTCGCCAGCATCATCCGCGGCACCGGCAACATGCTGGTGCCGTCGCTGTCGATCTGCATCGGCGTCGTGCTGCTGATCCCGCTGTCGCCGCTGCTGATCTTCGGCTGGGGTCCGATCCCCGCGCTCGGCATCGCCGGCGGCGGCTGGGCCGTGGTGCTGTCGACCTTCACGGTCGGCGCCGTGCTCGCCGGCTACATTCTCTCCGGCCGCTGCATCGTCCACTTCAAGCTGGCGCGCCTGCGCTGGGATCTGTCCGCCGACATCCTGCGCGTCGGCGCTATCGCTGCGGTGATTTCGCTGCAGACGAGTTTCACGGTGCTGCTCACCACCGCGCTGGTCGGCGGCTTCGCCGGTGGCGATGCGGTGGCGGGTTTCGGCACCGGCGTCCGGCTGGAATATCTGATGGTGCCGCTGGCCTTCGGCTTCGGCGGACCACTGGTGGCTCTGGTCGGCACCAATATCGGCGCGGGGCAGGAGCAGCGCGCGTTGCGGGCCGCCCTGATCGGCGGCGGCATGGTGTTTGTGATCACCGAGACCGTGGGCCTGGCCGCCGCGATCTGGCCGGCTGCCTGGCTTGGCCTGTTCGGGTCGGACCCGCAGATGATCGAGACCGGCAGCGCCTATCTGCGTATTGTCGGTCCGGCCTATGGCTTCTTCGGCCTCGGCCTGTCGCTGTATTTCGCCTCCCAGGGCGCCGGAAAGATGCTCTATCCCCTGCTCGCCGGCGTGCTGCGGCTGCTGATCTCGATCGGCGGCGGCTGGCTGGCGCTGCGGCTGACGGGATCGCTGACCTGGCTGTTCGCCTGCCTGACCTTCGCGCTGGTCGTCTACGGCACCATCATCGTCACGGCGGTCGCGTCCGGGACCTGGTTCAAGAAGGCCACCTGAAAGCGTCGTCTCAAAGCAGAGCGTGGTGTGTAGGACGGGTAGAGCGCAGGCGCGTGGCGCCGGCGCGAAACTCGTTGTGGTCCGCGGGAAAAGTGATGGGTTTCGCGAAGACGCTCGACCCATCCTACCCGCTGGGAACAAAGATGTGCATATGCCTCATGCAGTTACACGCCTGTAGGGGCAACGCGAACTATCCTAGATAGCGCGGATCGGCGGCCAATTCGGCCGCCGCCAGGAATCCCCCAGCATGGCAGACGGTATCGTGGCACAGGCTCCCCAGCCGACGGACGGGCTGACGCCGAGCCAGCAGCGCTGGGCGCGGCTTGCCATCTTCACCGCGCTCGCCATGGCCTCGCTCGATACGGCCATTGCCAATATCGCGTTGCCCTCCATCGCCGCCGACCTGCATGCCACGCCAGCGGATGTGATCTGGGTGGTCAATGTCTACCAGATCGCCATGGTGGCCACGCTGCTGCCGTTCGGCGCGCTGGGCGAGATCGTCGGCCATCAGCGCATCTATCTCGGCGGCCTGATCCTGTTCACGATCGCGTCGGTCGCCTGCGCATTCGCGTGGTCGCTGGACACTTTACTGTTCGCGCGGGTGCTGCAGGGCCTCGGCGCCGCCGGCGCCATGAGCGTCAATGCCGCGCTGGTCCGCGTGGTTTATCCGCCAAGCCATTTCGGCCGCGGGCTCGGTCATAACGCCCTTGTCGTCGCGACGGCCTTCACCCTCGGCCCCACCATCGCCTCGGGCATCCTGTCGGTCGCGACCTGGCCCTGGCTGTTCGCGATCAACCTGCCGTTCGGCCTCGCCGCCATTGTCATCAGCCTCAAGACCCTGCCAAAGACCGCACGCGCCACCCATAGTTTCGATTTTCTCGGTGCCCTGCTGACCTCGCTCTGTCTCGGCCTGCTGATCCTCGGCATCGACAGCGCCGCCCATCACACGGCACCATCCATCGTCGTCGCGGAACTGGTTGCCGGTCTGCTGTTCGGCTGGCTGCTGCTGCGCCGGCAGGCCGATCATCCTGCGCCTATGCTGCCGATCGACCTGTTCCGCCGCCCGCTCTTCGCCTTGTCGGCGGCCACGGCCGTGTGCTCGTTCTCCGTCCAAGGCCTCGCCTTCGTGTCGCTGCCGTTCTATTTCGAAGAGGTTCTGCATCGTTCGGCAGTTGAGACCGGCTTCTTCCTGACCCCATGGCCGCTAGTCGTCGGCATCATGGCGCCAATCGCCGGCCGGCTGTCGGACAACTATCCGGCCGGCCTGCTCGGCGGCATCGGCCTCGCCATGCTTGGCATCGGCATGGTGCTGCTGGCCAGGCTGCCGCCTGATCCGGGCGTCGCCAATATCGTCTGGCGGATGGTGATCTGCGGCGCCGGCTTCGGTTTCTTCCAGGCGCCCAACATGAAGGCGATCATGTCCAGCGCCCCCGCCGGCCGCAGCGGCGGCGCCAGCGGTATCGTGGCGACCGCCCGGCTGACCGGCCAGAGCATGGGCGCGGCGCTCGCCGCCTTCTGCTTCGGCCTGTTCGGTCATTCCGGCGCGACCTGGGCGCTGGCGCTCGGCGCCGGTTTCGCCGCGCTCGGCTGCATCATGAGCTTCCTGCGACTGATCGTTCCGTCGTTACCCGGTCACTGATTTCAGAGATAATTTTGCGAACTCACATTTCTCTTTTGCAATGCCGTATTAAGTGATGTGATATACTGCAGTGCACAGATGGATATTTTGCGGCGCAAGTAACAAAACTGAGTTCCATTGCCCTTCGGTTCCATAAGTACCCAAAGACGCTGGACCAGTTTCGTCTCCTTGTAGTCACGGCGGGCACGAGGGCATTTCTTGAGGGTACTGTTCGTCACTCCAGAGATTGACGACTTCATCCGGGTGGGCGGCCTTGCAGCCGTTTCCGCCGCTCTCCCTCGAGCTTTGCGCATCTGGACCGACGTCCGCGTCATCCTTCCCGGCTACCGCGACGTCGTCACGCAGTTTCCTGACATCGAGATCGTCGGCGAATGCCCGGCACTGGCGGAAATGCCCGCCTGCTCGGTCGGCCTGGCCGCGACCAAGGACGGGCTGCCGATCTATATCCTGCTCTGCCCGCAGCTCTACGATCGTCCCGGCAATCCTTACGGCGACGCCAGCGGCCGCGACTGGCCGGACAACGACATCCGCTTCGCGCGCTTCGCATCCGCCGCGGCCCTGCTCGCCTCCGGCAATCTCGACAAGAACTGGTCGGCCGACCTCGTCCACGCCAATGACTGGCAGGCCGCACTGGTGCCGGCCTATCTGGCCTGGAGCGGCGTCAAGATCCCGACCATCCTGACGATCCACAATCTGGCCTATCAGGGCCTGTTCCCGAAGTCTTCGCTGCGCCGGATCGGTGCACCGGCGGAGTCCTTCCATATCGACGGGCTGGAATTCTACGACAAGCTCTCCTTCCTCAAGGGCGGGCTGGTCTATTCGTCGCACCTCACGACCGTCAGCGAGACTTACGCCCGCGAGATCACCACGCCGGAACTCGGCTGCGGGCTGGAAGGCCTGCTGACCAAGCGCTCCAACGAGTCGCGTCTCACCGGCATTCTCAACGGCATCGATGAGAGTTGGGACCCGCGCGTCTGCGCGGAGCTCATGAGACCGTTCGGCGCGGGCGACTGGGAAGCCAAACGCGCCAATGCCGATGGGGTACGTCAACAATTTGGGCTCGCGCTCTCCCGCGGGCCCATTTTTGGTTTGGTCGCCCGCCTCGTGCATCAGAAGGGCGTCGACCTCGTGCTGTCAGCCGCCGACGCCATCGTCTCCGCCGGCGGACAGATCGTGGTCACCGGGCGCGGCGAGACCGCCATCGAGAATGCGCTGATGGACGCGCATCGCCGCAGACCCGACGCCATCGGTGTCGCCATCGGCTTCAACGACCGCGAGGCACGTCGGATTTTCGCCGGTAGCGACTTCACGCTGATGCCGTCGCGCTTCGAACCGTGCGGCCTGAGTCAGATGTATGCGCAGCGCTTCGGCTCGCTGCCGATCGGCCACCAGACCGGCGGCCTCGCCGAGACCATCGTCGACGGCGAGACCGGCTTCCTGTTCACGCAGCCATCCACGGAGTCGTTTCTCGGCGGCATCCTCCGCGCCTTCGCCACCTACGGATCCAAGGATCGCCTGAACTCGATGCGCCGCAGCGCGATGTCGAAGTCGTTCAGCTGGAATATTTCTGCCGCCAGCTACAGCGCGCTCTATCGCAAGGCCATCGTCGCCGGGGTGTAGCGCGGGAAATCGGCGGGGCGCCCCCGATCTTGGCTTGCGGATCAGTTCCGTTTCACAATAATGGCGAAAGCTGGCAACAACCGTCATCCATGAAGACGTGGCCGGTCCCTCCGTGATGAAGGCCAGCCCGTGCTCAAAGCATCGCCTCCCGCCGAGCCGCTCGTCAACTGGCGATCGGAAATCAGCGCCGGTCTGATCTCCAGCCTCGTCTGTCTGCCGCTCTGCCTTGCTTGCGGACTGCTCGTGTTTGCGCCGCTCGGCCCCGACTATGTCGCGGCCGGCGCTGCAGCTGGCCTGTATGGCGGCGCCATCGTCGGCCTGGTCGCGGCCGTGGTCGCCACCTCGTCCTATATCGTGACGACGAGCCGCGTCAGCATGGCCCTGGTGCAGGCCGGCCTGACCACGACGCTGGTCAATGACGCCACGCTTGCGAGCCAGCCCGCGATGATCGTGACCGCGATCATGCTGTGTCTGTTTCTGGCCGGGCTGTGGCAGGTCCTGTTCGGACTGCTCGGCCTGACTCGCGCCATCAAATTCGCGCCGCATCCGGTTCTGACCGGCCTGCTCAACGGCGTCGGCATGCTGATCGTGATTTCCCAGTTCAAACCGTTCTTTGCCACGCATACGCCGTGGCCGAACAAGCCCGCGATGCTGGTTTACGTCGTGGCCTTGGCGCTCTTTGTTCTGAATTATCCGGCAATAGCAGGCTGGCTGCGGCTGCCAGATTGGCTGCGAAAAATACCGGGATCGCTTGCAGGCTTCATCGCCGGCACCGCGCTCTACTATCTGATCAGCATCCCGACCGGTCTCGATCTCGGGCCAACGATCGGTGAGATCCATGTCAGCTTCCCGCCCGCAATGCCGCTCGGCGCAGTGTTCGACGGCTCGATCACGCCTGAACTGACCGCCGTGCTTCCGCATGTCGTGCTGGTGTCGCTGGTGCTGGCGATCATCGGCACGGTGGAGACCATGCTGGCTTTCCGCGTGGCGCAGCAGCTCGACGATACGCATATCCACCCGGTACGCGACCTCGCCGCACAAGGCATCGCCAATGCGGCGGCAGCGCTGGGCGGCGGCATCGGCGGATCGGCGATTCCATCGGTGATCCTGCTCGGCTATCGCATGGGCGGCCGCACGCGCTGGACCAGCATTTTCGTGGCGCTCAGCCTGTTGGCCGTCACATTCGCGCTGTCGTCGGTGCTCGCACAGGTGCCGCGCGCGGTGTTCGCCGGCCTGCTGCTGGTGATCGGCATCGTGCTGTTCGATCGCTGGAATCTGCAATTGCTGACCGACATTCGATCAAGCAGCGAGCCGCAGGTTCGCCGTCACGCGGTCTATAACCTGATCGTCGTGCTCGCGGTGATGGCCGTGACCGTGTTCAGCTCTGTCGTTTCCGGAGTCATCGTCGGGATCATCCTGTCCTGCATCATCTTCGTCATCAATATGAGCCGGCCGCTGGTACGCCGCGCCCATCTCGGCGACACGCTGTTCTCCAAACGCATTCGCTCGGCCGACGATCTCGCGATCCTGCAGCAGACCGGGCAGCAGCGCGCCATCCTGCAGCTCGAAGGCGCACTGTTTTTCGGCAATGCCGACGACCTCTCGCTCCGCGTCAAGGACCTGTTCAACAGTACGGACATGATCCTGCTCGACATGGGGGCCATCTCCGACCTCGATGTGTCCGGCATCAACGCATTGCGAACCCTGCGCCAGAAGGCGACTGAGAAGAAACGGCGACTGATCTACTGCAATGTCCGGCCGGTCCATGCCGCCATCATCGGCAACGGGATCGGGCACGACGCGGCATCGCCGCCAATGACGCAGGATCTCGATTCCGCACTTGAATGGATGGAGCAGACCATGCTCGACCGCTCTGCTGCTCGGCAGGGGCAAGCGGAGGAGCTCACGCTCGAGCAGATCGACTTTCTCGATGGCGTTTCCGCCAACGAGATGGCCGAACTGACTGCAGTAATGACCAGACGCGAATTCGCATGTGGCGATACGATCTGCCGCGAAGGCGACGCCGGCGACCGGATGTGGCTGATCCTGAAAGGGAGCGTCAGCGTGTTGCTGCGCACCGACGGACATCACGAGCGACGCCGCATCGCCGGACTTGGCCGCGGCACCACGGTCGGAGAAATGGCGCTGGTGGAATCGGTGCCGCGCTCGGCCACCATCGTCGCCGATGACGCGGTGGCCTGTTACGAATTTCCGCGCAACGGCTTCGATCTAATCCTGCAGGAGAACCCGGTGCTCGCTACCAGGCTGCTGGGCAACCTGGCGCGCGAACTCACCCGACGACTGCGGCAGACCTCGCAGGATCTGCGCGTCAGTCATCACTGAGGCGGTTAAACCTCGACCACGCGCTCGACATGCACGCGGCGGCAATCCATCTCATATTCGAGATCGACGACCGGCGGGCGGTTGAAGTGCCAGGTCAGGCCGTTGCGGAACACGCCGCGACGACCGAGTTCACTTTCCAGCAGCGGATAGACGTCCCGCACCGTGTAGAGCTGCACGGCTGTTGTCTGGCTCCAGTCGCCGGAGAACGCGCTCATGCGGCGCTCCATTTCATCGAGCACGAACTTGGCCTTTTCGAGCATCCCCGACGGGCTGATGTCGCCAAGGCGCACGGTGTTGTCACGGTAATCGCCCTTGCCCTCAGCGGCCTCACCGCTGCCGGCAATGACAAAGGACGCCGGCGCATTCGGGGCAACGGTCGTGAACGAGAAGGCGTGGAAGCCCGGCTCTGACGGCGGATCGATCTTCGGACACACATTGCTGCGCCCGACGGGATTCACGCGGTCCTTCATGATGCCCCAGTCTTCGAGGGTCCTGATATAGATCTCGTTGAAGTCGATGAAACCCTGCTCCGTGAACGGCGCCGGCGAGCGCAACTCGCAGGCTGCGAAGGCGGTCAGCGGCCGGCCGGCTGCCTTGATGATCTCGGCGATCCTGGCAAAGCCCTCCTTCAGCGGGACAACCCTGGAGAAGCGCACGCGCTCCAGCGCGAAGCCAGGCAGTGCGCCGACGCCGCAGGAATACTGGCTGACGCCGGGCATGTAACGGTAGCCGCTATTGGGGGCTTCGACGGTCTCGATCATGTTTGGCCTCTTTCGATGAAATCAAAGTCAGTCTTCAAGGACGCCGAGATAGGCGTCGCGAATGATGGGATCGGCCAGCAGCTCGGCGCCCTGCCCGGTGCGCACGATGCGGCCCATATCCATGATGTAGGCGTGATGGCAGAGATCGAGCGCCGTGGTGACGTCCTGCTCGACGAGGAGGATCGACATGCCTTCGCTGTTGAGCTGTCGCAACGCGGCGACCAGTTGCTCCACCAGCAGCGGCGACAGGCCGAGCGAGAGTTCGTCGATCATCAGCAGGCGCGGCGCGCTCATCAGCCCGCGGCCAATGGCGCACATCTGCTGCTCGCCGCCCGACAGCGTTGCCGCCGCCTGATTGCGGCGTTCGCGGAGCTTGGGGAAGGTCGTATAGACGCGGTCGAGATCGCGATTGAGCTCGGTCCGGCTGACGCTGCGCGAATAGGCGCCCATCAGGAGATTGTCCTCGATACTCATGGCGCCGAACAAACGGCGCCCTTCCGGCACATGGACGATGCCATGGGCCAGCATCTGTGCCGCCGTGGCCTTCGACAGATCGACGCCCTCGGAGACATATTTTCCGGAGGTCAGCGGGATCAGTCCGGACAGCGCACGCATCAGCGTGGTCTTGCCTGCGCCGTTGGAGCCGATCAGCGCGGTGATCTCGCCGGAGCGCACCGCCATGTCGATGCCCCACAGCACCTGGATTTCGCCATAGCCGGCGCAGACCTGATTGAGTTCGAGCATCGGATGATCAGCCACGGGCGGCGTTCCGTTGTGCATATTGCTGGCCCAGATAGGCATCGACCACGGCGGGATCCTTGATGATGTCGCGCGGCGCACCGTCCGCGATCAGCCGGCCGTTATGCAGCACCGCGATACGGGTGCAGACGTTCAGCACGACCTTCATCAGATGTTCGATCATCACGATGGTGATGCCATCGGCGGCGAGCTGATGGATCAGCTTGGTGGCACGCTCGACCTCGGCGCTGTTGAGGCCGGCATTGACCTCATCGAGGAACAGCAGCTTCGGCTTCATGGCCAAAGCCTTGGCCAGCTCCAGACGCTTGCGCATGGCCAGTGTCAGCGTCGCCGCAGACTGGTTCGCCTGTGCATCGAGGCCGACAAAATTGAGATGGGCGCGGGCGGTCTCGCGGGCCGATTTCAGGCTCTCGCCCGGCTGCGAGAACAGTGCCGCGGCAGCGACATTGTCGAGCGCCGAAAACTCGGCAAAAGGCTGCACGATCTGGAAAGTCCGCGACAGGCCAAGCCGCGCCGACTGATAGGTCTTGATCCGCGTGATGTCCTTGCCGTCGAACGTCACGACGCCTGAGCTCGCTGGCGTGACGCCGCAGATGGTGTTGACCAGCGTGGTCTTGCCGGCGCCGTTCGGACCGATCAGACCGACGACCTCACCCTTGTTGACCGACAGCGACACATCGCTGAGCGCCTTCAACCCGCTGAAGTGGCGCGAGACGTTGCTGAGATGCAGGATTTCGTGACCGGGCCTAGACATGCTTTGCCTTTCGTCCGGTCAATCCGCGCCAGATTTTGCCGGCATGCAGCGACACCAGCCCATGCGGCAGGAACAGCAGCAGAAGGATGATGAGAACGCCCAGCACGCCCGAATGGATCTGGATGTAGTTGCGCCAGACCACCTCTTCGAGGCCGAGATAGACGAAGGCGCCGCAGACCACGCCGAGCGGCGAGCCGAGCCCGCCCATCAGCGCCATCACGATCGGCTTCACCGAATAGAGGATGTCGAATACGTCGGACGGGTCGATGTAATGCACCCAGGCGGCATAGAGCCCGCCGGCGGCGCCGACGAAACAGGCGGACAAGCCGAAGGCGATGGCCTTGTAGAGCGTGGAATTGAGACCGACCATGTTCGAGGCTGTCTCGTTCTGCCGGATGCAGTTGAGACCAAAACCGAGCTTCGACATCGAAACCGCGATGACAACGAGCGCGGTGATCAGCAGCAGCCCCCACATGGCGTAGAAAAAGAAGGTCGCGTCCGACAGAACGCTCGAACCGGACACCAGCGGGATATTCAGGCCCATGCCGCCGCCCGTGAGATCCGTCGCGTTGTTGACGAGTTCGCGGAACACCTCGACCAGCGACAGGCTGGCAATCGCGAAATAATGGCCGCGCAGCCGCAGCAGCACCGCGCCGAGCGCAGCCGCAAGCAACAGGCACAGCACCAGCGCGCCCAGCAGCGACAGGGACAGCGGCACGCCCTTGTTCATGAGAATGCCGGTGGTGTAGGCGCCGAGACCGAAGAACGCTGCCGTCGCGAAGGACGGATAGCCGGCGAAGCCGCCGACGATGTTCCACGACAGCGCGAAGATCGCATACATGCAGGCCATGGTGCCGAGACGCAGCGCATAGGCATCGCCGAACAGCGGCAGCGCCGCAACGCAGGCAATGAGAGCGAGAAGCGCGAGATTGGTCCGGGTCATTCAAAACCCTTTCGGCCGAGCAAGCCCTGCGGCCTGACGACAAGGAAGATAATGAGCAGGACGAAAGACAGCGTCACCGCATGGGCCGGGCCGAGATAGACCGAGCCGACGCCTTCGACCAAAGCCAGCAAGATGCCGCCGGCCAGCGCGCCGGAGACGCTGCCGAGACCGCCGAGCACGCAGACCACGAAGGCCTTGCCCAGATAGGCCGACGAGGTCAGCGGCGAGATCGGGAAGATCAGCGCCATCAGCACACCGGCGCAACCGGCGAGCGCCGCACCAAGACCGAAGGCGGTGGCGTAGATCGATTTGACGTCGACACCCATCAGCACCGCGGCATCGCGATCGAGCCGGACGGCAACGATGGCGCGGCCGACTTTCGAGCGGCGCAGCAGCAGGTAGAGCAAGAACGTAAGAGCCAATGCCGAAGCTGTCGCAATCAGGCGATCGACGGGGACGACGACGTCGAAGATCGAGATCGAGCCCGTCGGCGGGTTCAGGATCAGCTTCCGGTAGTCGGCCTTGAAGTAATAGATCATCGCATTGTTCAGGATCAGATCGAGCCCGAAGGTCAGCGTCAGCGTCACCAGCACCGGTGCGGTGATGACGCGATTGAGCAGCAGCCGCTGCAGCAGATAGCCGAACACGAAAAAGGCCGGCGCGGCGATCAGCAACGCATACCAGGGCGACAGCCCGAGCGAATTATAGGCGCCCCATGCCAGATAGGCACCGAGCACGATGAACGAGCCGTGGATCAGGTTGATGACGTTGAGAACGCCCCAGACCAGCGAGAAGCCGATCGCGATACAGGCATAGAGACACCCAAGCACGAGCGCATTGATCAGGACCTGGATGGCCAGCATGTCGATTCCCCGCCGGTCGCTTTAGTATTTCAAACTCGGCGCTCAGTTCACGCCGAGCTTGAAGTCGCCCTGCTTGATCGCATCGGGGAACAGCACCACCGGCTTGCCGGCCTGGATCTGAAAGACCGGCGGTTCGAGCGAGTTGATCTGGCCGTTGGCGCCAAATTTCACCGGGCCCCAGAAGGTCACGACGTCCATCTTGGCGAGTTCGTCACGCACCTTGTCGCGGTCCAGTGAGCCGGCCTTTTCGATCGCCATCTGGAACAGAGCGCCGCATACCGCAGCCGAAGCGTGGGCATAATCAGGCTCTAGCTTGTACTTGTCCTTGAACAGCTTCACGAAATTGGCTGTCGTGCCGAAGATGTCCTTGCCGTTGTACTGTTCGGCCGGATGCCACCACGACGCGCTGGAGATGTTCTCGGCGCTCTGGCCGGCGGAATCGATGAATTCCTGATAGGCCGGACCGGCGATCATGGTCACGACACCCGCCTTCATTTGCTGATCGACCATCTGCTTGCGCAGCAGCAGCAAATCATTGGTGTAGCCGGTCAGAAAGATCCACTGCGGATTGAGCGACTTGATCTGCGACAGGGTCGCGGAGTGATCGAGGGTGTTGATGGCGTATTTCTCGAAATAGACGACCTCAAGACCGTTGGCCTTGGCGGACTTTTCCATTTCCTGCGCAATGGCCAGCGGGAACAGATCGTTTCGCGCGAGGATCGCGACCTTCTTGACGTCGGCAGCCTTGGCCTTGACCAGCTGCGTCAGCGGCGTGGTCAGCGTGTCGTTCGGCGTGAAGGTGCCGAACAGATATTTGTAGTTCTGGTCATAGACCTGCGATGACGACGCCGTCGCGGCCAGCATCGGCACCTTGTATTTCTCGGCGATCGTGCTGGCGGCCTTGGCGGCGCCCGACCCGAACGGGCCGAACATGAAGTTCACCTTGTCCTGGGTGATCATCTGTTCGGTGGTCTGCACCGAGCGCGGCGTGTTGGACTGATAGTCCGAATAGACGATCTCGACCTTGTATTTCTTGCCGCCGACATTGATGCCGCCGGCCTTGTTGGCCTGCTCCGCCCAGAGATCATAGCCCTGCTGCTGCTTCACGGCTTCCGGCGCCAGCGGCCCGGTGATCGGCAGCGGCGCGCCGAAACGGATGACGTCCTGCGCAGACGCTACTGAGGACGTCGCTCCCACGCCGGCCGCAGCCAGCAGAAGGGAGGCGGAAAAAGCCGAGACAGCAAGCCGGGGATGAAACATCCAAATTCTCCATCGATGACGGGACCGTGACCTGCCGAAACCTTTGCAAATTAGCATTTCGAATAAAAGCATTGAATTTCGATGTGAGAGGTCTGAAAATCAGAACGCTAGTCAGGTCCTGCCATCGCGCTGGGCAGCCAGCCGCGAGGGACCAACGATGATCGAATCCACCGCCATTCGCTATTTTCGCGTCGTTACCGAGTCCGGATCGATCAAACAGGCCGCTGCAGCGCTGCGCATCGCTCCCTCCGCCATCAGCCGGCAGGTGCAGGGGCTGGAGGAAGAGCTTGCGGTCAAACTGTTCGAGCGCGGCGCGCGCGGCATGAACCTGACCGATGCCGGCCACGTGCTGTATCGCTATGCAGTCGAGAACCGCAGCCAGCTCGACGGACTGCGCAGCCAGGTCGAGGAATTCGCATCGCTGCGCCGCGGGCAGGTGAAGATCGCCACCGTCGAAGGCATGCTGTCGAGCTTCCTGCCCGGTTTCTACATTGACCTCTCGCAGCAATATCCGGGCATCGCCCTGTCGGTCACCGCGGTCGGCGCGCGCGACGTGGTCGAGATGGTCGGACAGAACGACGTCGATCTCGGCCTGATCTTCGGCCGCGCCACGCGGCGCGACCTGATCGAGCTCGGTCGCATGCGGCAGCCGGTCTGCCTGATCGTTTCGCCGCGGCATCCGCTGGCCGGCCAGACCTCGCTGCGGATGAAGGATCTCGCCGGGCTACGGGTGATCCTGCCCGACACCTCCTTCGGTATCCGTCAGGAGCTCGACAAATCCTGCGCACAGGCGAGCATTCAATTGGAAATGTGCAGCGAGACCAATTCGCTCGCCTTCACGCAAACCATCACCGCACGCACAGATCTGGCGACATTCCTGCCCATGGTCTCCGCCATGGCATCGATCAATGCCGGAACGCTGGTGGCCGTGCCGCTGCGTGACAGCAGGCTGGAAGCGACACAGGTGACCCTGGTGCAACTCGCAGCACGAATGGCCTCGCCATCAACCCGGCTGGTGGCCCAGATGCTGGTGGCGCGCATGCAGGAGCACGCCGAGTGAGATGCCGCGCCTAAGCGTCGAGCTTCTTGGCCAACGCGCGGAAACGTTCGAGCTGATCCTGCTTCAGCGCGCGGGTCTCGTCGCGGCCGACAAAGACCTTGAACATCACGCCGCCGTCCACATTGAGAAAAGCAACGAAAGCTGACGACTTGCCCATGAAGGGCCGCTCGACGAAGGCAACGCCGCCGCAGCGTTCATGACGCAGATGTCCATGCAGCCCCTTCGGCTGTGTCAGATTATAGTAGCCATGGCCGATGGCGCCCGGCGACAGCGGCGCCGTCGTCTCGAAGATGCCGTCCTCGGTGTGAACGATCAGCGTGACTTCGCCCCACTCGGCGATATCCGTCATCGCGGTCACGAAGGCGTCGGCGGCGCCGCCGATGGTCACCATCCCCTCGGGCAATGCTTCGAGCACCGCGCGGGGCGTGACGTTGCGCTCACGCGCAACGGTCTCGATCACGGCGCCGGGATTCTCCGCCATATAAATTTTCAGCGCGGCGAGATCCGTATTCAGCATGGAATGGCTCCGTGATCGATCATTGTCGTCAATAAACGCAGTCGTCTGCGATCAGGCCGCAGCGCTCTTGCGGCGCTCGGACTGGATCACTTCGAAACCCTCGAACTTGGGGTGACCAAGATAGAGGCTGGCGCCTTCCGACTTGTTGTCCGCGCGGGCATGGGCCTTGCGGAACTGCTCCGACTTGGTCCAGCCCTCGAAGTCCGCCTTGCTGGCCCAGACCGTATGCGACGAATACAGCGTGTGATCCTCGGCCACCGGGCCTTTCAACAGGCTGAACTCGATGAAGCCCGGCAATTCCGAGAGATACGATTCCCGGTTCGCCCAGATGTTTTCGAAAGCGGCCTCGGAGCCGAGTTTCACCTGAAAGCGGTTCATGGCGATGAACATGGAGTATTCCTTCTCTTGTGTGCTCGTAGCCTATCATAAACGAAATCGCGCCCGGACATGAGCGCGATTCCTCTGGAGGTGTCAGGTCGCGGACGGTTATGCGCCGCCGAAATGGACCTTCAGACCACCCTTGTAGACGATGCCGGGGCCGGGGCTGGTCCACAGAACGTCGTTCTGGGTAGTGCCATCCGCACCCGCGCCAGGAATGGCGTAGGGGCGATAGTACTGGTTGAGGATGTTGTCGACGCCGAAGTTGAGGGTGATATCCGGCGTGGGCTGATAGGCCACGTAGAGATTGACCAGATCATAGGCGGTCGATGGCACATAGCCGACCGGGATGTCGGTAATGGCACCAACTGACGACCACTGAGCCGAGATGACCAGTTTGCGGTCCAGCAAGCGGACGCCACCGGTGGTCGTGACCTTGCGCGGCTGGATCGTCGCCAGACCAACATTGGTCTGGGTGTTCTTGCCGCGCTGAAGCGTAGCGCCGACACCCAGGAACCAATCGCCGGCATCATAGGATGTCTCCGCTTCGAAGCCCTCGATCTTTGCCGACGCGATGTTTTGGTACTGGTAGAACTGGCTGAACATGCCCGGAATCGGGAAACCCATAAACGTCAGTGGCGAAGCGACAGGGGTAGAAGCGACCAGATCGATATAGTCGTCAACATCGTTGCGGAAGAAGTTGAACTTGGCGCGGAAGCTATCGCCGGCTGTGAAGATGCCGTTGTACTTCAGATTGACGCCGACTTCCTTGTTCTTGCCGACTTCAGCACGCAGGTTCGGGTTCGGCCGGAAGCAGAACAGGCCTGAGGTGCCATCGGGACAGTTGAACAGCGTCGGACCGCCGCCGGTGGCATGGCCGCCCGCGATCAGCGTCTCCGTGATCGACGGCGCGCGATAGCCCTCGGCGTAGCTCACATAAGGCGTGAAACCAGCAACCGGCGTAACGCCGACAGTGATCTTCGGCGAAAGGCGATCGCCACTCGACGACGTCGTTCCGGCGACGCCTGTGCCCGACGAATTCAGCTCGTAGTGATCGTAACGCAGCGCACTGATGACTTCGAGCCAGGTCGAGTAGTTGTTCTTCAGCTGAATGAAGCCGCCGCCCACCGTCCGGTCGCCGCTCGGTGTGGTGATGTTGGAGTTGCCGCGGGAATCGAAGGTCGCGACCTTGTCGTTGAAGACATCGAAGCCGTAGGTGACGGCATTGCGCCACCCGCCGACATCGAAACGCGACGTGTTGTTGACGTCCACGCCGACCGTATCCAGCAGGTAACCGCGGCGATCACCGACGCAGCCGGAAATATTGTTGCCGGGGTTGGCGAGCGTACAGGTGCCTGAACCCGCGGTGATACGGTTGTTGTAGGTCTTGACCTGATCGTTGTCGGTGCGATTGCCATACAGCGTGGCGCTCCAGTCGAACAACATGTCATCCGGCCTGGAGTACTTCCAGGTCACCGTACCGGTATAGGTCTTGGCCGTGGAGCCATAGACCGACGAACCGGCGATGGCCGCAGCCGGCGCCGCCGTGGTGGTGCCCCCACGGTTCATCTGACCGATGCTGTACTGATAATCCTGGAAGATGCCGCCGAATTTGATCTCGTGGCCATCGGCAGGACGGACCGTCAGCTTCATCAGGCCCGCAGCGATGTCGTTGCCAGTGTTGCCGATCTCGGTGCCGTCACCATCCTTGTAGTTGCCCTGCGTCCGGTAGACCGCGCCGCCGAACACGTCGACCGACGGGTCGACGCGCACGCCACCGAACACGGAGCCGAGGCCGCGATTGTTGTTGGAGCCGTAGGAACCGCTCATGTCCACGCCCCAACGCTCGCCCGGACGCAGAACATCATTGATGTCCTTGGTGCGGAACGACGCCACGCCGCCGATGGCGCCCGACCCGTAGATGTTTGCGGTCGGTCCCCGGGTGATATCAATGCCACCGATCAGCTCGGGTTCGAGGAAGAATGAACCGTTCGCATTGTGACCCGAGCGCTGATAGTTCTGGCGTGCACCATCGACCACAACAGCGACACGGCCGAAGTCCTGCAGGCCGCGGATATTGATCGCCGTCGATGGATCATCGCCACGGTCCTGCATCCAGACACCGGGAACGTTGTAGAAGAGCTGGCTCAGGCGGTTTGGCTGCTGCAGCTGGATCTGTTCCTGCGTCATGACGCTGACCGGCGCTAACGCGTCGATGGCGCGCTGCTCGGTCTTCGTTGCGGTAACGGTGATCTCATCGAGGGACTGGCCGCTGCGGCCGGCCTGTGCATTGGCGTCAGCCACCGGCGCCGGCATGACTGCCGACTGTGCCGCGACACGCTTCTTCTTCGCTGGTTTAGGCTTTTGCGGCTGCACGTCGCCTGCCGACACGGCGGCGGCCTGTGCCAGGGCGGTCCCGGAGACGAGCGCTCCCATTGATACGATCGACGCGCCCAACAACAAGGCGCGCGTAGTCCTGCCCCCAAGAGCCATAGCCTAATCCCCAAGCACAATTTTTCAACGGATCGTGGCTGGCTGGCGCTGCGCGAGGCAGGGAGCTTGCTGGCTTTCGAATGCGACTCGGAGACCCCTGCCACCAAGTTGCCATTTTCGATTACGGTTCATTGACAGGGGGGTCAAGCAATCCCGCTCCTGTTTATACCGATTATAGACTGCAGTGCTTGGCGATGAGGTGCGACCAAACCTATAACGACGAGAGAGACTTTCACGGACGGGATATATCGGCGCTATGGATACTGGTTCTCACGACGGCAGCGCCGCCGCTCACACCAAGCCCTCGGCCGGACGTCATGTAGTCGTCAATGGCGACCGGATGGACAGCAAGGAGCTGTTCGCGGATCAGCGTGAGTTACTCATTACGCATGGCGACGAGACCTATCGCCTGCGCCTGACATTCCAGAACAAGCTGATCCTCACCAAATGACCGCTGCGATGACCATGCGTAATCGCCGCATCGCGCATGCGCTGCAATGTGTAGCGCTCGCGAGCATTCTCGCATTCTCCGCCGCGGCGGCAGCCGAAGACGTCATGGTGCGCGACGCCCGCGGCCGCGACGTCACCATCGGCCACCCGACCCGCATCGTCTCGATCGGAGGCGCGGTCACCGAAATCCTCTATGCGCTCGGCGCCGACGACCGCATCGTCGCCGTTGATACGACCAGCCTGTATCCGCCGAAGGCGATGGCCGACAAACCCAATGTCGGTTACATGCGCCAGCTCTCAGCCGAAGGCGTACTCGGACTCAATCCGCAACTGGTACTGGCTATTGCGGGCTCCGGCCCGAAGGAAACCATCGACGTCATCGACGCCGCCAGGATTCCGCTCATCGTCGCACCGGACACGTTCACCGAGGCCGGCATGATCGAGAAGATCCGGCTGATCGCCAGGGTCGCGGGTGTCGAGCCGCGCGGCGAATGTCTCGCCAATGCCGTGGCCGGCGACCTCACCGCGCTGCGCGAGTTGCGCGCGAAAATCAAAACACCTGTTCGCGTGATGTTCGTGATGTCATTTCTCGACGGCCGCGCCATGGTCGCAGGCCAGAAGACGGCAGCCAACGAAATCATCAAGCTGGCCGGCGGCGTGAATGTCGCGGACAGTTTCGATGGCTACAAGATCATGACCGATGAAGCGATCGCCGCAGCCAAACCGGATGTGGTGCTGTCGATGGAGCGCGGCAAGGACACGCTGCAGGCCGACACCGTGTTTGCCAACCCGGCCTTCGCCCTGACGCCGGCCGCAAAGACCAGAAACCTGGTCACCATGGACGGCCTCTATCTGCTCGGCTTCGGCCCACGCACGGCCGCCGCCGCGCGCGACCTTGCCGTGAAACTCGATCCGGCGCTGACCGCCGACGCGGCCTCGTTCAAGCCCGCCTCGCTCGCCGTCGACTGTCGTCAATAAGATGACTGCTGCGGACGCCAAGCTGACTGCGTTTGTCAGAACGAGGGGCCGGGTGCGCCGCCCCAAGACGATCGTTGTCCTGTGCGGCCTGCTCGCAGCACTGCTGTTGACGGTGATGCTTGCCGCCACCGTGGGTGCCGCCGGCATTCCCCTCGCCCGCCTGCCCGCGGCGCTTGGCCTGACGGCTGCCGATCCCGGCAATCCATTTGCCGCACGCGACCAACTGATCCTGTGGTCGATCCGGATTCCCCGCATCGCCATCGCCGCGATGATCGGCGGCATGCTGGGTGCGGCGGGCGCGATCATGCAGGGCCTGTTTCGCAATCCGCTGGCTGACCCTGCTTTGGTCGGTGTCTCCAGCGGCGGCGCATTTGCCGCAGCCGGCGCCATCGTCATCAGCGACAGCCGCTTTGCGCACAATGTCAGTTTTCTGCAGCCATTCCTGCTGCCGCTCGCGGCCTTCGTCGGCTCGCTGCTGACGACCATCATCCTCTACCGGATCTCCAGCCGCAGCGGGCGCACGTCCATCGCGCTGTTCCTGCTCGCCGGCATTGCCATCGCCGCCATCGCCAATGCGGGCATCGGTCTGCTGGTCTTCATCGCCGACGACCACCAGCTGCGCGATATCACCTTCTGGCTGCTCGGCTCGCTCAGCGGCGCCACCTGGAGCAAGGCGGCAACGATTACGCCGATGCTGGCTCTCGGCCTGATCGGCATGCTGTTCACCAGCCGCGGCCTCGACGTGCTGATCCTCGGCGAATCCGAAGCCTTTCATTCCGGCGTCGATGTCGAGCGTCTCAAGCGTATCTGCATCGTGCTGGTGTCGGCCATGACCGGCGCGGCGGTGTCGGTCTGCGGCGTGATCGGCTTCGTCGGCATTGTGGTGCCGCATCTGCTGCGGCTGGTGATCGGTCCGGGCCATCGGCTCCTGCTGCCGGCCTCCGTCGGCCTCGGCGCCAGCCTGCTGGTCGGCGCCGATACGCTGGCGCGCACCATCGTGGCGCCGGCCGAGATGCCCATCGGCATCCTCACCGCCGCCGTCGGCGCGCCGATCTTCCTGCTCATCCTGCTGCGCCAGCGCGGGCTGGTGGGGCTGTGACGCCAATGGCCGACGCTCCCATCCTTACAGCATCCGGCCTGTCGCTCACCATCGGCCAGGCCACGCTGCTCGATCACGTCGATCTCACCATCACCAGCGGCGAGATGGTCGCCATTGTCGGCCCCAACGGCGCCGGCAAGTCGACGCTGCTGCGCCTGCTGTCCGCCGATCTGCGCGCATCGCGCGGCAGCATCACGCTGAAAGGCCGCAATCTCCACGCCTGGTCGCCCGAAGAACTCGCGATGCGGCGCGCAATGCTGTCTCAGCATGTCAGCGTGAGTTTTCCGTTCACCGTGCAAGAAGTCGTGCGCATGGGGCGCGGAATCCTGCCGCTGGCTGCCGCGCAATCGCTGGTCGATGCCGCCATCGATGAAGTGGGCCTCGGCGACTTCCGTCATCGCGAATTGCCGACGCTCTCCGGCGGCGAACAGCAGCGCGCGCATTTCGCCCGCATCCTCGTGCAACTCGCCTGCGGCGAGGCTGCCCATGGCCCCGGCATCTTGCTGCTCGACGAGCCGACATCGTCTCTGGATCTGCGGCACCAGATCGAGCTGGTGGAAATCTCCCGGCAGCGCGCGCGCAACGGCACGGCCGTCATCGCGGTGCTGCACGATCTCAACCTCGCAGTTCGTTTTGCGGATCGCATCGTCGTCATGCGCAACGGCGCCGTTGCTGCAGAAGGAACACCATCGGAGACGATCACCAGCGATGTGATCCGCCGCGTGTTCGATATCGATGTCGTCGTCGCCCGGACCGACGATGGCGCGCCCTATCTGCTGCCGCAGATGATGCAACAGATAGCGCCATCACTTCCGTAGCGGGTTAGCTGCATTTCTGCCAAGAACATCATTCTGCGCAGGCCTGCATATGCGTGAGTAACATTGTTGCTCACGGGAACTCACTTTTATCTGAACCCCTGATGAACTCACGCATTGCCCTCCTGTCGCAACAAACCACGGAGATTCCCCATGGGGTATGCACACAGATCGACAGCATTGGTGGTCGAGAACGACGAAGCACAACGCACACTGGTCAGCCTGCTGCTCGAAGAGAGCGAGATGAACGTCATCGAATGCGAAAGCGCGGAGGCGGCCGTGCTGGTGCTGGAGGAATCCGGCGACAATGTTGCGATGGTCTTCACCGATGTGGAACTCGCGGGCATGATGGACGGCATCGAGCTCGCTTATCTTGCCAAGCAACGATACCCTGATATGCACGTGATCGTGACCTCGGGTGCGCCTCGCGTGCGCCGCCTGCCCGACGGCACGCTGTTCATGGCCAAGCCGTGGAGCCCGATCGACCTGCTTCGCGCGGCACAACAATCCTTCCATTAGTGTAGAAGGCAAAGCACACGCGGCTTGCCCCTCGCGAACCGCGTGGGACAGCCTTGCATTGCTGCAGCGCAAAGTTGATAATTCGGCGATCACGCCCCGCCTCAGCAAGGGTCACATGCCGTTCGACCTCCTCATTCGCAACGCCACGCTTCCCGATGGCCGGACTGGCCAGGATATTGCCGTTGAATCAGGCCGTATCGTCGCGGTGCAGTCCAATCTGTCGGGAGACGCCGGACGGGTGATCGATGCCGCCGGGCATCTGGTCTCGCCACCATTCGTCGATGTCCACTTCCACATGGATGCGACGCTGTCGCTCGGCCTGCCCCGCCTGAATGTCTCCGGCACCCTGCTCGAAGGCATCGCCCTGTGGGGCGAGTTGAAGCCGCACCTCACTTATGAGGCCCTGGTCGAACGCGCGCTGCGCTATTGCGACCTCGCAGTGGCACAGGGGCTCTTGGCCGTGCGCACCCATGTGGATATCTGCGACGACCGGCTGCTCGCGGTGGATGCGCTGCTCGACGTCAAGAAGCAGGTCGCCCCCTATCTCGATCTCGAACTGGTGGCCTTTCCACAGGACGGCTATTTCCGCTCGCCGACGGCTGCAGAGAATCTCAAACGCGCGCTCGACAAGGGTGTCAGCATCGTCGGCGGCATTCCGCATTTCGAGCGCACCATGGCGGACGGCGCCGCATCGGTGACGGCGCTCTGCGAGATCGCCACCGCACGCGGATTGCGCGTCGACATGCATTGCGACGAAAGCGACGATCCGCTGTCGCGCCATATCGAGACACTGGCCTATGAGACGGAGCGGCTGGGATTGCAGGGCCGTGTTGCCGGCTCACATCTGACCTCGATGCATTCGATGGACAATTACTATGTCTCGAAGCTGCTGCCGCTGATCGCCGAGGCCGGTGTTGCCGCGATCGCCAATCCGCTGATCAACATTGTGTTGCAAGGGCGTCACGACAGCTATCCGAAGCGCCGCGGCCAGACCCGCGTGCCGGAAATGCGGCCTTACGGGATCAATGTGGCTTTCGGACAGGATTGCTGCATGGACCCGTGGTATTCGCTGGGCTCCGCAGACATGCTGGAGGTCGCACATATGGGGCTGCATGTCGGACAGATGACCAGCCGCGACGCCATGCGTTTCTGCTTCGACACCGTTACGACCAACCCAGCAAAGATCATGGGCCTCGAAGGTTACGGCCTCGATGTGGGCTGTAACGGCGACCTCGTCCTCCTGCAGGCGCGTGATCCCATCGAGGCGATCCGGCTGAAGGCGACGCGGCTCGCGGTCGTGCGCCGCGGCAAGGTCATCGCCGAGACGCCGGCACGGATCGGCCGGCTCGCACTCGATGGCCGCCCGGCATTGGTCGATCCGGCCGCCTACGCGCCACCGACCTGATATCGTCGGCCTCCTTCCCTCACATCGCCCGGCAGCATGACATTCTCTCCCCCCAAATCCCTGCGCGTTGCCGTCGTCGGCGGCGGCGTGGCCGGTGCGTTCGCCGGCATCATTCTGGCCAGGCTGCCGCAGATCGGGCCAATCACCGTGCTGGATCGCGATGGCGCCTTCGGGCGCGGGCTCGCCTATTCCGCCAAAGCGAAGTGGCACCGCATCAACGTTCCCGCTTACAAGATGGGCGGGCTCGGCGCCGACGATGACGGCTTTGTCGAATGGCTGACGGAAACCGGTCAGGCGAACTGGCCGGACTACTCGTCGTCTTTCGTCCCCCGCCGAGTCTATGGTGACTACATCTCGACGAAGTTCAACGAACTGACCGGCACCGGGCGTGTGACGCCGAGGCAGGATGTGGCAGTCGCCGTTACGCGCCAAGGCGATGGCTATCGCGTTGCGACCGCATCTGGCGCAACCATCGACGCCGATCTGGTGTTCCTCTGTCTCGGCAATCAACCGCCGTCGCCGTTTCCCGGCATCGACGCGTCGCCGCGCTCGATTACCAATGTCTGGGCGCCTGGCGCACTCGATCCGATCGGCGCCGACGATCGCGTACTGGTCATCGGCACCGGCGCCACCGCGGTCGATGTGGTGATCGATCTCATCCATCGCGGCATGCGCGCGCCCATCACGATGGTCTCGCGGCGCGGACTGCTGCCGCTGATCGATGTGCCAGCAGAAATCGATCCCGATCCGATGAACTCATTCCCGGTACCCACCGCACGGGGCCTTCTGGCCGCTCTTCTCAAGGACACTCGTCGCAAGGTGGCGGCGGGGATTCCATGGCAGACGATGGTCGATACGTTTCGACTGTCCATCGGTGAACTCTACAGGAACGCCACTGAGGTCGAGCGTGCCCGCTTCGCGCGGCATCTGCGCGCGATCTGGATGGTGCATCGGCATCGGCTGGCGCCAGATGTCGCCGAGCTGCTGCAGCAGCTGCAGCGGGACAAGCAACTCGACGTGATCGCAGGACGCATCGCCAGCGCCGTCGCGACGACATCAGGCCATGACGTCAGCATCCGCAAGCGCGGACATGGCGAGACGATCAACCTCGCCACCAACTGGATCCTGAACTGCACCGGCCCCGAAGAGCGCTATGATCGCCTGGGCGATCCGCTCATCAAGTCGCTGCTCACAACCGGGCAAGTGCGGACCGGCTTCAACGGCCTCGGCCTCGATGTCGCCCCGACCTGCGAACTGCGCGACAGCGCCGGTCATGTTCAACCCGGCTTCTATGCCATCGGCCCGGCGACTCGCGGCGCGTTCTGGGAAGTGACGGCAGCATCCAATATTCGGCGGCAGTTGCTGGCGATTGGAGATACGCTGGAGAATTCGCCGTCAACCGCGTCGTAGGATGGGTAGAGCGCAGCGAAACCCATCACTCACGCGCAAGAAGTCGATGGGTTTCGCTCCGGCGCTTCGCGCCTTCGCTCTACGCATCCTACGGGCTCAGCCCTTCCGCCACGGCACGATGGCCCGCTCCAGTGCGTCGAAGCCGGCATTCATCACGAAGCCAATGATCGCGATGACAAACAGGCCGACATACATGGTCTGGACGTCGAACAGCTCCCACGCATTCCAGATCATGTAACCGAGCCCCTGCTTGGCGCCGACCATCTCGGCGATGGCGATCAGCACCAGCCCCATGCCGGCGCCAAGCTTGATGCCGGTCATGATCAGCGGCAATGCGCCGGGCAGCGCCACGGTGCGGAACATGTTGAAGCGGCTGGCGCCGAAATTGCGGCCGACATCGAGGAAGATCGGCGCAATCTGGCGCACGCCCGCGGCCGTATTGATGACCACCGGATAGAACACGCCGATCGCCACCATGGCGATCTTGGAACTTTCACCGAGACCGAAAATCAAGAGCATCAGCGGCAATAGCGAGCTCTTCGGAATCGGATAGGTCGCCGAGATCAGGGGATCGAAGGCGGCCCGAACCGGGCGATACAGACCGACGGCCAGCCCGATCACGATCGCCGGCACGCAGCCGACGACAAAGCCCACGACGAGGCGATACAGGCTGGCGCCGACATGCCGCCACAGGGCGCCGGATGACGCCAACTCGAACAGATGCTTCACGATATTCGAAGGCGCCGGGAAAAACCTGACATCAACGATGCCGGTGCGCGCGCAGATTTCCCACAGGCCGAGCAATACCAGCGGCGACAGAATGCTGATGGTACGGTCGCTCCACAGCGAAGGCGAGCGGGCCGAACTCATGCCTTGCTCCCCGGCTCGCGGCTGCGCGCGCGATCGACCTCTTCGCGCAACTGCGCCCAGATGTCATAGACCAGTTCGCCATAGGCCGGTGTGTGCCGGAGTTCGACGACATTGCGTGGCCGCGGCAGATCGACCGGCACGATGGTCTTGATACGGCCGGGGCCGGCGGTCATCACCATGATGCGATCGCCCAGCGTCACGGCCTCGTCGACGCTGTGGGTGATGAAGACCACGGTCTTGCGCGTTTCTTCCCAGATTCGCAGCAGCTCCTCGTGCAGCAGCGTCTTGTTCTGTTCGTCGAGCGCCGAGAACGGCTCATCCATCAGCAAAATGTCGGGATCACTGGCGAAGGCGCGCGTGATGGAAACGCGCTGGCGCATGCCGCCGGACAGTTGATGCGGATAGAGCGTCCGCGCGCCATACATGCCGGTCTTGTTCAGATAATGCCCGACCACGTCATCGATCCGCGCCTTCGGAACATTGCGCATCGTCAGGCCATAGGCGGCATTATCCCATACGGTCATCCAGGGAAACAGCGAGTCCCCCTGAAACACCATGGCGTTCTGCGGATGGCCGGGCTGCGGATCGGCGATGACGATCCGGCCGTCCGATGGCGCATCCAGCCCCGCAAGCATACGCAGCAGAGTCGTCTTGCCGCAGCCGCTCGGGCCAACCACCACGAAGAAGGTGCTGGCCGGGATATCGAGCGTGATCCGGTCCAGCGCCAGTTGCGTATCGTGCCGCTTGGTGACGTCGCGCAGGCTGATCTTCGGCGCGGATACTCGCCCGCCATCCCCGATTGCTGCTGTCGACATCTGCACCGCCATCGTTACGTTTCCCTGCGCCGTTTTACCTGGGCCGCGTGAACGGCCCCAGGACCGGCTTCAGCACATCGACATAGGACATATCGACAACCTTGGCAGCCTCGATGTCGCTGGTGACAAGGCCGCGCGACTTGAAATAAGCGAGATCGGTCTCGACGCTCGGGAGATTGACCTGGCCATCGGGATCGATAAACACCGGCACCATCTGCTGCAGCAGCGTCATGTCCTTGATCCCCGTCATTTCGGCGATGTCCTTGATCATGCCCTCGGCGCCGGGACCCGCGATCTTGCCGTCCTTCAGCGTCGCGTCATAGGCTCGCACACCGCGCAGATAGGCCTTGAGGAAGGCCGTCACCGTCTTGCGATCCTCGGCGAACTTGCCATTGATCAGCAGCATGGCCGTCTGCTGCACCGGATAGAAATCGTCGAGGCCGCCGAAGCGTACGGCGACGCCATTACGCACCATGGCCGTCACGCCGGGCTCGGCCGAGATCGCCGCATCGATCGCCTTGTTGGCGAATGCCGTGAGATGCTGCGGGAATGGCAGGAAGATCTTTTCGATATCCTCGTCCTTCAGACCGGCCTTTTTCAGCGCCTGATTGATAACGGATTCATCGGCCGCACCATTGGCGATGATCGCGACCTTCTTGCCCTTGAGATCGGCAAGCGTCTTGAATGCGCCTGACTCGACCAGGTCCTTGCGGACCATCAGCGCCTTGTAGCTATAGCCGGCGATATTCGTGCCCTTGTCGGCCACCATTTTCAGCTTGAGACCACGATTGACGGCATTATAGAGCCCGGCCGACGCAGCCCCTGCGGCGGCGTCCAGATCGCCCGCACCGAGCGGCGCGACCATCTTGGCACCGGAATCGAACGGGATGAGTTCGACCTTGACGCCCTCTTCCTTGAAGTAGCCGCGCTTCTCGGCGAGGAACAGGCCGATATCGGATGACAGGTTGGTGGTCCCGACCTTGACCGTCTTCATCCCCTGAGCATGCGCACTTCCCATCATCGATATCGCAACGGCAGCGACAACAAGCAGACGTTTCAGCATGATCGGTCCTCTTTATCTCGCATGAAAATGATGGGCAAAACGCGCCGCAACTCAGGGCAAACGTGGAAACAGACGTCTCGGATTGGTTTCGGTAATCAGTTCGATATCGGCTTTGGAGAAACCCGCAGCCTTGATGCCGGCGAGCGGATCGCGGTCCGCCGGCGGGAACGACTCATCGGTGCCGAGCGCCACGCGTTCGATACCCACTGCATCGGCGAGAAAGCGCAGCGCCTTCGGCGCATGAACGATACTGTCATAGCCGATGCGCGACGCGTAGACAGACGGATCGCATTGCGCGACGTCGCCCTGACCCGCACGGTCCATCCGCGCATGCATCACGTCAAAACGGCCCAGCAGATACGGGAACGTACCGCCGCCGTGGCTGAGGACGATGGACAAAGCAGGGAAGCGATCGAGCACACCGGAGAACATGATGGAGCCGATGCCGAGCGTGGTGTCGAATGTGTATTGGGCGATCTGCGTCAGGGCAAATTTTGCGGCGCGCGGCGCGGCATCCACCAGCACGGGATGCAGGATGACCGGCAGTCCCAGCGCTTCCGCCTTGCTCCAGAACGGATCCAGCGGCTTCTCGCCGATATTGATGCCTTCGATATTGGCCGGGACCATCACAGCCACGGCGCCGAGATCCACGGCGCGATCGAGCTCGGCCGCAGCGTCGGCTGCATCGACCAGCGGCACCGATGCGACGAAGGAAAAGCGGTCATTGTTCGTATGGCACCAGTCGCCCAGCGTATCGTTGAGCATGCGATGCCAATGCGCGCAGGCATCTTTTTGAAGGCCGTAGCCGTAAATGTCCGGCCATGTGGCCACCAGTTGCCGGTCGAGACCCTGACGGTCGAGGCTGGCACGGCGTTGTTCAACAGGCTCGACCAGTTGCGGGAAGAACGGCCGAACCCTGAAACCGTAATCGAAGCCGAGGGCCGGCGGCTTTCCGTTCCCTGACGGCAGCAGCCTCACGCCGCAATAGGCGCCGCGGCCATCGATCGCGGACAGAAGCTGCGGCGGCACATAATGGGCATGGATATCGATCGGCACAATCAGTCCTTATGCGGCATTGGTCCGGCGCTCGCGCGCATCCTTGATGAGGCGCCACAGACGCGGTGGCGTCAGCGGCAGGTGATGAATCTCCACATGCAACGGCGCCAGCGCCGCCGCCACCGCATTGGCCGTCGCTGCGGCGACAGCAACGATGCCGCCCTCGCCCGCGCCCTTGGCGCCGAGCGGGTTGCTCGGCGACGGCCGAAGCTCCAGCGTCACCGCGCGCAGCACCGGAAAATCGCTCGCGGTCGGCACCAGATAATCGGCCAGAGAGGCGTTCAAGAGCTGTCCCTGATCGTCATAGATCAGATGATCGAGAAAAACGCCACCCAGTCCCTGCACGATGGCGCCGATCGCCTGTCCGTGCACGATGGCCGGATTGATGGCACGACCGACATCTTCGACCGCGATGTAATCGAGAATTTTCACCGCCCCGGTACGTGGATCGACGGTGACATGCGCCGCATGGGTGCCATAGCTATAGGTGCGCACATTGTTGGAGAATGTGCCGTCTGCCTGCAATTCGCTGTCGGCTGCGAGCGCCGCGAACGACACGGACGCGCCGTTATCGGCGATGACGTTCGCATCGACGATCTTCAACTCGCTGTTCGGCCTGCCCAGGTGATTGGAGGCACGCTCCAGGATCTTCTCGCGCAGCCGGGTGGCGGCATCGAGCACGGCCGAACCGCCCATCACCACCGCGCGCGAATGATAGGTGCCGAAGCCTTCATCAAGCAGCGTGGTCGAGCCGTGCAGCACGCGTATACGATCGAACGGGACCGATAGCGTATCCCCCGCGATCTGGCCGAGCACCGTCTCCAAACCCTGCCCCAGCACGGATGAGCCCACAACAACCGTCAGCGAGCCGTCTCTTTCGAGCGTGACTGCGGCATTTTCCTTCGGGCCGGCGCCGCCGCTTTCGACGAAACAGCCGAGCCCGATGCCATGACGTACGCCATCGACCAGTTTGCCCTGCAGATGTCGTTTCTCGGCCCAGCCGATCTCTTTCAAGGCACGTTCGAAGACCTCGACATAGTCGCCGGTGTCGTAGGATGTCGGCCCTTCATAGGGTACGAGCCCGTCGATGGGATAGGGCAGCTCCTCTTCGGTAATCAGGTTCCTGCGCCGGATTTCAGCGACGTCGATGCCGAGATCCATCGCCGCCATGTCGATCAACCGCTCGCGAAAGAAATTTGCCTCGAAGCGGCCCGGCCCGCGATAGGTGCCGACCGGCGTCTTGCTGGTCATGAAAGCTTCGACCGACACGCTGACATGGGGGATGCGATAGGGACCAGGCAGAAACTGCGCCGCCTTGGCCGGCACCACGCCGCCATTGGTGCGGATATAGGCGCCCATATCGGCGAATATCCGGCCGCGCAAACCCAGTATCATTCCGTCACTGCGGCAGGCGAGCGACAATTCGCAGGCGACATCGCGTGAGTGATTGATCGCCATCAGATGTTCGCGGCGATCTTCGATCCATTTGACCGGGTGCGCCAGTTTGCGGGCAGCGAAGGGGATCAGGAAATCCTCGGGATAGAACTCCCCACGGACGCCGAAGCCGCCACCGACATCGATCTCGATCAGATCGATATCATCCTGGCGAAGGCCCAGCATCTGCGCCAGCGCGCGGCGGTTATAGAACGTGACCTTTGTCGCGCCCGTGACGACGAGTCGACCGGCCGACGAATTCCATTCTGCAAGCAGACCCCGCGTCTCCATGGGCAGCGCCGTGTGGCGCTGCACGCTGAAGCGCTCGGTGCGCACATAGTCCGCCGACGCGAACGCTTTATCTGCATCGCCAAACCCGGCATCGTAGCGCAGCGCGACGTTATCGTCGGCTAAGTCGAACAAGGGCGTTGCGCTTGCACCGCGTTCGGTGACTGCCGACAGCGCTTCAAATTCGATGCCGATCGTCTCCAGCGCGTCCTCGGCCAAAGCGCGGCTGTCAGCAACCACGACAGCAATGGGCTCGCCGACATAGCGCACCTTGTCGCGCGCGATCACGGGCTGGCGGAATGGCTCGAATTCGGGCAGCGGCGCCAGGCGAAGCGGGATGATGGGGATGACATCGCCGATGTCGCGGGCTGTGATCACAGCACGAATGCCCGGCATGGCCAGCGCAGCCGATGCGTCAATCGCCAGGATACGCGCATGGGCGATCGGGCTACGCAGGATTGCGGCATGCAGCATCCCCTCGACGGCGAGATCGTCAGCAAAATTGCCGGACCCCGACAGGAAGCGCGCATCCTCCATACGCTCGACCGCGCTGCCAACCAGGAGCTTGGCGACATCGCTCATTGCGCCGCCTCACGTTGCACGTCGCGATAGGCAATACGGGCGTCCATGATCGCCGCGATGATCGGCAGATATCCGGTGCAGCGGCAGAGATTGCCGGAAATCACCTCGCGGATGCGCTCCTCATCCGCCTGCGGCTCATCGGTGAGCAATGCATGGGCGGTTGCGAGAATGCCGGCGGTGCAAAAGCCGCATTGCAAAGCGTGATGCTTACGGAATGCCAGTTGTAACGCGCCGAGATGCGCAGCGCTGCCGAGCCCCTCGACGGTCGTCACCTCGCACCCTTCTGCCTGCGCCGCCAGCATCAGGCAGCCGCGCACGGCGGCGCCGTCGACGATCACCGTGCAGGCACCGCAGACGCCGTGCTCGCAACCCAGATGCGTTCCGGTCAGGCGGAGTTCGTTGCGCAGCGCATCTGCGAGCGTAGTGCGCGGCTCGACCGCGACGGTCGCCGCCGCGCCGTTGACGGTGAAGTGGACGGGACGTGCGGAGGTCATGCGGCCTCCGGCAAGATGATATCGGCCGCACGCGCCAGGGCCCGCTCCAGCAACACACCCAGAAGATCGCGGCGATAGGCGGCTTCCGCGTGGATATCATCGGCAGGATCGACCGCATCCCGCGCAGCCGTCGTAGCCTCAAGTATCGCATCCATATCAATCCGGCGGCCATTGAGGAGAGCCTCGACACCTGGTAGTCGCACAGGACGATCTGCAACGCCGATGACCCCGACATGCGCATCGAACGCCAGACCTTGCGCATCGATGTCGTAAAATGCCGCAACGCCCGCCAGCGCAAAATCCCCGCGGCGGCGGGCGAACTCCTCGAAGGCCCAACGCCGTGCCTTCTTCCATGGTGGCAGGTGTATACTGGTCAGGATCTCGTCGGCCTCCAGAACCGTGCTGAGTCCGCCGGTAATGAACTCATCCGCGCGCACGATGCGGCACCCGTTCGACCCGACGATCGTCAGCATCGCATCGCAGGTCACCGCAATGCCGGGCATTTCGGCGGCCGGATCAGCATGGGCCATGCTGCCACCGACGGTACCGCGGTTACGGACCTGGTAATGCGCGACATGGGCAACGGCCGCCGCCAGTAGCGGATGCGCCTGCGCGAGCCGCGCATCATGCTCGATATCGCGCCAGGTCACGAGGGCGCCAAAATCGATGCCCTCAGCGGAAATACTGGTAGTCTTGAGATCGGGTAGCCGCCCGATATCAACCAGGATGCTCGGTGCCGCCAGCCGGAATGCGAGCATCGGCATCAGGCTCTGTCCACCCGCGATCAGCTTGGCATTGCCACCGTGGGCCGCGAGCGCGGCAATCGCCTCGGACAGCGTGGCAGCGCAAATATAGTCCAGCGGCGGAAGCTTCATGGGCTATTTGCTACTTCTCAATTGCTGAGAACACCATCTTATCTTATAAGAACCACAGCGCACGGCAATGTTTGTTCGTGCGCAAATCATATCCACATGCTGCCCGTTCCGATGGCAAGCATTACCGAATGGAGGTTCCGTTGGCCATCAAGAGAGCAACAGCGTCGAAACGCGCTGACGTAACGGAGCGTCCTCCCGCCGCTGACGGCAGTTCGCGAAAGATACTTCGTGCCTTGCTGGCCTTCTCTACCGATCGTCCGCGGCATTCAGCGGAAAGCCTGTCGGAGCAGATCGGGGTGCCGCTGTCGTCGACCTATCGCTATATCGGTATCCTTCGCGAAGCCGATCTCATTGATGAAGACGGCCGCGGCTCGTTCGTGCTGGCACCGCGCGTCATCGGCCTGGCCCAGGCCGCCCGCGCCGGCACCGACCTCGCCTCCATTGCACGCCCCTTCATGAAGCGCGTCTCCCAGGAAGTCGGAGAAACGATTATCCTGCTGCGCCGCTCGGCCGATCGCGCCGTGTGTATCGAGCGCGCCGAATCGTCGTCGCGTATTCGCCTGACCTTCGAGGTCGGAACGGCATTGCCCCTGCACCGTGGCGCCGGCCCGAAAATACTGCTCGCTCACATGCCGGAAGCGGAATGCGAGGCGATCCTCGACGACGCGGTTCTGCGCGAGCCCGGCTTTGCCCCGCATCGGAGGTTGCTGATGCGTGAACTCGCCATGATCCGGGAACAGGGGTGGTCGGAGTCACGCGCCGAGATCACACCGCACGTCTATGCCGTCTCCGTTCCGGTGCGTGACCCCAGCGGGGTGGTCGCCGCCATCTCTTTCGTGACGCCGGCATTCCGCACGCCGAAAGCCAGCCAGATCAGGCTGCGCGAACATCTGCAGCATGCGGCCAAGGATATCAGCAGGGCCTATGCAGCCGTCAGTCTTTGACGGCTGCGCGTAACCGGCACGATCAGATCGGATAATGCTGCGGGCCGGTCTCGATGGTGATCCAGCGCAGTTCAGTGAATTCGGCAATGCCGGCTCTACCGCCGAAGCGGCCATAGCCCGACGCCTTCACCCCGCCGAACGGCATCTGTGCCTCGTCATGCACCGTCGCGCCATTGATATGGCAGATGCCGGACTCAATCCGCTTGGCGACATCCAGCGCGCGGGCGATATCGCGGCCGAACACGGCGGCCGAGAGTCCATACTCCGTATCATTGGCCACACGCACGGCTTCCTCGACGCCATCTACACGCACGACGGTCACGATCGGGCCAAATGATTCCTCATTATAGATGCGCATGGCCGAGGTGACGTGATCAAGCACCGTGGCCGACATCAGCGTGCCTTCGACGCTGCCGCCGGCCACGACGCGCGCGCCCTTCCCCACCGCATCCTTGATCAGTGCCTGCAAACGATCTGCCGCGTCGGCGCCGATCAGCGAGCCGAGCGGCGTATCGCCCTGGCGTGGGTCGCCGGCAACGAGTCCGCCGGCCTTGGCCGCCAGTTTCGCCACGAAGGCATCAGCGACCTTCTGGTCGACCACGAGACGCTCGGTGGACATGCAGATCTGGCCCTGATTCATGAAGGCACCGAAAGCCGCTGCCGCCACCGCCGCATCGAGATCAGCGTCGTCGAGGACTACCAGCGGCGCCTTGCCGCCGAGTTCGAGCAGCACCGGCTTGAGATAGGTCGCGGCGGTCTGCGCGATGATGCGGCCGACGCGGGTCGAGCCGGTGAAGTTGATCCGCCGCACGGCGGGATGCGAGATCAGCGCATCGATCAGCGCCGGAGCATCCTCCGGCGCGTTGGTGATCACGTTGAGCACGCCGGGCGGCAGACCCGCCTCGCGCAGACATTCGCCGATCAGCCGATGCGTACCGGGGCAAATCTCGGACGCTTTCAGGATCACCGTGTTGCCGCAGGCCAGCGGCAACGCCACGGCCCGCACGCCAAGAATGACCGGCGCATTCCACGGCGCGATGCTGAGCACGACGCCCGCGGGCTGGCGGATCGCCATCGAGATGCAGCCGGGCTTGTCCGATGGAATGACCTCGCCGGAAATCTGCGTCGTCATCGATGCCGCTTCGCGCAGCATGTTGGAGGCGAGATGGACATTGAAGCCAGCCCAGCCGGCGGTCGCGCCGGTTTCCGACGCCATCAGGGCAATGAAGTCTGGCGCCTTGCTGGCAAGGATATCGGCGGCCTTCAGCAGGACGGCACGGCGTGCACCCGGGCCGGTGGACGACCACGCAGGGAAAGCAGCGGCAGCGGCATCGGCCGCTCGCTTGGCATCGGCGATCTGCGCAGCCGCAGCACGCGAGGCGACGTCACCGGTCATCGGGTTGAGACGATCGAATGTCGCGCCGTCGATGGCCTGCACATCCTGGTTCTCGAGCAGCAGATTGATCTGGTTCATGGCGATGTCCTCCGTTCGATGTTTTTGAAATGCTCAGGCTGCGCCGCTGGCGAGTCCGCCGAGATAGGCGCGGCGCACGGCGTCATCGGATTGCAGGGCAGCCGCGGTACCGCTGCCGGTAATCCTGCCGTTCTCGATCAGATAGCCGCGATCCGCGATGGCGAGACTCTCGCGCGCGTTCTGTTCGACCAGCAATAACCCGACACCCGTCTCGCGCACCTTGCGCAAGGCCGCGAACAATTCGCGCACCAGCAACGGCGAGAGACCAAGCGATGGTTCATCGAGCAGGAGAATATCGGGGTTCGACATCAGCGCGCGGCCGACTGCCACCATCTGTTGCTCACCGCCGCTCATGGTACGCACGGTCTGTGCCAGGCGCTCGCCGAGCCGAGGAAACAGCGTCATCACCTTGGCACGCTGTTCGGCCTCGACGGCCCGTGCGCGTTTCGGATTGGCGCCAAGCAGAAGGTTCTCGGCCACTGTCAATTCACCGAATACGCCGCGGCCTTCCGGCACCAGTGCGAGCCCGGCTTCCACGATCTCATGAGGCGGCAGACGGGACAGATCACGACCGGCAAGTTTGACGATCTTGGCTGGTGACGGCAGCAAACCGGCAATGGCCTTGAGCAACGACGACTTGCCGGCGCCATTGGCGCCGAGAATGACAATGATCTCGCCGCGCTCGACATGGAGCGCCGCATCGCTCAGCGCGTGATGCTGGCCATAGGTGACGCTGATATTGGAGACCTCAAGCATCCGCAGGCACTCCCAGATAGGCCTCGATCACCGCTGGGTCGCTCAGCACAGCATCTACGGGCCCTTCGGCGATCTTGCGGCCGCTGCTCATGACCACGCAGCGATCACATAACGAGCGGATTGCATCCATCACGTGCTCGACCAGCAGGATCGACAGCCCCTCATCCTTGAGCGAGCGGATCAGTTCGATCCCGATCAGCAATTCGGACGGGTTCAGACCAGCAAGCCATTCGTCGAGCAGCAGCAGGCGCGGCTGCAGCGCCAGCGCGCGTGCCAGTTCGAGCCGCTTGCGGTCGATATAAGTGAGCTCCGACGCGGGCCGTCCGCCAAATCCGGCGAGACCGACACGCGCGAGCAGGCCGGCTGCAGCCGCAGCCATCGCGTCGCGTGCAAGCGGCGCATGATGAAAGGCCAGCCCGGCCTCCACATTCTCGCCGCAGGTCATGCCATCGAGCACGCGGACCAACTGGAAGGTGCGCGCGAGACCGAGACGCGCGATGCGATGGGTCGGCCAGCCCGCGATATCGTGGCCAGCGAAGGCGATCACGCCGGCATTCGGCGACAACACGCCGGAGATCAGGTTGAGCGCCGTGGTCTTGCCGGAGCCGTTGGGACCAAGCAGGCCGACAATCTCGCCGGCATGTACCGTCAGGTCTATGCCGTTGACGGCGACGAGGCCACCGAAAGCGCGGGTCAGGCCTTCGATGCGGAGCACCGGCGTTGCACTGGGGGTCATGCCTGCGCTCCCCGCATCTTCGACGCCGTTGGCCGCCAGCTCTTCAGTCTCTCCCATAATCCAACCACGCCTGATGGCAACGCATAGACGATCAGCAGGAACACCACGCCCATGATCAGGGTCGATGTGCTGGGGAAGCGTGCGGACAGGACGTCGAACAACAGCGTCAGCGGAATGGCGCCGAGCGCCGGACCCCACAGGCGATGTGCCCCACCAAGCAGCGCCATGATCACCACTTCGAAAGAAATCGTCGCGTTGAAAGCGATCGAGGGCTCGATATAGGTGAAGCGCGGCGCCATGATCGCACCGACCAGTGTCATGAAGGTAGCGGTGATGGTGAACAGCGCCACCTTGGCGATAGTGACGTTGATGCCGCAATGCCGCGCCACAGTCTCGTCCTCGCCGATGATCCGCAGCGCGAAGCCGAAGCGCGAGCGGGCGATCAGCCAGCCGGCACCGAACACGATGACAGCCAGCGCCAGCAGCTGCCAGTAGATGTCGTTCTGGGTGATATCGACAAAGACGTAACGGCCGAGCACGCGCGTCTTGTTGACCTCGTACCAGACCACGATCTGGCGCACGAGTTCGGCGAGACCGAAGGTGAAGATGACGAAATGCACGCCGCTCAGCCGCAGCGTCGAGAGGCCGACGATGACGGCCATGAGAGCGCCGATGACGGCAGCAATCAGCAGCACCAGCGACCACGGCAATTGCTCACCCAGCACCGCGACGGTGTAGGCGCCGACACCGAAGAAGGCTGTCGTTGCGAGCGACACGTAGCGTGTCGGGCCCGAGAACATGCCCCATGCCGTCGCCAGCACCGTGAACTGCAACAGGCTGATCGCCAGCGCGAGATAATAGGCGTCGACCACCATCGGAACGAAGGCGAGTGCAACCACCGCTGCAAGACAAATCGCACCGGTTGTCATTTGCGCGCGGTTCATCGCTGCGCCCTCCCGAAAATGCCGGCCGGCTTCACCAACAGCACACCGAGGAACAGCGCGAAATTCACCGCCAGCGTCAGCCCGGGATCGATGAAGGTGGCCACCAGCGCTTCGCTCAGACCGAGCGCAAGTCCTGCCACCAGGCAACCGAGCAGATTGCCGACGCTGCCCATCACGACGACGATCAGGGCCTTCATGGTGAAGACCACCCCGGAGGTAGCGCTGAAGGTCAGGAACATGCTGATCAGCACGCCGGCGGACGCCACGAGCGCGCCGCCGAGTGCAAAAGCGAGTGCCGATGTCCTGGTGACGTCGATGGCCACGAGCTGCGCCGCGATGGGATCGACCGCCACCGCGCGGATCGAGGTGCCGATCCGTGTGCGCGTCAGCGTCAGATAGAGCGCGAGACCGACGACGACCGCGAGACCGAAAGCGATCAGGCGATTCAGCGCCAGCACTTCGCCGACGATCGTCACCGGCACAGCGAGGAACGAGTAGCTGAAATAAGCGCCGCCAAACATCGTCAGCATGATGCCCTGCACGATGAACATCATGCCGAAGGTGGCGAGAATGCTATCGACCTCAAGGGCGTCGCGGGTGCGCGCGCGGCGGACCAGCGGCGTGAGCAACACGCGATACAAGAGATAGCTGACGCCGAAACTGACCGGAATGACAAACGCCAGTCCTGCGAGCGGATTGAGCGCCCAGCCGGTGAACAGCCAGTAGGACGCAAAGGCCGCGCCGATCAGGAACTCGCCATAGGACAGGTTCATGATCCGCGCCACGCCATATTGCAGGGTGAGCCCCATGGCGATCAGCGCATACATGCCGCCCAGCACGAGGCCGGTGAGAACCGCGTTTGTCATTCTGTCAGGCCAGATACAGGAGAGACGCGATCACTGCGCCTTCCACGCCGGCTTCGGCACGACCGGCGCACGCGCGCCCTCGTTACCCGACGGGCCGACGCCATAGAACTCGCCGTCCTGCCACTGCCCGACCCACCAGTATTTGGTCGGCATATTGTTCTCGAGCTTCACCTTGCCGATCACGGTGTCAAAGGTGCCGCTCTGCAGGTCCTTGATGACCGCAGCGCGATCGACCTTGCCAACCCGCTCGATCGCCTGCTGCAGCATCTGCAGGCCGGCATAGGTGACCGCACTCGCCCAGCGGTCCGGCTCGGCGCCATTCGCGGCCGACGCCTTGTGGCGCGCCAGATAGTCCTTGATGGCCGGGCTGTCACCGCTCCAGCCGCCGATGCCCATCACACCTTCCGCATTGGCGCCGAACTTCTGCTTGAACAGCGGGAATGCCGTGCCGACGCCGGTGTAGAAGATCTTCGGATTGAAACCGGAGATGCGCGACTGTTCGGTCATGGCGATCGTGTCCGGCGGATAGCTGAAGGCGATGAACACGTCGGGGTTCAGTGCCTTCACCTCGTTGATGATCGGGCTGAGATCCTGCGTGCCCACCGGATAGGTCTTGTCATAAGCCAGCTTGAATTTGGCGGCTGTCAGAGCGGGCCTCGCGGCACCAGAGAGATCGATGCCGAAGCCGTCGGCGATGCTGGCCATCGCCACGGTATCGCCGATCTTGCCTTCGCTGCGCAGCTTCGTCAGCAGCTCGACCAGGGTCTTGGCGGCATCCGCGCTGGTGCCGAGCAGCCAGAAACTGTTGGGCCAGCGCTTCGCCAGTTCGGGCGCGCGGTCGGTCACTGCCGTCGAGGCGATATGCGGATAGCCGGCCTTGTTGAGGATCGGGCCGACCGCGAGATTCAGGCCCGTGCCCCAGGGCGGCAGGATGAAATCGACCTTGTCCTGGGTGATCAGCCGCTCCAGCGCCTTGGCGGCTTCCTCGGCGCTCGACCGGTCGTCATATTGCACGACCTCGATGGGCACGCGCTTGTCGCCGAGCTTGAGGCCGCCGGCGGCGTTCACCTCCTTGACCCACAGCTCGTAGTTTGGAATCGTCGTCACCGCAGCGCCGCCGGCCGCCGGGCCGGTGCGTGAAATGGCATAACCGATCTTGACCGACGTCTGGGCCTCCGCCGCGCCGTCCCATCCGACGACCGCCGCACCGGCCACTGCGAGTAGTCCCGCCGCGAGGCGCTTGACTGCTGACACCATGATATCCTCCCCGAATTCTTTTCACCGACGCCTTGTGGCGTTCGATGGCGGGAGACTAGTCGAGCGCTTGGACCTGGGAATTGGACGCATCCGGGGAAAGATTGTATTGATCCGTATAGGCGAGCTATTTCGCGCGACGGATTGTCCCAGTGCTTGAGACCGCGCACATCGTTTCGGGTCCGGCCGGCTTCATGGAGAAGCTGCTTCCCGCTTTGCATGCCGACAGATTCGTGCCCGGACTGGCGCCGCGCAGCTGGACCATCCGGCAGTCGATTCCCCGGCGCTCGCATTTGCTGGCGATCGAAACCCGGCGCGGCACCGCGATAATGCGCGGCACCACGGTTGCCATTCAGTCCCCCGGCCTGTTGTGGCTTCCCGGCGATCACGAAGGCACGCTGCAGGTCGAGGCCGGCGCGCAGGGCTATCTGATTTCCGTCTCCGACGACGTGCTGACGCGGACCGTGGCGAGCAGCGCCGAGGCGCTGCATCTGCGACGGACCATTGACCGGCTGGTCCTGCTTGAAGGCAAGCAACTCGCCACGACCTTCACTCCCATCACCGAATCCTGCGCCACACTGGTGCGCGAGTTGGGCACGCCCGGCCGCGGCAGCGCGACGATGAGTTCGACGCATGTGTTGTTGCTGTGCCTGCATCTCTGGCGATCGCTGATTTCGGAGGAGCCCGCCGACGATGCTGCGCAACGCGGCGACGGCCCCCGCCTTGTCGGCAATTTCCTGCAGATGGTCGAACTGCATTATCGTGACAGCTGGCCCATCGCCCGCTATGCCGCTGCGCTGGGCGTCACCGACGACAAGCTGCATGCGCATTGCAAGCGCGAGAAGGGTTGCAGTCCGCGCGCCATCATACATCAACGGCTGATCCACGAAGCCTGCATGCGCTTGCGGCAACTTGATCTGCCTGTCGAGCAGATCGGCTATGGCCTCGGCTTTCGCGACCCCGGTTATTTCAACCGCTTTTTTCGCAAATATCAGAACGCCTCGCCTGGCGCCTATCGGCGCCGCGCGCGACTCGATCCAGGTCAGCACGGTCCGTCCTATGCGGCGTGGCCGTAACTGTCCCACCATCGATCAGTGCTGTGTCTCTTTGAAACCTGCGTGATCAATTTGGAACAGCACGCGTTAAGCATGACTCGATATTGAATCGGGGTCACAACATCCATTTCCGCGCTCTGTTTCAGATGTCACTTCATGACGCCGTTCACTATTCGGCCCAAAGCGCTAGTGAAAGGTGCCTACGAGATCGTCGTCGACGTAGGATCGCACCCATAAGACGCATGCGACGGCGCCAATTACCGACTCCAGGTAGAGCGGAATACTACTTTGCGCAACGAGGCTGCATTCACTCAACTGTGTCCGAGTGTTTCCGCCGATATGCCTTATCGCGAAGGTCAAATCTTAGACGTTGTGCTGGTGACAAAAGGCTGCGAAAGCAGGATATTGATGAAATTGCGACTTATCAGCGCACCAACGAAATTGGCGTTCACCCTTTTTCATAGTGTCGGCCCATGACTATCGAGATCGTCCAGATCGTCCAGGAATTGAGTTCGGTCGGCGGCGTTGAAAGCGTGGCCAGCGAACTCGCATGCGCCTTCAGCCGCGCCAAGATCGCCAACACAGTTCTCGCCAGCGCCGTCGGCGACAAGGCAACGCCAGGTACGCGCATCGAGCGCGTCGGCGGCTGGCTGTCACGCATCAAGACGCGCGGCGTCCTGCGCTATCTTGGCCGCGCTTTTGTCGTTCCTACCTTCACTTTTCTGGCGACGCGCGCCGCCTATCATCATCCCAAGGCCGTCATCGTGAGTCACGGTGACAGCCTGACGGGCGACGTGCTGGTCGTGCACGCGGTCAATGCGCAGAGCCTCGCCGAAAAGCGCAACGCCGGTTCCTGGTCATGGATGCTGAATCCCATGCACCTGTGGGTGGCCCTGCGTGATCGCTGGATGATCGGCGGTCTGCGCTATCGCATGTATGTCGCGGTCTCGCCGCGCGTCGCGACCGAACTGCAACAAATCTACAAGGTGCCGGCATCGCGCATCCGTGTGATCCCCAACGGCATCGACCTCAATCGCTTTACCCGCGATACCGCGGCCGGTCTCAGGATCCGTAAGGAATTCGGCATCCCCGCACACGCCAGGCTGCTGCTGTTCGCAGGCCATGAATTTCGCCGCAAGGGTCTGGCGCATGCCATCGGCGCACTCGAGCGTCTTGGACCCGATGTCTGGATGCTGGTGGTGGGCTCGGACAATCCTGCGCCCTATCGCAAGCTGGCGACAACCTCGAGCAATCGGCTGGTCTTCGCAGGATCGCGTACCGACATGCCTGCGTTCTACGCTGCGGCCGATGCCTTCGTGCTGCCGACTGCCTATGAGACTTTCTCACTGGTCTGCATGGAAGCCATGGCCTGCTCGACGCCGGTTTTCGCGACGCCGGTCGGCGGAATCGAGGATTACCTTGTCGATGGCGTCAACGGCTATCGCATCAAGATGGATAGTGCAGATATCGCAGAGAAGATCGCGACGGCTTTCTCCGATCCGGCAGCATTGGCGCGGCTGCGCGAAGGAGCGCATGCCACGGCACTGAACTACGGCTGGGATTATGTCGGCTCGCGCTACATCGAACTGCTGGAGCAGGTGCAGGCCTCGAAGAACGAATTTGCGCCGGGCGCGATGGCGGTCGGCGCCTGATCGCAAACGCCTGCTTCAAGGGAGCGGCCGGGCGACTTCCCGCCTGGCATCGGCCGCCTGCTGGCAGGCCGACACCAGCGCATTCGCGACTACCTCGTAAGTGAAACGCGTCAGCACATTGTCGCGCGCGGCCACACCGCGATCCAGCAACTGCTGCGGATCGGCAGCAAGCCGATCCAGCAGTGTCGCCAGGGCATCCGGATCGCGCTCGGGAACAATCCAGCCGCCCTTGCCGACAACATCGGGAATAGCACCGCCCATTGATCCGATCACCGGCACGCCGCAAGCCTGCGACTCAACGATGACCCGGCCGAACTGCTCACGCACGGCGCTGGTGGTGCGTGTCAGCAAGATCATCGCATCGAGGCTGCTCAGAAACGACGCGACATCGGCGGGTCTGCCCCACGCCTGAAACGTGACGCGGTCGGTCAGGCCCATTTCGACGACACGCTGCCTGAGTGCAGACTCATGAGGGCCTTCGCCCATGATCGCCAATGTCACATGCGCCGTGGCGCGCTTCATCGCATCGAGCGCATCGTCGAGACCCTTCTCCTCGACGAGACGCCCGACATAGCCAATGCGTAGTCCCTGCCCGGGCGCAGTCGGAGCCCGGCGCTCGCCGGTCAGATTGAAGGTCGCGAGATCGACACCATAGCCAATCGGCGACGTTGGGCCGGCATAGCCGCGGGCGCGGACGACAGCTGTCGCCTCCGGACTACGCGAGAGGATGTGATCTGTATTCCGCAGCACCTCCTTGCGGATGAATTCGAATGGCGGCGGCAGGCGCTTGAGGATGTTCTGATCGACTTCCAGGACCATCGCGGCGCGGCCCTTGAGAATGCGTGCCTGCATCGCGACGACGCTCCACGGTTCTTCCCAGAGATGGATCACATCTGGATCGACCTCGCGGATAATGCGGCGCAGCCCCGGATAGAAATGCAGATACCAGCTCATCGGGCCCGCTCGCGGCAGGCGGATCGGCATCACATGCACGGTCATGCCGGGATCGTCGGACGGATCTGCAATAATCGTGCGGCCGAACTGATACCAGGTCGCCGGGACGACGAGATGCATATCGACGTCATCGCGCCCGACGAGCGGGTAGTAACGCAGGCGCCCCGCATCGCGGCTGACGGCGGGGTGGGCGATCGAAAGAACCTTGAGGCGACGAGTGCTAGACACGCCCCGTCATCCTCGCGGCCACACCCGTCAAGCCAGACAGATGCAGCTCCATGGTTGCAAGGCTGCGATCCGCACCGTTGATCGTGCAACGTGGCAGGTTGTAGGCATCCTGCCCGTTGCGTACGAGGCCCTTGCGCGTCGTCGCCGCGCTCGCATAGCCGGCATCACGCGCGATGGCGAAATCACGCGGACCGCAATCGCCTGAACGCCCATAGGGAAATGCAAAATGTCTGGCGGGAATACCGAGCCGCTCGACCAACCGGTCGCGGCCGCCCTTGAGTTCAAAGCGCGCGTCATCGGGCGACAGCGACGAAATGCGGGCATGCGTCACGGTGTGGCCGCCGATCTCCACCAGCGGATCGTCGCGCAGCTCTTCGAGCATCTCCCAGGTGATCGCATGCTTCCAGTGCATCGCGTCGATGTCGACACCGTTGAGTTCGCAAAATTTCGCGTAGCAGCCGGCCGCCTGCGGGCCGTCCCAACGATCCGCAATCCGATGGAAGGCTGCACGCTTGGCGTCTGATGTCGGCACGTCGATCGCGCCGTCCTCGAGAATGACCCGGTCGTTGTTGAGCAGAGTATCTTCAAGACCCGCGGCCCACAGCGGAAGCGTACCGTCAGGAATGCCCGTCGTGACGAACAGCGTCACCGGCACGTTGTGACGGCGAAACAGCGGCACGATCTCCTCATAGGTATCGCGATAGCAATCGTCGACGGAGAAATTGGCGAAACGGTCGTTGGGCTTTCCGGCCTTCGAGCGCTGGATCGCCTCTTCCATCGTCACGACATCCCAGCCGCGTTGCTTCAGATGCGACAGGAACTGATCGAGAAAATTCGTATCGAGATAGAAGTCGCGGTTCGGCAGCTTTTCCCAGGCCCGAGCTGAAGCGCCGCGGTGAAAGGTCATCAGGCAACCGCGCGTGCCCATGAACATGTCGGCAGCCATGCTGATCGGGCGAACCAGCGCTTCGGACGAAGCTATGCGTCGGGCGGCGCTGGATAACAGGTGCTTCATCGAAAAGTCCTCAGACGATCAACGCACTCTCTAATACAAAAACACATACTAAAATCACAAGCGCCCCCGGACGCGCGCAAATGCCGCAATGTAAACGCCGGGCATCAGCATGGCGACAGACAGGGCAAGGCAGACCAGATAGGCAAAACCACCGGCGAAAAGTCGCTGCCACGGGCCCGTCAGGACCTCATGAATTTGCCAGCTGAAAACTGCCATCAGCGCTGCCGGGAAACACGCGAGGAACATCAGGTAGAGCAGCTTGCGCCGAGACCCCAGGACGACCATGACGCCAGCCAGAAGAACGATACCACGGGCGGCTTCACCCAGTCCAAGTAACAACGTGCCCCATTCGTGCGCCGTGGGCAGGTATGAGGTGAGAAGGTTAACTACAATATTAACCAGATAGGCACTGATAATGATGGCCGCGGCCGCAAGATTCCGGCCCGCGCCATTGAGGATGCGGATCAGGATCCAGCCAAGCGTCGCAGCCCAAAGGCCAAGTGCAATGCCGCGCAAGGCCTGACTGGTCAGAAACAGTGCCTGCTCGTTAAAGGCGCCGCGCAGAAAAACCAGCCGCACGATCTCCGGCGCGAACATCGCGAGAAAGACAGAGGCCGGCACCGCGAATGCGAGAATGGGCCGGGCGATCCCTTCGATCTGCACGCCGACATCCTTTGGCGGATGGCTGGACAACACCGCCAGCCCGACCGGCTGGCTGATCAGCAGCAACGCGCTTTCGGTCAACGTCCGCGCATAATCCATCGAGGCCACCGCACCGGTCCCGACCCGCGATGCCAGCAGGCGTTCGATCCAGACATTGGCCTGTTCGGCGACCGGTAGCGCGAGCAGCGGTCGCAACCGACGGAAGAAATCGCGCCCCGATGCCAGCACCGATGACAGCGACAGGCCCTTGAAGCTGAGCACGCCCTCGCGCCACATCGTGTAGAGGCCCCAGGCGGCGAGCGCATTGAAGGCAACCGAGAACGACCAGGCCAGTGTATGGAAGTTGCCGGACACAGAAACGAGAGCAATGCCCATGAGCACGGCCACGTTCAGGATGCTGGCGCGGACATTCGTCAGGCGAGTCCGGCCGAGCGCAATTTCCCCCGAGGCCAGCACATTGATCATCGCCGAGGCCGGCATGCCCAGCGCCATGATGCGAATGAAGTCGAGGGTAAGCCTTCGCCCCTCCGCCGAGAAGCCGCCGACCAGCGCGTCCACGGCCCTCTCGCCGAGGGCCTGCAGCCCGATCATCAGGATCATGGCGATGCCGGTGATCGCCACGGTCATGGCACCAAGGCGCTGAGGTCCGTTGCCGTCCTTCAACGCATCCCGATGCATCGGGATCATCACGGCCGGCACAGTTTCGTTCTGCAGGAAGGCCAGCGGCAGCATCACCGCCGTGATCGCGCCACGAAAGCCATCGGCGACCAGCGAGGCGCCAAGCACTTGCGCCATCAATATCTCACGGCCGAACCCCAGCAGCTTGCTGGTCAGCGCACCGCTGATGAGAATCGCCGTGAACTTCCGCGTCGAGTGCCGGGCTCCGCTCATAGGCGCGCCGCCGCGGTCCGATCAGGGACCATCCGAGCTTTCAAACCGAGAACCGAGCAGCGATACGCGGTCACACGGGAGCTCCCGCAGCCGCTCGCCCGATCAGGCTCGAGACCGTCTGCAACATCTGATCGACGCTGTAGTGCGACCGCGCCCGCGCTTCGGCATATCGCAACTGGCTCGCCAGCTCAGGCGGGCGCGACATCACTCGTGTGATCGCAGTGGCCAGCGCATCGACATCGCCGGGCGGTACCAGCGTTCCGGCCTTGCCGACCTCGAGAATATCGGAGGCGGCGCCGGCATCCGTTGCAATTACAGGCACACCCGCGAGCATGGCTTCGACGAGCGTCCGGCCGAAAGGTTCGGGATCGATCGAGGGATGGATCATCGCATCGACGGCACGCATCAGCCTCGGCACGTCGTTGCGCTGGCCGAGGAAATGCACGCGATCGCCAAGACCGAGATCCGCCACCATCCGGTTGAGCTTCTCGGCATAAGGTTCCTCGCCGAACAGCGCAGCCCCCGCAATGATACAACTGACGCCCGGGGTCTTTGCCAGGGCCTGCAACACGACATGCTGCCCCTTCCAGGCCGCAAGGCGGCTGAAGACGCCGACAAGCGGCCCTTCGGGTAATTTCAGCTCGCGCCGGATCTCCAGCGGCGTGTCTGCGTCCGGCGGCACATCAAGACCGTTGGGCACGATCGCGACCAGCTCCTTGCGGCCGCCTTCGGCAATGAAGGCATCCGCAGCGGCTTGCGAAGGAACGACCACCTTTGCCGTGCAATAATTCGCCAGCGTCACCTGCACACGGCGCTGCGTGGCGCCGAAATGCTCGCTGCTGATGATATCGTGGAGGTGCCAGATCAGCGGACGCCGCGCCAGCGTGGCGGCGACGGCCGACAGCACAAAGGCCTTCTGCGAGTTCGCATAGATGACGTCGTGACGGCGCGCTTCGCCCGTCAATTCGGCAATGATGGCCCCGAGCCGGCCAATCAGCGGAAAGGCTTTCAGGATCGAACTGTCGCGCCTGACATCCGAGAGCCCCCTGCCCCAGCGCGACACGCGCACCTTCAGGCCCTTGGCAGCGAGCGCCTGATGCAGTGGGCCATCCTCAAACAGGAAGGCGGCCTCGCCCGCCCATGGCTGAACGAGATCGATCAGAACCAGTTCAGCGCCGGAGATCGAGCCTGTATGGCAGACGAACAGAACGCGCGGAGCAGGCATCACGTCGCCCCGGCATAGGCATCGTTCGAGAGCCGGTCCGTACTGCGCGGTGTGTTGGCATCCGGCATCATGGTGACGGCAATGCCGAAGACATTGCCGCCGGCGACACGGATCGCGCTGGACGTCGCCACCGCCTGCCCGATCGACGAGCGGCCGGAACGCATGCAGAGCAGCACGCCATCGACCTGCCTGGCCAGCACGCCCAGATCGGTCTGGATGCCCGGCGATGGCGCGTCGATCAGGACGACGTCGTAGATCTGGCTCCACAGCAGCAGGTCGCCGAGCGGTTTGCGCATCAGCAATTCGGCGGATGCCGAGAACGGCCCAGCAGGAATGACGTCGAGATTGGGAGTCGCGGTGCGGACCACCGCTTCGCGCGGCGCGATGTCGCCGCGCAGAATTCCCTGCAGCCCCATGCTGCTGCGCAAGCCCAAGGCTGTTTCGAACTTCGGCGCGCCGAAATCGCATTCGATCACCAGAACGCTGCGGCCGGCCGTTGCGAGATGCTGCGCCAGAGTCAGGGTCAGAAACGTTTTGCCCTCGGCGGTCGTCGGCGACGCGACCAGAATCTTGCGGCGTGTCCTGGCGTCGTTCGACGTCAGCAGGCCCGTCGCCAGATCGCGCAGCGCATCCTGATAGTGCTGATCCTGCAGTGCGAGTGGCAGCGCACGCGCCAGCGAAGCGCCGGACTGCGCCGTGAGAATTGCACCGATCGGCGATTCCGATGGATCGCGCTTGACGGTCGGCAATCGTGCCAGGATGGGCGCGCCGGTGACCACGGCGAGCTCCGATGACAATGCCACCGGCGGCGGTCCGGGACGCGGCGCCACCGGGGCTGTCGCCTGGACAGGAGCCGGAGCGACGGGCGTAACGACAGCGGCAGGCTCGGGCGCCGCTGCGCGCGCCGGGCGAATGGTCGCCATCCGCAGCCGGGATAGACCCGCAAGATTGACGCGATCGCCGAAGAAGGCTGCGACGAGTGCGAGCAGCAGGCCGAGCGTACCGCCGGCGGCAAGGAACGGGATTTTCTTCGGGAAGAACGGCTTGGCCGGCAGTTCGGCAAGGCTGACCAGTCGTGTATTGCCGATCAGCACGCGGCGCTCGGTTTCGAGTTCGCTGGCGCGCTTGTAGAGATCGGCATATTGCTGGCGCTTGATCTCGGTGCTCCGCACCATGCTCTCGATCGAGGCTTCGTCCGATGTCGCCGAGCCGACCTCAGCCTTTACGGCATCCATCTGCTTCTTCAGCGAATTCACCAGCGCATCATTGGCGTCATAGGCCTTCTGCGCGCTGGCCGCGATGCTGGCCACTTCCGTGGCCATGCGCCCCTTGATCGCAGACTGCTCCTGCTCCAGCGCACGCAGCGATGGATGCCGGGGCCCGAGTACATTGGCCTGACTGGCGAGCTGCGCGGTGACGACCGTGAGCTGCTGCTTGAGATCGGCGATCGAACGGTTCGACAGCACTGAAGGGGAATCGACAGCGCGAGCCTGATTGGCCTTGATCTCCTGCAAGCGGGCCAGCGCTTCGGCGCGCGCGGTTTCCGCCGTGGACAATTGCTGGCTGATGCTGGTCAGCCGCTCCGAGCTGATCGGTGCCAGCGAACCACGCATCAGGCCCTTGTTGCGGCGAAAGGCCTGGATCTTGGCATCGGCGTCGCGCAACTCGATATCGAGCTGCTTGGCTTCCTTCCAGAGATAGGACGCGGCGATCTCGCGGCTATTCGCCCCTGATGTCCGTTGCTCGTCAAGAAACGCATTGGTCAGCGCATTCGCCATCTTCTGCGCGACTTCGGGCATCGACGAGGTGTAGGAGATATTGATGACGCGGGAACGTCCGACAGCACCGATCGAGAAATTGCCCGACACGTATTCGATCAGCGCCGCCGTGTCGGTCTTCATTTTCTCGCAAGTCGCGGCGTTGCCCTTGCTCTGACACTCTTCGATGGCAGCTTCGGTAATGCCCGGCTGCTGCATGGCGAGCCGCAAGACCCGCGGCGAGCGCGCGATCAGCAGCTGGCTTTCGACGTCGGCGGGGTCGCCGATCTTCTGCGCCCATGCGGCCGAGGCGTTGGTGTTGCTGGGCTCCTGCTCGGCGACAATCACCGAACCTGTGGCGAGATAGCGCACGGGCAGCACGACCAGCGCAATGACCGTCAGGATCATCACGCCGAGAAACACAGCGCCGAACAGGCTACGATTGCGCCAGATCTTCAGCAACGGGCTCTCGCTCGCCGCGCCATCGGCGGTTTCGGTATTCGTAACACTGGCGCGTCTGGTGAACATGCGTGTCAGACTTTGCTATGGCGCGCTGGCACCGCACATCCTTGCGCCGCAACGGCGCTCACCCAGCGCAACCACCCATGAACGACCGCGACACGCATACTGAACCCCTTGTCCCCGAACCACAAATCCACTGCAGGGAGCAGGCCTACTATCCATTCATTAGGGATGTTTTGGTTAAGGGCGGGTTTAAAATGATAACCAATACGTGTGCACTGCCCAAATAGTAGGCTGTTACGCGCATCCCTCGGCCGGTGCCGCATTTTAGGGAACTACGTAAGCATGGTGGTATTGGTTGCGCGCCGGAACCAAATGTCGCAGCGCCGCGTTTCGGAATTGCTGCAACCGGAGTTCCCCAATGAGCCTCCTGAAATGGGCGCTGATCTTCTTTCTGATTTCCGTCGCCGCCGGCGTGTTCGGCTTCACCGGCATCTCCGCCGCCACGGCGGATGTCGCGCGCGTGCTTTTCTATATCTTCCTGGCGATCTGCATCGTGCTGCTGCTATTGGGGATCACGATCTTTCGGGCCTGACGCGCCGGGCGGCGCGCCAATCCGGGATCTAGTGAATGCCGACGCCGACCAACCGATCGACCAGCGCGCGGTCGGCGGTCAGCACATCCGGCTCGCCGCTCCAGCTGGTCCGGCCCCGCTCCATCACCATGACGCTGCTCGCGAAATCGAGCGCGCGCTCGATCTGCTGCTCGACCAGAATGATGGTGACTTCGCTGGTCGCGGCCAGCTGCGCCAGCAATGCCATCAGCTCGTCGCAGATCACGGGCGCGAGACCTTCCAGCGGCTCATCCAGCAACAGGATCGAGGGCTTGCCCAGCAGGGTCCGGGCCATCGACAGCATCTGCTGCTCGCCACCCGATAATTGCTTGCCATAATTGCCGCGACGTTCGCGCAGACGCGGAAACATCGCATAGGCCTCGTCCAGCGCCGACGCCGGCCTGCCCTTCAGCCCGGTGCGCAGATTCTCCTCCACCGTCAGCGAGGCGAAAATGTCGCGGGTCTGCGGCACATAGCCAATACCGAGGTCGGCGCGCGCCGAGGTGCGTTTGGCCGTGACGTCCTGATCACCGATCCTGATCTCGCCGCCATGGCGCGTCGTCAGGCCCATCAGCGTTGCCAGCAGCGTGGTCTTGCCCATGCCGTTACGGCCGAGCACGGCGAGACGGTCGCCGGCCTTCACCGAAAACGAGATGTCCTCGATGATCCGCGTCGGGCCGTAGCCGGCGCTCAGGTTCCGGATTTCAAGTGGCGCGGCGGGCATCGGCATAGCTCCCCAGATACGCGCGACGCACTTCGTGATCGGCGGTGACGGCGTCAGGCGATCCCTCGAATATCAGCCGCCCGGCGGCCAGCACCAGCACGCGCTTGGCAAACTTGAACACCAGATCCATGTCGTGCTCGATCATCAGGACGGCGATATCCGCCGGCAGACGATTAATCGCGTCCAGTATCTTCGGTGCTTCGTCATGCGGTACACCGGCGGCGGGCTCGTCGAGCAGCAACACCTTCGGATGCAGCGCGAGGCCGATGGCAAGCTCGATCAGGCGTTGCTGGCCGTAAGCGAGTTCAACCACCCTGCGATAGGCCAGATGATCGAGACCGAGATGGCTCAGGATCTCACTCCATTCGGCGCGGACTTCCGGCAATTCGGTCGAGCGAGAGAAGAACCGCCGTGCAATGCGCTTGCGTTGCATGATTGCCAGCGCAACGTTGTCGGCGACCGTGAGATTGGCGAACAGGCGCGTGGTCTGGAATGTCCGAACCAATCCGCGACGCACGCGATCGGGAATGCTGAGATTGGTGATCTCATCACCGCCCATGAAGAACTGGCCTCCGCTCGGCACGATGTCACCGGTAATCAGGTTGACCAGCGTGGTCTTGCCGGCACCGTTCGGCCCGATCAGCGCGACACGGTCACCCGCAGCGAGCTTGAAATTGACGTCGCAGGTGACCTGCAATCCGCCGAACGAACGCGAAACGCCACGGGCTTCCAGGAGATCGCTCATGCCGCGCTCCCCTTGCGCCTGAGGCGGGAGGCCAGCGACAGCGTCGGTTCGATCAGGCCGCGCGGTGCGAATACCACGATCAGGATCAGCAACAATCCGACCAGCGTCATCCAGTGGAACGGATTGGCTGCAGCGACGATGTGCTCGAAGATCATGAAGATGATCGTCCCGGCCAGCGCGCCCCACAGATGCCCGGCGCCACCGAGCACCAGCATCACCAGCACTTCGGCCGAGCGCTCGAAACTGACGCTATCGAGGCCCACTACTCCAGTGCTGATCGCTGTCAGTGCGCCGCCGACGCCAGCCACCGCGCCAGCCACGCCATACATCAGCACGAGACGCGGATAGATCGAGACGCCAATCATCCTGGCGCGTAGGTCGTCGTCCTTGATGCCACGGCACATCAGACCGAATGGCGAGCGCACGAAGCGCTGCAGCAGCACGAAGACAATAACCAGCACGCCCAGCGAGAACAAAAATGCCGTGCGGCTGTACATGTCGAAACTGAAGATGCCGAACACCTTACCCGGTGTGATACCGGACAGGCCGTCGCTGCCCCCGGTCAGCCACGACAGCTTGTTGGCAAGCGCGGCCACCAATTGCCCCACGGCAATCGACAGCACCAGTTGCGGCAGCCCGCGAAACCGCGTGATCAGCGCGCCGGAGATCAGCCCCATGATCGTACCCGCAAACACGCCGACCGCCAGCAATGCGACAGGATCTGTAATGCCACGCACGCAAGCAATGCCGGCGGCATAGGCGCCAACGCCGAATTGCGCGGCATGGCCGAGGGTGGCGACGCCGCAATAGCCGGTGACCAGATCGAGCGACAGCACCAGGAATGCGATGCCGATCAGCCGCGTCAGGAACGCCAGATCGTCCGGATACAGAAAGTAGCCGATGGCACCGAGCGCGATGATGCTCAGCGCACCTGCCGCTTCCTGACCGAAGGGAATGTTGCGCTTGTGCGGAACGTGAGTCACGACGATCTCGCTCATGCGTGCGACCTGCCGAACAGGCCATGCGGAAACAGGAACACGATGAAGATCACCGACAGATAGAAGAAGAAGTCGCCGAACTCCGGCGCAAGATATTTCCCGGTGGTGTCGGCGAGGCCGAGCAGCAGCGAGGCCGACAGAGCACCAAGGATCGAGCCTGCGCCGCCGACAGAGACGACGACCAGGAACGTCACCATATAGCGCAGCGCATAGAACGGTTCGATCGGCAAGATCTCCGCGCCGACCACGCCACCGAATGCACCGAGCCCGATCGCCAGCGCGAAGGTCAGCGCATAGATGATTTCGGTGCGGATGCCCAAGGCGTCCGCCATACCGCTGTGATCGACCGAGGCACGCAGCTTGATTCCGAATTCCGTCTTCTCGATCAACAACCACAACGCCAGCGCCGTAATCACGCCGCAGGCGATGACAAAGATGCGATGGGTCGGCAGCATCCGGAAGCCGATATCGAGCGGGCCGCTGAGGGTCTGTGGCAGCGGAATCGATTTCAGCGACGGGCCGAAGATGAAGTTGACGATGCCAATGATGAAAAACGTGATGCCGATGGTCATCAGCACCTGAATCAGCGGATCGGACTTCCGGTAGATCCGGCGGTACAGCAGAATCTCGAACGGAATCGAAACGACGATGGTGCCGATCACTGCCATCAGTATCGCGACGCTGTAATGCACATGCAGGTCGCGGATCGCATAGGAGGCCAGATAACCGCCAATCATGGCGAAAGCGCCATGGGCGAGGTTCACGACGCGCATCAGCCCCATCATGATGGACAGGCCGATGGAAATGATGAACAGCACCATGCCATAGGCGACGGCGTCGGTCATGATGCTGAAGATGGTGCGCATGATTGATCCTATACCGAAGCAGCGACCGAACGCCATTCCGGCGACTGCGGCAAGGCGTCATGGACGACCGCGCCACGCACCATGGTAAGCAGCACCTGCGTCTCTTTCAGAGGGAGGCGCTCGGCGGCGAAGGGATCGCGATCAAGGGCGATCAGATCGGCCGCCATGCCCGGCATCAGCGTGCCGCGCCAGTTGTCCTGCTTCATCGCGGTGGCGCCACCGACCGTATAGCTGTGAATGGCTTCGCGGACGCTGATGGCTTCACCCTGCCCGATCGGCGCACCGCTGTCCGAGGCGCGGCTCACCGCATCGGCGATGCCATCCCACGGAGACCACGACCCGGTCGGCGCATCCGAGCTGGCGATGTAGGCAACACCCGCGTCGATCACCGAGCGGCCGGGATAGCAACGGTCGGCGCGCGGACCGAAAGCGCCGGCAATCGAGCGCCGCATCCGGGTGAGGAAACTCGGCTGGGTGACGACAAGCGCGCCCAATGCCTTCATCCGTGCCAGTCCACCAGCGGGCGGCACGAAGTAATGCTCGATGCGATGCCGGGCATCGGCGCGGGGATGCGCCGCCTGCGCCTTCTCATAGGCTTCGATGATGCAGTCGATGCCGCGATCGCCGGTACAATGAACGGCAACCTGCCAGCCGTCCGCATGGGCCTCGGCGATCACGCGCTGCAGCTCGGTTTCATCGCGCATGAACATGCCGCGGGATGGCGTATCGAAGAAATCCTCGCTGACCGCCGACGTTCGCGCACCGACGATGCCATCGGCGAAATATTTCAGCGTCATGGACTGCCAGTCGGCGTCTTGCGTTGGCATCAACCCACGTGCCGCCGCTTCAGCCGGGTCGAGCTGGTTCATGAAGCCGAGCCGCATTGGCAGCACATCGCCATTTGCGCGGATCTCGTTCCAGATGGCGAATTCGTCATCGAAACCGACGGTGAATCCAACCGCGGCTTCCACGGCAGCGACAAGACCGAGCCTGGCGCTGTCGGCAATTGTCGCGCGCAGAGCCGCAGTGAGCTCATTGCGATCCATCGGCGGCGCGGCACGGAAAATCAGTTCGGCCGCGCTTTCTTTGGCGCTGCCGTCCAGTCGGCCGTCCTCGGAGCGCCCGAACGTGCCGCCTTCCGGATCGGCGATAGCATCGTCGATGCCCAGCAGTCGCAGCGCGGCACTGTTGACGACGGCGACATGACCGCAGAAGCGGCGGATCAGCACCGGATGATCGGGAATGACGGCATCGATCTCGGCACGTGCCGGCAGCCGGTGTTCGGTCAGACCGTTCTCATCGAGGCCAGCACCGTAAACCCATTTGTCTGACGGAATGGCGCCTGCGCGTGCAACCAGCAGATCAAGCACGGCAGATATCGTTGGTGCATCGCGCGGCGTCACCGGCACCTGCAGTCGCGCATGAGCGATGGCAAACAGATGGATATGCGCGTCGGTAAGGCCGGGAATGACGGTGGCACCCGCGAGATCGATCGTCTCATCGGCGGATGGCGCAACATCCGCGGCGCCGATCCAGACCACCTTGCCATCGCTAACGACGATGCTGTCCGCGGGAGCTTCATCCCAGGCAGAACGATAGATGCGGGCGTTGATCAGTCGAACGGTGTGCGCGGACTTGGTCATCAGAAAGAAAATCTCATATCGCGCATCCCGTCGATGTCATTCCGGGACGTCCTGAAGTCGGCGAAGCCGACGACAGGGCAGACACCCGGAATCTCGACGTGTTCATCTCATCTCGGGATTCCGGGGTCGCGCGCAGGTTGCGCTGCGCACGCCCCGGAATGACAATAGTATTACTTCGTGCTCAACGCCCAGTCCGGCTGATCGGCGAAGGTCTGGCTTTCCTTGTTGATCAGCTTGCCGTCCACCTTCTCCACGCTACGCAGATAGACGTTCTGGCGAATGTGACGCGTCGTCGGATCGATCGACACCGGACCGCGTGGGCTGACCCACTTCATGTCCTTGACGGCATCAACTGCCTTGGCGGGATCGCGCTTGCCGTCGGTGGCCTCGATCATCTTGTAGATCAGGCGCGCGCCGTCATAGGCAGCGACCGATGTCATGGTGACTTCGTCGAGATTGCCGCCGCCCTTCTTGATGGTGGCAAGGAAGGCCGCGTTTTCCTTGGAGTCGTGCGACACCGAATAGTGATAGGTCGAGAGGATACCGATGCCGGCATCGCCGATATTCGGCAGATCGGGTTCGGTGACGACGTCACCGGTCGACATCAGCTTGACACCGCCGGCCTTCAATCCGTTGTCGATATAGGCCTTGACGAAGCCCAGCGTCGGCGGCCCGGATGGCAGGAAGGTGAAGATGGTGTCCGCGCCGGAATCCTTGATGCGCTGCATGATCGGGCTGAAGTCGGTGGTGGCGAGCGGAATGCGGATCGCTTCGACCACCGCGCCGCCCTCGCCTTCGAACGTCTTCTTGAATGCCGCTTCGGCATCGACACCCGGACCGTAATCGCTGACCGCGATGGCCACCTTCTTGGCACCGTTCTTGAACGCAATTTTCGCGGCAGGCACCGTGTTCTGCCACATCGTGAAGGAGGTACGGACGATATAGGGGCTCTTCTCGACAATCGACGAGGTCGCCGCATTCATCACGATCAGCGGCGTCTTGGATTCTTCCAGCAACGGCGCGATGGCCATCGCGTTCGGCGTGAAATAGACGCCAGCGAGATATTGCACCTTGTCCTTGACCAGCAGCTCCTGCGCCAGCGCCTTTGACTTGGCGGGGTTCGGGCTCTCTTCATCGCGATAGATGAATTCGACGTCATGCTTGCCTGCTTTGGTGCCATGCTCGGCGACCCAGGCATCGATGCCCATCTTGAAGTTCTTGCCAAACAGCGCGTAAGGGCCCGACATGGTGCCGATCACGCCGACCTTGATGGTGTCGGCAGAGGCCGTGCCGGTCATCAGGCCGAGAATGGCCAGTGCAAGAATGGAGTGGCTGCGTCTGTTCATTGCGGTTGTCCCCGTTGGAAAGTTAAGAAAACTATTGGCAAACCTGTATTCAATAAACGTGCCGAGATGGCCCGTTCGATCCGGCGTCAGCGCGCCAAAATGACGCCTCAGAACATCTCGAAATATTCGCGCTGCTCCCAGTCGGAGACTTCCGCCTGGAAGCGATCGATCTCGGCATTCTTGATGTGGGTGTAATAGTCGACCATCGTCGCGCCCATCTTCTCGCGGAAGAACGGATCCTCCTTGAGCGCAAAGGTCGCCTCGCGCAGCGACTTCGGCAACAGATCTGCGTTGGTCTCGTAGGGCGTGTCGGCCGACGGGCCTGGATCGAGCTTGCGATCGACGCCGTCGAGACCCGAGAGAATCTGCGACGACATATAGAGATAGGGATTGGCCGCAGGCTCGCCGACGCGGTTTTCGATGCGCGTCGCGGAATCATTCAAGCCGCCGAGCACACGCAGCATCGCGCCGCGATTGTCGCGGCCCCAGATTGCACGATCCGGCGCCAGCGAATAGGAGCGATAGCGCTTGTAACCGTTGATCGTCGGCGTCGTGAAGACCGTTGCGGCGCGCGCATGCGCAAGAAGCCCCGCGAGATAGCCTTGCCCGAACGATGACAGCGGCTGCGTGCCCTCGGTCGGCATGAACGCATTTGCGCCGGTGGCCCGCGACACGATCGATTGATGCAGATGCCAGCCCGATGACACGACATTCGGGATCTTCGGCCGGCACATGAACGTCGCGTGATAGCCGTGGCGGTGGGCGATCTGCTTCACGGCGCTGCGGAACAGCACCATGCTGTCGGCTGGCGTCAGCCCCACCGTCGGCGCAAAAGTGAATTCGCACTGGCTCGGGCCGTATTCGACTTCCACCGAACGCAATGGAAGACCAAGCGCAATCACATCACGCCGGATGATTTCGAGCACCGGCTCCATCTGATCGTAACGCTGCTCGGTGAGGTAGTTGTAGCCGTGCGAGAGCAGACTGACCTCCGGCGGATTACCGGGTTGGCCGGCATCTTCCGGCTTCATCCGGTTGTTCTCGACATTGAAGATATGAAACTCGACTTCGAGACCGGCGACGAAATCGTAGCCGCGATTGCCGAGATCGCCGAGCACCTTCTTGTAGAGGTTGCGCGTCGCGAACGGCACGGGACGGCCGTCGGAAAAATGCACGTCGCACAACACCCAGCCGGTCTCAGGCGCCCAGGGCAGAATCCGAAACGTGCTGGGATCGGGGATCATCAAGACGTCGGCCGCGCCCTGCATTTCGGGAATGCCGAAGCCGCCCCCGGCGGTGAACACCGGAAACACCGTCTTGTGCGAGGTGTCCTTGGCGAACATCGTCGTGGTGATGGAGCAACCGCTTTCGAGACAACGCAACGCCTCGCTGGCGATCAGCGTCTTGCCGCGCAGGATGCCGTGCTGATCCGGAAACGACAGCCGGATCACTTCGAGCTTATGCTCTTCGACCATGCTGCGCAGCCGGACGGCTGCTTCCTTCTGCTCCGCGGACCACAAACCGTGACGTTCAACGAAACTCAACGCACTCTCCCGCGGCTGTTCTGATCGATTTTCACTCTGCCGCCGGCAGGTGGATGACATTGGATCCAGGCTCGGTCTGGTCCGCTGGCGCCGCCGCCATCCACGGCGCACCGCGGCGACGGGCCACGTCGACTTCCATCCAGTAGGTTTCCCAGCCCTTGGTCGGCCCGATGCCGTCCATGGTGCCCGGACCCTGGATGCTGCGCGCGGTGTCCGCATCGAGGGACATCATCGGCTTTTGACCACCAGCGACCTTCTCGATCTCCGCACGCAACAGCTTGCGATAGGCGATGATCGCCTTGTCGCTGGAGCCGAGATGCTCGCGGGTGCGATCCTGGATCTTGCCCATCGACTCCACCGCCCACTGGTCGTGGACATTGATGTCGGCGCCCATGCCGGTATAGGTCTCGTGCTTCTGCTCGTGCGGATTGAAACCGTAATCGTTGGTCTTGTTCTTGCGCGACGTATAGTTCGGCAGCTCGTAAAGTTCGAGCCGCTGGTCGGTCATCTTCTTCTTGTCGACCGGCTGGGTGTAGCTGGTGAAGATCGCGTACCAGTAGCAGTTCTCGTCATCGACCGGCACATGCCACTGGGTGATGGTCATTTCCGTGCTCATGGGAATGACAAAACCATGCGGGAACAGCTGGTTGGTGACGCGGACATGGGTGCGCTCGTCGTCGAGCTCGCGCAGCGCGATCAGGCGCAGACCGTATTCGGTCGACTCCACATTGATGATCGGGCGATCATATTCGCGCAGGATCTTGGTCATCGGCAGCTCAGTGCCAGCGGACGCGCCGCGGAATTGCTTGCCGTAGGACGCCTTGACGTCCTCGTCTTCGAAGAAGCGATGCAGGAACGAGGCATGGGCAGGATCGATGCCGACTTCCAGCGCCTGCAACCAGTTGCATTCGAACAGGCCCTTGAAGGCGAAGGTGTACTGGCCGGGTGCGGCGAAACAGTCGAGCTCCGGAAATGCCGGCGGCTCGCCTTCGCCCAGATAAGCCCAGAGGATGCCGCCCTTCTCGACCACCGGATAAGCGCGCTGCTTGATGCCGGCGCAGAGTTTCGAGGTCTTCGGCTCGGCCGGGGTCTCCAGGCACTTGCCCTCGACGTCGAACAGCCAGCCATGAAATGCGCAACGCACGCCGCCGCCTTCGAGACGGCCGAAAGCGAGGTCAGCACCGCGATGCGGACAGTCGCGATCGAGCAGGCCGTAACGGCCCTGCTCGTCGCGGAACAGCACGAAATTCTCGCCCAGCAATTTGACCGGACGGATCGGACGATCCCCTTCGAGCTCATCGACCAGCGCCGCCGGCTGCCAGTATTGGCGCATCAGCTTGCCCGCGGGCGCCTTGGGGCCGATGCGGGTGATCAGATCGTTCTGCTCTTGGCTCATCATGGCAAAATGTCCTTTTATAACTCTGGCGATGCGCCGCTTAACGCTGGAATACAATCTTGCCGCCGACCATCGTCATATCGGCGGTGATGTCCTTGATCTGGTCGTCCGGCACCGTCATGAAGTCGGCGGAGAGAACCACGAGATCGGCCAGCTTGCCGGCCTCCAGCGTCCCCTTCCGCGCCTCCTCAAACATGTAGCGCGATGCTGCACTGGTATAGAGGCGAAGCGCCTGTTCGCGCCCGATCGCTTCGGACGCGCCATAGACCTGGCCGGCCGGGTCCTTCCGCGTCACCATAATATACATCGTGAGGAACGGGTTTAGCGGGTTGACCGGGAAATCGGTGCCGGCGCCGAGATTCTCCAGTCCCATTTTCTCGATCAGGGTGCGAGTCGGCACCGCACGATCCGCTGTCGGCCTGCCGAGGAAACGCGCGACCGTCGCCGCCTTGTCCCACATGAAGGCGTTCTGGAAATCGATCCGCGCCCCGAGGCGGCGCGCCCGCTCCATCTGTTCGGGGCGGATCAGGCTGGCATGGATCAAAACGAAGCGGCGGTCCTTGATCGACTTTTCCTTGTCGGCGGCTTCGAACGCATCCAGCACGTGATCGACGCCGAGGTCGCCCACGACATGTACGCCGACCCGCCAGCCACGAAGGTTGGCGATCGACACCAGCTGCTTCAGCCGCTCGGGCGTGACCTGCGCGACCCCATGATAATCGTCATGCGAGTCCGGATAGGCGTCGCGCATCATGGCCGTCTTCAGGGTCATGCCGCCGTCGTAGAAGATCTTGATGCCGCCGAGCTTCAACCAATCGTCGCCGAAACCCGAGGTCGCGCCGTTGCCGCTCATGATGGCGTCCCACCCGGCAGAGTCCGCGGGCGGCTCCGGTCGAAACATGGTTCCGACCCGCACCGTCGCATCGCCTGCCAAAGCGAGCTTCTGCAGGATCTGCGTGTCACGCGCGCTTGTCGCGCCCTCGACGACGCTGGTGATACCGAGGCGGTTGAGCGCCGCCTCGGCGAGACGATATTGCCGCAGTTCCTCGTCTTCGGTGAAGGGCGGCACGATGTTCTCGACCAGCGGGATCGCCGTCTCGACGAGCACGCCATTGATGTCGCCGCTCGCGTCCCGCTCGAACGCGCCGCCGGCTGGATCCGGCGTATTCTTGCTGATGCCCGCCTTCTGCAAGGCCAGCGAATTGGCCATCGCAAAGTGACCGACGGTCCGCAGATAGACCGGATTGTTGGGGGACACGCTGTCGAGCTCCTGGCGGGTCAGGTAGCGCTTTTCCGCCAGCTGCGACGGCGGATGCCAGCCGCCGGTCGTGATCCACGCGCCGGGCTGCTTCTTCGCAACAAACGCCCGAATGAGATCGAGCGCGCCGGCCACGTCCCTGGCGCCGCCGAGATTGACCACATAGTCGCCGAGCCCCGCCGCTCTGAAATGCGCGTGGGTGTCGATCAGGCCGGGGACGACCGACTTGCCGGCGAGGTCGATGACCCTGGTCTGCGGACCCGCCAGCGGCTTGATCGCGGCGTCGCTGCCGACCGCGAGGATCTTGCCGTCGCGGATGGCCAGCGCTTGCACGATCGTCGATTGGCCGTCGAGGGTGAGGATCTTGCCGCCCGTCAGGACGATCTGGGGCGCGTTCGGGTCTGATTGCTGCGCCACAGCCGGCAGGACGGCGGCACCAATCGCAATTACTCCCGCAATCAGAAATTTCCCACCCAGATGCATCTCGCCGCCCCATCAACAATGTTCAATAGACGAACTAATGTGCGAATATTATCGTTAGACGAATTCCAGGCAAGCAGAATTTTACAGCATGAACTGATGCGTTATTGAGCAAGTGCAGCAATTCACGCCCAAAGCATCGCCTTGCGCAGAACGAACACTTGTTCAATATACGGACGCAATTCAGGAGCTGATGATGTCGAACACTTTGAATTCGTGTGCGGATCGAACCCAGGGAGCGCGCTCGTGAGCGGCCTCGTGATTGTCGGCGCCTCTTATGCAGGCGTCCAGGCGGGCATCAGCGCGCGCGAGAAGGGCTATCAGGCGCCGATCCGCATCGTCGCCGATGAAATCCATCTGCCCTATCAGCGCCCGCCATTGTCGAAGGCGTTTCTCTCCGGCGACGTCGCGCATAACAGCCTTTTCCTCCGCGGCGAAGACTATTTCAAGACCCAGGGCATCGACCTGGTGCTGGGTCATCGCGCCGTCGGGCTCGACCGCGCCGCCGGCCGGATCGCACTGGAAGGCGGCGACAGCCTGCCCTTCGACCAACTCGTCATCGCCACCGGCTCGCGCGCACGGCGCCTCGGCGTGCCCGGCCATGAGCGCGACGGCATCGTCTATCTACGCACCCTCGATGACGCACAGCACCTGAAGCCGCGACTCGAAGCGGCCAATGATGTCGTTATCGTCGGCGGCGGCTTCATCGGCCTCGAAGTAGCGTCGACCGCCGCCAAGGCCGGCAAGAAGGTGACGCTGATCGAGGCGCAGTCGCGCCTCCTGGAGCGCGCGGTGTCGCCGCTGATTTCGCAATTCCTGCTCGACGCCCATCGCTCCCACGGCCTCGACATCCGCTTCAACGAATCCGTCGTCGCCATCGAAGGCAACAATGCGGTGCATGAGGTCGTCTGCTCCAGCGGGCTGCGGGTGCGGGCTGATCTCATTGTCGCCGGCATCGGCGGCATCGCCAATGATGAGTTGGCAGCCGAGGCGGGCATCGTCTGTACCAATGGCATCGATGTGGACGAGCATGGCTTGAGCAGCGCGCCGAACGTCTATGCTGCCGGCGACGTCAGCAATCACTACAACTCATTCGCGGGCCGCCGCGTGCGCCTCGAAGCCGTGCAGAACGCCACCGATCAGGGCAAGGCCGCGGGCGCAATGATCGCCGGCAAGCCGGAAGCCTATGATGCGGTGCCGCGTTTCTGGTCGGATCAATATGACGCCAAGCTGCAGATCGTCGGTCTCTCTGCGCCGACCGACAGCGCAGTGATCCGCGGTTCGATGGACGACGGCAAGTTCTCGGTCTTCTACTATCGCGAAGGCAAGCTCACCGCCGTCGACAGTATCAACCGGCCGGGCGACCAGATGATCGCACGCCGCCTGATCACCGCGGCGCTGTCGCCGACGCCGGAACAGGCCGCCGACCTGTCATTCGATCTGAAAAAATTCGAAGCCGGCAAATAGGGCGGACCCACGGCTCATGCCCAAGATCAAGCGTCCCGACGACGAACGCGGCAATACCGACTTCATCGAGAGCCTCGATCGAGGCTTGCGGGTGTTCGAATTGTTCGGCGCACATTCGCGCCCGATGACGCTGAGCGATGTCGCCAAGGCCGCCGAGCTGCCGCGCGCCACTGCCCGGCGCATCCTGTTCACGCTGGAGCGCAAGGGTTATGTGACCAGCGACGGCAAGCTGTTCGCGCTGTCCCCGCGCGTCCTGGCGCTGGCCGGCTCCTATATGACCTCCAATCAGGTCGTCACCATCCTGCAGCCCGTGCTCGACAGCATCTCCAGCGCTGCGCAGGAGATTTCGTCGCTCGCGGTGCTCGAGGGCCATGAGGTGATCTTCGTCGCCCGCGCCAGCCCGGCGCGGGTGTTTTCCGCCGGCATCGATCTCGGCTACCGGCTGCCGGCCTTCTGCTCGTCGGTGGGCCGCGCGATGTTGGGCAAGTATTCCAACGACGACCTCACCGCCGCGCTGGATGCCATGGACCTCGTGGCGATGACGCCCTTCACGGTAACCGACAAGGAACTGCTGAAGGCCACCATCATCACCGACCGCGAGAAAGGCTATTCGCTGGTCGATCGCGAGGCCGAGCCGGGCTTCCGCTCGATCTCAGTGCCGGTGCGGCGCTACGATGGCGCCATCGTCGCCGCCATCAATATGGGCGCCCATGTCGACCGCGTCTCCACCGGCGAGATGATCGATCGCTTCCTGCCGCTGCTGCGCGATGCCGCCAACTCCGTGAAGCCGCTGCTGCTTTGAATGCTCTCCCCTCATCCAGAGGAGCGGCCACTTGGCGCCTCCTCACCATGACGTCCGAGATTGAACACGCACCAGGAATTGTCGTCTCATGCCTCATCTCGTCATCGAATACTCCACCGACGGTCATGGTGGCCTGTTCGACGCCACCAGCCTGATGCAGGCCCTGCATGACGCAGCCGCCGCCACCGGCGTGATGCAGGCGGCGGACATCAAGGTCCGCGCGATGGCCTATGCGGATTACCTGCTTGCCAGGGAGCGCGACGGCTTCTGCCACCTCACGGTGTCGATGCTCGAAGGTCGCTCATCCGCGCAGAAAGTGGCGGTGAGCGAAGCGCTACGTGCCGCGATGGTCAGGCTGCTGCCGCAGACGAAGAGCCTCAGCGTCGATATCCGGGATATGGACTCCGTCGCCTACAAGAAGCGGCTGAACGAGTAGAGCCGCGCTGACTGCCTTCTCCCCGCCTGCGGGGAGAAGGTGGGCGCCGCGAAGCGACGACGGATGAGGGGGAGCCTCCGCAGGCGCAGAGCGAATGGAGAGCCCCCTCACCCGACTTCCACGCGCTTCGCGCGTTTGCAGTCGACCTCTCCCCGCAAGGGAGAGGTAAGGCACTCCTCCAAACGAAACCGGCGCGGCATCCCCTGGGAATGCCGCGCCGTTCTCAATTCAGGTCGGCTGCGGTCGCCTCGTGGGCGACCGCGCCGGAGGTCCGCTTAGACCGCGTCCTTCGCAGCCTTGACCGGGCGAGCGCGCACGATCTTGCGGGCCGGCTTGGCCTTGAAGGTCATTGCTTCGCCGGTGAAGGGGTTGGTGCCCTTGCGTGCCTTGGTGGCGGGCTTCTTGATGACGACGAACTTGGCGAAGCCGGGAACGAGGAACACGCCGCTCTTCTTCAGCTCTTTGTAGCCGAGGGTCGCCATGGTCTCGATAACGCCCTTGACGTCCTTTTTCGAGAGCTCAGTGGTCTCAGCGATTTTCTCGATGAGCTGCGACTTCGTCATTTGGTCTGCCATTTTGCACCTTTTGGTTTGCCGTGATTCGGTGAGACAGACACTATGAGGAATCACGGGAAAAAACCCGTGCTCAATGAAATTTTCACAGATTTTGCCGGGAAAAATGGTGTTTTTTGACCACCAGACCCCGATTCGACTTGTACGGCAGGGTTTCGGGACCCTCGCAAGCGCAAAATACTTGAAACAAGGGGCCTACGGATTCGCCGCAGGCGCCGGAAACGCACCGCCGAAATCACCCCCGGATTGGCGCCCTCACCACATGGTCTGACGCGCCCTTTCCGGCCAGGCGCGATCATAGTCGATGCCCCCGACCCGGCGCTCGCTCATCTCGGCCAGGATCTCGCCAGGTGTCGGCAAGGTCCCGGGATCGATGCGCTTGTCCGGGTCCCAGAGGTGCGAACGGACAATGGCCCGGGCGCACTGGAAATAGATCTCCCCGACCGTCATCACGATGACTGTCCGCGGCGCCTTCTCCGCGACAGCGAAAGAGGCCAGCAGCGCAGGATCGGCCGACAGATGGGCCTCGCCGTTGATACGCAGCGTCGTGCCGGAGCCCGGGATCAGGAACAGCAGCGCGATCCGCGGGTCTCGCACAATGTTGCGCAGGCTATCGACGCGGTTGTTGCCGCGGCGATCCGGCATCATGAGTGTCTTCTCGTCATGGATACGGACGAAGCCCGGCAGGTCGCCGCGCGGCGAACAGTCGAGCCCCTCGGGTCCCGATGTCGCCAGAGCGACGAAGGGCGACACCTCGATCAGCCGGCGATATTGCGCCGTCACGCGATCCGCAACCTTGGCAGTGGAGGCCTCGCCGATGTCATCGAACCGGCCGTAGATCGCTTCGAGCTGCTGGATGGTTTCGATCACCGACATGGCCACACTCCCCCACCCGTATCTATTGACCCCTGATGACGCGTATCAGGTCATCCGCATGATCTTCCGCGACACCGATATTGTTGATCGTGACGTCGGCACCTGATGTCTCGACGCTGCGCTTGAGCCGATCGCCGATCGGCCCATCGCTTGAGCGTCCCCGCGCCGCAAGGCGCGCCGCACGCACTTCCGGCGGCGCCGTGATCGACACAACGACGACATCTTCATAGGCGGCACGTAGTGCCGGGATAACCGTCCGTGAGATATTGGCAACGACATTCCGGCCGGCGCGAAGCGCATCATCGATCGAGCGCGGAAGCGCGTAACAAAGACCATGCGCTTCCCAGTGGACGGCGAAGGCGCCGCTGGCTTGTGCCTGACGGAACACCTCCGGCGTGACCTGCGTATTATTCTCGAATTCCGACGCCTCGCGCGTGACCACGCGGCGCGTGAACACCACATTATCGTCATCCGCGCAGGCCGCCTGCGCCAGACCGATCAGCGTATCCTTGCCGGCACCGGATGGGCCGACCACCAGCACCAATCGGCCAGGGCCGATCCGGCCTGCCTGCGCTCCGGACATCGCCGCGGTGTCGGTCATGCCACGCGATGTCCTTCGCGCCAGACGCTGCGCACCACCGGCACATCGTGCGCCACGTGAACGCGGATCACATCGGCGCGCTTGCCGACCGCGATCTCGCCGCGGTCCATGAGGCCAACGGCTTCCGCGGGCCGTTTGGTCACCGTGCGGATTGCACTGGCGAGATCGATCGATGGCACTTTCGTCGCGAGCTGCAAGGCGCCCATCAGAAGGCTCGACGGCACATAGTCCGATGACAGGATATCCAGCATGCCTTCACGTGCGAGATCGATCGCCGCGATATTGCCGGAATGTGAACCATTGCGAACGACATTCGGCGCCCCCATCAGGATGCCGACACCGGCTCTGTGCAGGCCCTGTGCAGCCTCCAGCGTGGTCGGGAATTCCGCCACCGAGACCTTGTCTCCCACGGCTTCGGTCACATTGTCTTCCGTTGTGTCGTCATGGCTCGCCAATGGAATATTTCGCTCGTGGGCCAGTGCCACGATCGCGCGCATATTGCCGGCCGCATATTGCTGCTGACAGGCTAGGCGCTGCGCGAACATCACATCGAGCTCGGCATCGGACTTGCCGCCCTTGCCGCGATAATAGGTGCGCAGCTTCTCCTCATCGCGGAACTGGCGCTGGCCGGGCGTGTGGTCCATCAGCGACATCAGCCGGACGTTCGGCTTCTCCAGGAGCGCCTTCGCTTCCTCGACCACGGTCGGCATCGGAATCTCGCAGCGCAGATGCAGGAAATGATCCACCCGCAAGAGGCTGGCTTCCCCGGCAGAGGCAATGGAATCCACCAGCACGCCGGCATAGCTGTCGATCCCCTGGCTCGAATCCTCGCATCCGACCCGCACCGAGTCGAGCACCGTGGTAATGCCGGAGGTGGCAAGCTGACCATCATAGGAGACCACCGCGGCGATCGGATCCCAGAATACCTTCGGCCGCGGCATGAAATGCGCTTCGAGATGGTCGGTGTGCAATTCGACGAGACCCGGCATGACCAGATCGCCGCGCATATCCTCGCTGCCGCGCGGCGCATCGCCCTCGCCAAATTCAGCGATGCGACCGTCAACAAAGGCAATCCAGCCTTTGTCGATGACGCGGTCGGCAAGAACGATCCTGGCGTTGCCGATGACGGTTTCGGTCGATGATGCAGTCATGGTTCTCTTTCTCAAGCAGCAGCGGCGGCGAATGATGCGACGTCCACCAGCCGGTCGGCAATCAGGTGCCGCACTTCGTCGTCATGCACAATGGCAACCATGGCAACACCGGCCCGTTTTTTCTCGGCGACCAGTTCGACCACCACCGCGCGATTGGCGGCATCGAGCGACGCAGTCGGTTCATCCAGCAACAGGATCGGTAGATCGGAGATAAAGCCGCGCGCGATATTGACGCGCTGCTGCTCGCCGCCGGAAAAGGTCGAGGGCGGCAGCCTCCACAGCCGCTCGGGGATATTGAGGCGACGGAGCAACACGCCCGCGCGCGCCTGCGCTTCCTCGCGCGTCACACCAGCAGCGAGCAACGGCTCGGCGACAACGTCGATCGCCGCGACGCGCGGCACCGCGCGCAGGAACTGGCTGACATAACCGATTGTGTCGCGACGCACATTCAGCACCTGCCGTGGCTCCGCGGTCGCGATATCGACGATGTCGCCGTTGTGACGCACACCGATGGTGCCGCCATCGCAACGGTAATTGCCGAAAATCATCTTCAGGATCGAGGATTTGCCCGCACCCGATGGGCCAGACAGCACCACACATTCGCCAGGTGCTACGTGAAACGAGACGTTGCGCACGACAGGGAGGCGGATGTCGTCCTGCAAATGCATGATGAAGGTCTTCTCGGCGTTGCGGATATCGATCATGGGAATCATATTGACCTCACGCCGGCAGGATCGAGGAAACGAGCAGTTGCGTATAGGGCTCGCGGGGATCGTCGAGCACCTGATCGGTCAGGCCCGTCTCGATCACACGCCCGCCCTGCATCACCATCACACGATGCGACAGCAATCGCGCTACCGCGAGATCATGCGTCACGACGATGGCCGAGAGACCTAACTCGCTGACCAGCGTGCGCATCATATCCAGCAAGCGTGCCTGCACCGACACGTCCAGGCCACCAGTCGGTTCGTCCATGAAGACGAGCCGCGGTTCAGTGACGAGATTGCGCGCAATCTGCAGCCGCTGCCGCATGCCGCCGGAATAGGTCCGCGGCGCATCGTCGATACGCTCAGGCGAAATCTCGACGCGCTCGAGCCAGGACATCGCGGTGTCACGAATCTTGCCATAGTGGTTATGACCGACAGCCATCAACCGCTCGCCGACATTGGCGCCGGCCGAGACCGCCATGCGCAGACCCATCGCGGGATCCTGATGCACGAAGCCCCAGTCGGTACGGAACAGGAAGCGCCGCTCGGCCTCGCCCATGGTAGCGAGGTCTCGGGTCACGCCATCGCGCATTCGGTAAGAGACGCTGCCGGTGGTCGACGCCAACTGGCCGGAGAGAATCTGCAGCAGCGTCGATTTTCCGGAGCCGGACTCGCCGACAATGGCCAGCACTTCGCCGGAATAGAGTTCGAACGACACGTCGCGACATGCCGCAAGACGGCCATAAGATTTCCCCAGGTTTGCCGCAACAAGCAACGGCTCGTCGCTGGCAGGCACGGGCGCGGCGCGGTGAGTTGAATTCGCCGTCACATCAAGCATTTGCGCTCTCCGCATAGGGCGCAGCATTCTCGCTGCCGCGGTGTCCCTGTGATTGCCGCGTTTCGCAGTAGTCGGTGTCGGAGCACACGAACATCCGGCTGCCCATGTTGTCGGTGACGATCTCGTCGAGATAGCTGTCCTCGGCGTTGCATAGCGCGCAGCACGCCTTGTGCTTGTAAGGCTCGAATGGATGGTCTTCGAAATCCAGCGACACCACCGACGTATAAGGCGGGATCGCATAGATCCGCTTCTCGCGGCCGGCGCCGAACAGCTGGAGTGCAGCGCAGTTGTCCATCTTCGGATTGTCGAATTTCGGCGTCGGCGACGGGTCCATCACGTAGCGCGCATTGACCTTGACCGGATAGGCATAGGCCGTTGCGATGTGGCCGAAGCGCGCAATGTCTTCATAGAGCTTCACATGGATCAGCCCATATTCACCGAGCGCATGCATGCGGCGCGTTTCGGTCTCGCGCGGCTCGAGGAAGCGCAGCGGCTCCGGGATCGGCACCTGATAGACCAGCACCTGATGCGCCTGCAGTGTCGCTTCGGGAATGCGATGCCGGGTCTGGATCACCGTGGCATCGCTCGTGCTCGTGGTCACCGCAACGCCTGCGGTCTTTTCGAAGAACTTGCGGATCGAGATCGCGTTGGTCGTATCATCCGAGCCCTGGTCGATCACCTTCAGCTTGTCGACGGGGCCGAGGATCGCCGCCGTCACCTGCACGCCGCCGGTGCCCCAGCCATAAGGCATCGGCATTTCGCGGCTGGCGAACGGTACCTGATAGCCGGGGATCGCGATGGCCTTGAGAATGGCGCGGCGGATCATCCGCTTGGTCTGCTCGTCCAGATAGGCGAAGTTATATGTCGGCGCGTTCATTCCGCGGCCTCCTGAAGAGCAACTGGCGTCTCGTTGGCGTCGGCGAATTCCTTGCGCAGCTTGCGGAGCAGGCCGAGTTCGGATTGGAAGTCGACATAATGCGGCAGCTTCAGATGCTCGACGAAACCGGTCGCCTGCACATTGTCGGAATGCGACATGACGAATTCCTCGTCCTGCGCCGGCGCCTTGATGTCCTCGCCGAGTTCGCGCGCGCGCAACGTGCGGTCGACCAGTGCCATCGACATCACCTTGCGCTCGCTCTGACCGAAAGCGAGGCCATAGCCGCGGGTGAAGCAGGGCGCCTCGGTATCCGAGCCCTTGAACTGGTTGACCATCTGACACTCGGTCAGCGTGATCGACCCGAGCGGCACCGCGAAGCCGACATCCTCGGCCAAGAATTCAACCTCGACCTCGCCGAGGCGGATTTCGCCGGCGAAAGGATGGTTGCGGCCATAGCCGCGCTGCGAGGAATAGCCAAGAGACAGAAGAAACCCTTCATCGGCCCGCGCGAGATTCTGCAGGCGCAGATCGCGCTCTGCCGGGAAGCTCAGCGCGTCGCGCGTGAGGTCGCCGACCGGCTTCTCGGGGTCTTCCGCCGGCGACGCTTCGATCAGACCATCGCGGCCAAGAATATCGGTGACGCGCGGCATCACGCCCGGCTCTGCATCGGCCATAGCCGGCTGGTCGGGCGAGGATTCTCCGGTCAACACCGGATCGAGCAGACGATGCGTATAGTCGAAGGTCGGACCGAGCACCTGGCCGCCCGGCATGTCCTTGAAGGTCGAGGAGACGCGGCGGCGCACCTGCATCTGCGAGGTATCGACGGGCTCACTCGAGCCGAACCGCGGCAACGTCGCGCGGAAGGCGCGCAGCAGGAAGATCGCCTCGATCATGTCGCCGCGCGCCTGCTTGATGGCCAGCGCCGCGAGCTCGCGGTCATACAGCGATCCTTCGGTCATGACGCGATCGACAGCGAGACCGAGCTGATTGGAAATCTGTGCCAGCGATACTTCCGGTACATCGCGATCACCCCGGCGCTCGTGGGCCAGCAGACGATGCGCATTCTCGATGGCGCGTTCACCACCCTTGACGGCGACATACATGCTCAGCCCTCTTTCGCGACAAGGCGCGTAGTGCGCGGCAGCGCGACGATGGATTCGCCGGACACCAGCACTAGATCGATGCCGCGGGGAAACAGCGAGGCATTCAGCGCAAGACGATCCAGCAGGTCCGGCACGCCGATCGCGGCGTGCAGGATGATGGCACCGTCGATGCCGGGACCACGCAGCTCATAGGCCGGGCCTTCGGTCAGGCTCGCGACCTGCAGAATGATGGTGGTGGAGCGATCCGGATATTCGCCGGAGCCGAATGCAAAGTGCTCGAAGGACGGCAGCGCGGCAGCATCAGCCACCACGGCGAAGACACACACCGCGGGATCGGCGATGACCGGCGCGCTGGTGTGAAACTTGATCCACTTGGCGACATCCGTCGTCGCCGCCAGCTTGGCATCGAGCCAGACCGGCGCATCCTGATCGAACAGCGTCAGCGCGATGGCCGCAGCCCCGCGCATCATTGGCGCAGGCACGCCGGAAACAGCCTGGATCCGCTGCACGGTGCCGGGACGCGCCATCGCGTCCATCACCGAACGGAAGGTCGATTGCGCTGCAAGGACCTTGTCCGCGAAACCGGCCGGCATTTCCGCAACTGTCGTCATGATTAGCCCTCCCCGCGCACGAGCGTGTAGAAATCGACTTTGGTTGCCGCCGTCTCCGCGGCCTTGCGCCTGACGGCGGCGACGACGCGCGCACGCAGCGGCGTCAGCACCCTGGTCTCGACAGCTTCTGAAAATTCACTGGTCTGGATCAGCGCATCGCACAGCGCGATCAGGTGTGCCTTCGTGCTATCCCGGCCCAGCGTGTAGCCGAAACCGACCTCGCCGCTGGATAGCCGCACGGCGGCGCGCGACACGGTCGCCTCGCCGAGATTGAACGGCGCGCCATCGCCGCCAATCCGGCCGCGCAGCATCACCAGGCCATTTTCGGGCTGGCGCAATTGTTCATGGGCCGGAACGGCCAGCGCATCGAGATATCCGGCAATATCCGCCGTCTGCGAGTGCCCCAGCACCCCCATCGCCTCACGGCGCCGGGCCTGCTGGTCATTCGAGGGAACTGTGCTCATGGTCACCGCGATCCGCAACGAGTTGTATGATTTACTAGACAACTTTATAGGCCGGGGCAATGACCGTTTCGTGACAGCGGCACGATTTTTCGCTAATGCGTGGTCGACATCATTCCGGGACCGACTTTTGTGACCATTCAGGAAAAGCCCACAGGCGTCGCACTTTGGCGGCACGTTGCCGACGGCATCGAGCGCGGCATCGCCGACGGGCGTTATCCGGCCGGCGACAAATTGCCCGGCGAGACGGAGCTGGCGGAGCTTTACCGCGTCAATCGACATACAGTACGTCGCGCGCTGGCGACGCTGGCCGAGCGCGGCCTCGTGCGCGCCGAGCGCGGCAGCGGCACTTATGTGGAAGCGCCGAAACTCGCCTACCCCTTACGCTCGCGTACGCGCTTCTCGGAAATCGCTGGCGCCGGCGGCCGCGAGCCACAGGCGCAACTGATCGGAGCCTGGGATGACGTCGCGACACGTGAACTGGCGCGGCAGCTTGGCCTCAAGACCGGTGCACGGTTGATCCGCATCGAGGCGCTACGCCTCGCCGACAAGACACCGATCTGTATCGGTACCAACTGGCTGTCTGCCGAGCGCTTCCCGGATTTCGGCAAGATCTATGAGCGCGTGCGCTCGATGACCAAGGCGCTGGCGCATTACGGTATCAAGGACTATCGCCGAGCCTCAACGAAAGTCACCGCGGGAATCATCGATGCGACTGATGCGACACGGCTTGGCGTCGCGCTGGGGCGTCCGATTCTGATCGTCGATTCCATCGACGTGGATGCGGACGGCACGCCGCTGAGCGCCACGCATTCACGCTTCGTCGCCGAGCGCGTCGAATTCGTGGTCGATAGCGGCTCGCTCTAATCCTGCCGAACGAGATCAGAACGGGTCGGTGCCGAGACCCGGCACATCCGCGGGGCGCGGCCCCGGCGCCGGCCACAGGAAGCGGCGATCCTTCTCGGCAATGGCCACATCGTTGATGCTCGCCTCGCGGCGACGCATCAGACCGGCCTCGTCGAACTCCCATTGCTCGTTGCCATAGGAGCGATGCCAGTTGCCGGCGTCGTCGTGCCATTCATACTGGAAGCGCACGGCAATGTGATTGCCGTCGAACGCCCACAAATCCTTGATCAGCCGGTATTCGTGCTCTTTCGCCCATTTACGGGTGAGGAATTCGACAATCGCCGGGCGTCCCTGAAAGAACTCGCCGCGATTGCGCCAGACGCTATCCTCGGTATAGGCGAGCGACACTTTCACCGGATCGCGCGAATTCCAGGCGTCTTCGGCCATGCGGGCCTTCTGGGCGGCGGTCTCTCGGGTGAAGGGCGGAAACGGTGGACGCGACATGGGACCCTCGGCTTTGCGATGTGCCGGGAGTGTAGCCGGACCTTGCGCAGAGTCGACGCCGTTTCGCCTATCGGGCGATTGCTAAATCTGATCGGCCTTCATGGCGATGCGCAACGCCCTGGGAATCGGTTTGGCGCGGCCACCGGACACGAAGGCCACCTTCACCTTGGCTTCCAACAGCAACTCATCGCCGCGGCGGACTTCCTGATGCAGCGTGATCGAGGCGCCTTTCACATCCAGCGGCCGGGTCAGCACGTCGAGCAGATCGTCCATGCGCGACGGCTTGAGAAAATCGAGCTGCATCGCCCGCACCACGAAAGCGAAGCCCGGCGCCTCACTCTCAGCTTCGGCGAACAGCGCATGCTGGTCGGCGCCGAGCAATCGCAGATAATTGGTCCGCCCGCGCTCCATGAAACGCAGATAATTGGCATGATAGACGATGCCGGAGAAATCGGTGTCTTCGTAATAGACACGCACCTGCATGCGGTGAATGCCGTCGGCAATAGTGCCGTCGAGATGGGAGGTCGCCGAAACCGTCATTGCGGGAAACCGTGAGAGGCGAGTGGCAAGAGGTGATCGCGCGTCAATGGCGCAAGGATAACCGCCTCAGGCGCGGCCGGATCAATCCAGAGCGTTTCGGCGATCTCGGCCTGGGGCGCGATCGCGCCATCCACCTTCACCGCGTAAACGCTGGCCTGCACCTGCCAGCCCGGCTCATTGGCGGCAACGCTGTTGAACTGCCCGAGCGCTTGGGCAGAACCCGGCACCATTCGGCATCCCAGCTCTTCGCTGATCTCGCGCTCCAACGCGGCTAGATCGTCTTCGCCGGCATCGCGCTTGCCACCCGGCTGCATGAACGCCTCAGTGCCACGTTTGCGTACCACCAGCATGCGTCCAACATCGTCACGGATCAGCGCGGCTACCACGCCGATGATCTTGTCAGTCATCGCAGATCACTCCTCGTCGCTGGATCCAAACAGTCCGATCTGGCTCGCATCGCGCGTTGGCTCACTCAATCCGAGATGCTTGAATGCATGCGAGGTGAGCAATCGCCCGCGCGGGGTGCGCTGCAGATAGCCGCACTGGATCAGATAGGGCTCGATGATGTCTTCGATGGCATCCCGCGGCTCGGAGAGCGCAGCCGCCATGGTCTCGACGCCGACCGGGCCGCCGCCGTAATTCATGGCAATGGTGGTGAGATAGCGGCGATCCATGGCGTCGAGGCCGGCACTGTCCACTTCGAGCGCGCTCAGGGCATGATCCGCGATCTTGCGATCGATTGCGGCAGCGTCCGCAGCGGAGGCGAAATCGCGCACACGGCGCAACAGCCGCCCGGCGATACGCGGCGTGCCGCGGGCACGGCGGGCGATCTCGTTGGCCCCTTCCGGCGTCATGCCGATCTGCAACACGCGTGCGCCGCGGGTGACGATCTTTTCCAGTTCGTCGATGGTGTAGAAATTCAGCCGCAATGGAATGCCGAAGCGATCACGCAGCGGATTTGTCAGCAGGCCTGCGCGCGTCGTCGCACCGACGAGTGTGAATTTCGACAGCTCGATCTTCACCGAACGTGCGGCCGGGCCTTCGCCAATGATGAGGTCGAGCTGAAAATCCTCCATCGCCGGATAGAGCACTTCTTCCACGGCAGGGCTGAGACGATGAATCTCGTCGATGAAGAGAACATCGCGCTCCTCGAGATTGGTGAGAAGCGCCGCGAGATCGCCCGCCTTGGCGATCACCGGCCCCGATGTGGCGCGAAAGCCAACGCCGAGTTCGCGCGCGACGATCTGCGCGAGCGTGGTCTTGCCGAGGCCGGGCGGGCCGACGAACAGCGTGTGATCCAGCGCTTCGCCGCGCTTGCGCGCAGCATCGATGAATATCTGCAGGTTGGCGCGTGCCTGCGCCTGGCCGACGAAGTCGGACAGCGACTGGGGACGCAACGCCGTGTCGCCGACATCATCGGAACGGCGCTCGGGCGTGATGACGCGATCAGTTGGGATGTTCATGATGCGACGTTACCACGGTGCAACGGTCGCGCGAACCACCAGCACAGGCTGGCTGGAATCACGGCAATGCTCGCGAGCAATACCGACAGCGACAGCGCCTGCGTGAGCGATCGAACGCCGGGCAAGATTATTGCCGAGGATTTCGAGGGGTGAATGAACATTCCAAGACCGACGAATCCGGCAATGCCGACAGCCGCGGCGAGCCACGCCATCCAGATCGTGTTTTGCCCGGCATAGACGGCAGACAGCGCAAAGACGACGCCGGCACCAAGCGAGGGCAGCAGCGCCGCCAATGCAGCGACGAATGCCAGCAGCCACAGTGCAATCGAGACAAGCGATCTGAAACCATCGAGATCGGCGACAGAGAAAATCAGTTGAAGGATCGACGCACCGAGGCCGACCACCAGTAACGACACGAGCGCAGCCACGGATAGCGAACCGACAACACCGAAGATCGCGACAATGCCAATCACACGGGCGATCCTGGCAAGGCTCACTTGGCCAGTTCCTTCAGCCCGAGTTTGATCAATTGTGCTGTTTCCGCGCCCTCGCCTGCGCTGCGCGATGCTGCAGCAACGGCCGCCGCCGCCTGCGGCTGGCCATAGCCGAGATTGACCAGCGCGGAGATCGCATCCCTGACGGCGCCAGGCGCACGGTTGTCGTCCATCGCGCCGGCGAGTTGCGCGACCACCGGATCTACTGACGCAAAGGCCGGAGCCTTGTCCTTCAACTCGCTGACGATGCGCTCGGCCACTTTAGGACCGACGCCCGGCGTGCGCGCCACGGCCGCCTTGTCGCGCAGCGCAATGGCATTAGCGAGGTCCGACGGGGGCAGCGTACTGAGCACGGCCAGCGCAACCTTGGCGCCGACGCCCTGCACAGTCTGCAGCAACCGAAACCATTCGCGCTCCATATCGCTGCGGAAGCCAAACAGCTTGATCTGGTCTTCGCGGACATAGGTTTCGATGGAGAGCACCGCAGCTTCGCCCGCCTGCGGCAATGCCTGCAGCGTGCGTGCGGAACAATGCACCTGATAGCCGACGCCCTGCACATCGAGGATCACGTAGTCCTCGCCATAGCTGTCGATCAGGCCTTTGAGCTTGCCGATCACGCGCCGACGACCTTGAGGCGCAGTGCCATGCTCTGGCGGTGATGCGCATGGGTGATGGCGATGGCCAGCGCGTCGGCGGCATCGGCCGATTTCGGCTCGGCCTTCGGCAGCAGAATCTTCAGCATCACCTGGATCTGGTTCTTGTCGGCGTGGCCCGCACCGACCACAGTCTTCTTCACTTGATTAGGCGCGTATTCCGCGACGGCAATGCCGAACATTGCCGGCGTCATCATGGCGATGCCGCGCGCCTGGCCGAGCTTCAGCGTCGCGACGCCATCCTTGTTGACGAAGGTCTGCTCCACCGCAGCTTCGGCCGGCTGGAAATCGCCAAGGATCTTGGCGAGCCCCTCATGGATGCCAAGCAACCGGCTCGCCAGTGGCAAACTGTCCGGCGGCTCCACCGAACCGCAGCCGATATAGGTCAGCCGGTTGCCGTCGATCTCGATCACGCCCCAGCCGGTGCGGCGCAGGCCCGGATCAATGCCGATGATGCGGACAGGGGGGCGAATCGGAGGGTGTGTCATCCCACAGGAATAACGCCGGTCGGAACGGAACGAAATAGAAACGCGCGGCCGTCCCAAGGGAAAGAGAGGGAAGCTGAACCCCTGCTCAGCCGCCCATCTTGGCCATCAGCGCGTCGGACACCTCGAAGTTCGCATAGACGTTCTGCACGTCGTCATGCTCGTTCAGGAGGTCCATCAGCTTGATCAGCTTTTCGCCCGTCTCGTCATCGACCGAGAGCGTGTTCTGCGGTTTCCAGATCACCGCGGCCTTGCGGGCTTCGCCGAATTTGGCTTCGAGCGCCTTGGCGACATCGCGGAACGTCTCCTGCGAGGCATAGACCTCATGGCCGCCCTCGCCCGACACCACGTCATCCGCGCCGGCCTCGATGGCAGCTTCGAGCATGTCGTCGGCAGAGGCCTTGTCGGCGTCATATTCGATTACGCCGACATGGTCGAACATGAAGGACACCGAGCCGGTTTCACCGAGATTACCGCCGGATTTGGTGAAGTAAGAACGGATGTCGGAGGCAGCGCGATTGCGATTGTCGGTCAGCGCCTCGACGATGACGGCGACGCCACCGGGGCCGTAGCCTTCGTAGCGGATCTCGTCATAGTTCTCGCCTTCGCTGCCGATCGCCTTCTTGATCGCGCGCTCGATATTGTCGCGCGGCATATTCTCCTGACGGGCAGCGATCACGGCAGAGCGCAGCCGGGCGTTCATCGACGGGTCCGGCGTCCCCATTTTGGCAGCGACGGTGATTTCGCGCGCCAGCTTGCTGAACAGCTTGGACTTCTGGGCATCCTGCCGGCCCTTGCGGTGCATGATGTTCTTGAATTGGGAATGTCCGGCCATGCGGTCTCTCTTGAATCGTCTGGTGTCTTTAGGGCTGCGGCGCGGGGTTATAGGCCGCGAGATCGGCAAAATCAAAAATATGCGTCGAAATCTCGCAGGCCAAAATCGCCGCCACTGCGATCCTTAACCCTCACTTCACATTCGGGTGCAAGAATACCCGCATAGATTGCAATCCGCGAGATTTGAATATGGCATTTGGACTGTTCCGCAGGAAGCAGCCCGATCTGGCTGTGCCGGTACTCGCCCCCGACAAAGCTGCGCCAATCGAGGCGCCCGCTGCTTCCGACAACGATTCCGCCCGCGACATCCTGGAGCTGCTGGAACTCGAGCTGGGGGCCCTGATCCGGCAGTTGGAGCGGGCGGCCACCTCGGTGGCCGGCGGCGCCGAATCGACCGCGGCGACTCTCTCCGCCATCCGAACCCGTACCGATGTACTGGCCGACCGCAGCAGCGCCGCGCAATCCACCGCCACCACTTTCGCGCAGGCCGCCGACAAATTCACCCATTCGGCCGAGGGCATTGGCGCCCAGGTGCGCGATGCCAGCCGGCTAGCGGATGAGGCCAGCGCTGCCGCCCATGAAGCCAGCGCCAATGTGGACCGGCTGCGGGATTCCTCCGCTGCCATCAGCAATGTGCTCGAGCTGATCGCGCAGATTGCCCGGCAGACGACCATGCTGGCGCTGAACGCAACGATTGAGGCGGCCCGCGCAGGTTCCGCCGGCCGCGGCTTCTCGGTCGTCGCCACCGAGGTCAAGGCGCTGGCGGTGCAGACGCAGAATGCCACCGAAGAGATCCGGAAGAAGATCGACACACTGCAGCGCGACGCAGCGAGTTCGGTCGATGCCGTGCACCGCATTTCCGGCGCCATCGACGCGATCCGCCCGGTCTTCGCCAACGTCAACGGCGCAGTGGCCGAGCAGAACGCGACCACCAGCGAGATGTCGCACAATGCCACCACCGCCTCACAATTCATCGTTTCGGTCGGCAACAGCGCCGCGGAAATCGATAGCGCTGCCAGGGAAGCGGCGGCCCATGGCGAGCATGTTGCACAAGCCGGCCAGGCCGTGACGATGTTTGCCTCGCGGCTGAAGTCGCGCTGTGCGGTGCTGCTCAAACAGAGCGAGCGCGAAGACGAGCGCCGACGCGAAAAGCTGCCATGTCACCTGAACGTCCATCTTCAGGCGCGCGGCGGCCAATTCAGCGCCCCGGTTTATGAAATCTCGATGGACGGAATCCTGATCGGCGGGCCTGACGCAAACCGGCTTCCGCTCCACGATATCGTTACCGCCGAACTCAGCGAGGTCGGACCGTGCCGCCTGCGCATCGCCGAGCATTCTCCCGCCGGCACGCAGGCGTGGTTCGTGGCGCCCGACGGCCACCTCGTCAGCCGCATAGAAGACCGGCTATGGGCGATCCATGACGAAAACACCGAATTCGTCACCCGCGCCATCGATGCCGGCGCCGTGCTCAACAAGATCTTCGCCGACGGTATCGCGTCGGGCGTCATCAGCATCGACGACATGTTCGACGAGACCTATGTCGAAATTCCCGGCTCCAATCCTGTGCAGTATCGCACAAAGATTCTCGGCTGGGCCGACCGCGTGCTGCCGGAATTCCAGGATGCATTTCTGGCCAAGGACAGCCGCATGGCGTTCTGCGCGGCAATCGACCGCAACGGCTACCTGCCGGTGCATAACAGCATCTATTCAAAGCCACAGCGCCCGGGCGATGTCGTCTGGAACACGGCCAACAGCCGCAATCGTCGCATCTTCAACGATCCGGCCGGGCTGGCCGCCGGCCGCAATACCCGCTCCTACCTGATCCAGAGCTATGCCCGCGACATGGGCAACGGCCAGACCGTGATGATGCGCGAGATCGACGTGCCGGTGCGCGTACAGGGCCGGCATTGGGGCGGATTCCGCACGGCGTACAAATTATGATTTGGGTTTGGACACACCGCTGGTTGCTATCTGAGACCTGGCGCAGCGCCGCATGTTCCGTCTGTGCGTAGGTTTACAGCCGAACCCGCCAAGACCTCCTAGCCGCCGCTGGTTCGGCCTTCCGCATTGTCATCTCCGCCGTATGAACCGCCGCCATATCCGTATGGCGCGCTGTATCCATATGGCGCGCGATATCCATATGAACCGGGGCCGGTACCGAATCCGCGATAGACCATTCCCGGATCGCTTCCCTCATACCGCGCGTGAGAGGACATGATCCGTCGATGCTTGCTGGCAGCGCTATGCCCGTCTTTGGCCTGCGCGGTCCAGCTCGCAGTGCCGGCGATCAGTAAAGCGGCGCCCAACAGAATGAATTTATTCATCGCATTCTTCCCTCGTCAATGAGCCCCGCGACCTCAGATGCGCATGCTTGGCCCTCAAGGTAGCGCCAATCACGCGTAGTTGAATTTCGGCTTGCGGTGCCCCCCTGCATGGACAACGGCGGCGAGACCCACTTGGGCCATTCCCGTTCGCCGCGGGCCTGGAAGGCAGTGTCACACCGCTGACAATTGAGTCGGTCCATAACCGTGGACCCATTCGATACCAGCGGAGCTGCCATGACAGAACATTCCTTCGACGACGCGCAAGCAATCCACGACCGCATTCGCGCAGAAATGCTGGACGGCTTCGACGAAGAACTCGAGCTCGAGATCGACGACGATCGTCTCGACGCCCTGACCAACGAAATGTCCGGCCACAGTCCGGCGGAGACCATCGAGCGGCGCCTCTATTTCAAGGAGCTGTTCCGTTTGCAGGGTGAGCTGGTGAAGCTGCAAAGCTGGGTGCAGCAGAACAAGCTCAAGGTCGTGGTGATCTTCGAGGGCCGCGACTCCGCAGGCAAGGGAGGCGTCATCAAACGCATTACCCAGCGGCTCAATCCGCGCGTCTGCCGCGTCGCTGCGCTTCCCGCGCCGAGCGAGCGCGAACGCACGCAGTGGTACTTCCAGCGTTACGTCTCGCACCTCCCCGCCGGCGGCGAGATCGTGCTGTTCGATCGTAGCTGGTACAATCGCGCAGGCGTCGAGCGCGTGATGGGATTCTGCACCGAGGAGGACGTGGAGGAATTCTTCCGCTCGGTGCCGGAATTCGAACGCATGCTGGTGCGCTCGGGCATTATCCTGATCAAATACTGGTTCTCGATCACCGACGAAGCTCAGCATCTGCGCTTCTCGATGCGCATCGCCGATCCGCTGAAGCAGTGGAAGCTCAGCCCGATGGATGTCGAGGCGCGCACTCGCTGGGAGCACTACACCAAGGCCAAGGAAGCGATGCTCGAGCACACGCATATTCCGGAAGCGCCGTGGCATGTGGTGCAGGCTGTCGACAAGAAGAAGGCGCGCCTGAATTGCATCGCGCATCTGCTCGAGCAGATCCCATATCAGGAGGTCGAGCACCCGCCGGTGACCCTGCCGGCCCGCATCCGCAATCCCGATTATCACCGCACGCCGGTACCGGCCGAGATGTACGTGCCTGAGAAATATTGAGAACACATCGGCGGCAGGCGGTCTTTGGACGGACGGCCTGCCGACGGTATGACGCTGTATCTTTGAACCAAAACATCTCAGTTTTAAGTAAAACGCCTGCCCGCGAAGCGTCGAACCCGCGCGATCGTCGCGCCGTTACCCGCAATCGCCGTCGCATACCGCGTCACGACGTCCGCATCCCGCCGCCTCGCATCACAAAGTCGCGATATTCCCTTTCTTGAAATGACGGTTACAAGCTTATACTCATTCCAAACGACCTTCTGACGGGCGTTGTGGACGTTCCGTCGCAGTGGGTGTTGGCCGATGGGGGCACCATGGCGACAAATCTCACTATCAATGGCGAACAGAAAACGTTCGACGCACCCGACGACATGCCTTTGCTCTGGGTGCTGCGCGACATTCTCGGCATGACCGGCACAAAATTCGGCTGCGGCGTCGCACTATGCGGCGCATGTACAGTGCATGTGGACGGCAAGGCCGTTCGCTCCTGTCTGCTGCCCGTGAGCGCAGTCAGCGGCAAGGCTATCACCACCATCGAAGGCGTCGGCGCGACGCCGGTTGGCGCCAAGGTGCAAAAGGCCTGGCTCGATCTCGAAGTCATTCAATGCGGCTACTGCCAATCTGGACAGATCATGTCGGCAGCAGCGCTGCTTGCGGCCACGCCGCGACCGGACGATGCCGATATCGATGCTGCCATGGCCGGCAATATCTGTCGCTGCGGCACCTATGTGCGCGTTCGGGAGGCGATCAAGAACGCTGCCTCCGAACGGCAATCGTAGGAGAGCGCCATGACCGTTGCACAAAAGACCCCGAACGGCCTTTCGCGGCGTAACGTCCTCGCTGGCGCCCTGGCCGGCGGCTTTATGTTCGCCTTCCATATGCCGGTCCGCGCGGCCAACGAGCCGACACAGCCGCCCGATACGACGGACGGCAAGTTTGCGCCCAACGCGTTCATCCGGATCGACACCACCGGCAAGACCACGCTGGTGATGCCGCAAGTCGAAATGGGGCAAGGCATCTACACGTCCATCGCCATGATCCTCGCCGAAGAACTCGACGCGGATTATTCGCAGATCACGCTGCAGCACGCGCCACCGAGCGACAAGCTCTACGGTAATCCGATCTTTATTATTCAGGCCACCGGCGGATCGACCTCGGTTCGTGCGTTCTGGAAGCCGCTGCGCAATGCGGGCGCAACTGCACGTGCGATGCTGGTGCAAGCCGCAGCCGAACAATGGCAGGTCGAACCTGCGAGCTGCACGGCGTCGAACGGGCAAGTGATGCATGCGGCCAGCGGACGCAAAATGTCCTATGGCGAGTTGTGCGACGCTGCCGGCAAACTCGCGCCGCCGAAGGACGTCGCGCTCAAGGACCCGAAAGACTTCTCGGTGATCGGCAAGCCGCTGAAGCGCTTCGACACGCCGGACAAGGTCAACGGCAAGACGATCTATGGCATCGACGCGATGTTGCCGGGCATGACATTCGCAACGCTGGCGCAGTGCCCGGTATTCGGCGGCAAGGTTGCCAAGGTCGATGACCGCGCGGCGAAAAAGATTCCGGGCGTGCGGCAGATCGTGGTGCTCGACGACCTCGTGGCCGTGGTAGGCGATCACATGTGGGCCGCCAAGTCCGGGCTTGAAGCACTCGATATCACCTGGGACGAAGGCCCCAACGCGAAGATCAGTTCGAAGGACATCTGGGCCCATTTGCGCGCGGCCAGCGAGACGGACGGCGTGATCGCCAAATCCGTCGGCGACATCGCCAAGGGTCTCGCCACCGGCGAACGGATCGATGCCTCCTACGAAATGCCGTTCCTGGCGCACGCGACCATGGAGCCCTTGAACTGTACGGTGCACTTCAAGGGAGATTCCTGCGAGGTCTGGACGGGCACCCAGATCATGTCGCGGGTGCAGTCCGAGGCTGGCAAGGCCGCTGGCTTGCCGGTCGACAAGGTGACGGTCAACCAGCACATAATCGGCGGCGGCTTCGGCCGCAGGCTTGAGCCTGACATGGTCGTGGCGGCGGTGCGCATTGCCAAACAGGTCAATGGACCGGTCAAGGTGATGTGGACCCGCGAGGAAGACATCCAGCACGACATTTATCGCCCGGTCTATCGCGACAACATCTCGGCGACGCTATCGAACGGCAAAGTGGTCGGCTTCAAGTACAAGATCGCAGGCTCGGCCGTAATCGCACGCTGGCTGCCGCCCGCGTTCCAGAAGGGCATCGACATCGACGCCGTCGATAGTGCCGCGGACCAGCCCTACGACTTCCCGCATTTCCAGTGTGAGTACGTCCGCGTCGAACCGCCGGCGGTGCCGACCGGCTTCTGGCGCGGCGTCGGCCCGAACAACAACGTGTTCGCAATCGAGAGCTTCATGGATGAGCTCGCCCGCAAGGCCGGCAAGGATCCCGTCGTGTTCCGGCGTGAATTGCTCGGCAAGGCGCCGCGGATGCTGGCGGCCCTTAATCTCGCGGCGGAGAAGGCCAGCTGGGGTCAGCCGCTGCCGGCGCGCGTCGGACGCGGCGTGAGCATCCAGCCCACCTTCGATACCTCGATCGCGACTGTGGTCGAAGCGGAGATCGATACACAGGGTGAAATTCGTCTGCGTCAGGTCAATGTGGCGGTCGACACCGGCATCGCCGTCAATCCTGACACCATCGTGGCGCAGATCGAAGGCGGCATCGTATTCGGCCTCACTGCCGCGCTCTATGGCGATATCACCATCGAGAAGGGACGCGTGCAGCAGTCCAATTTCCACGACTATCGCATGCTGCGGATCGACCAGATGCCGAAGATCAATGTCCACCTCATCAAGAGCGGCGAGCTGCCGGGCGGCATTGGCGAATGCGGCGTGATCGGCGGCCCGCCGGCACTGCGCAATGCGATCTATGCCGCGACTGGCGTTGCGCTGCGGAGGATGCCGATCGACCGTGATGCAATCGCCGAGAGGAAGAAGTCATGACGCCCGCCGCACGTCGCATTCTCGGTAGCGTCATCCTGATCGGTGTTGTCGGTGCCGCCGGCGCTGCGCTCTATGTGCGCGGCCCCGGACCGATGGCTTTCTCGGGCGGGCCGAAAGTCGCGCTGGCCGACTACAAGGGGCCCAATCCGACCGGCGTTCCCGCCAACATGACCAACGCCAGTCCGATCGAGCGCGGCGAATATCTCGCGCGGGCAGCGGATTGCATGGTCTGTCACACTGCACCCGGCGGCAAGGAATATGCCGGCGGCTTCGCGTTCAAACTGCCGTTCGGCACGCTGTACTCGACCAACATCACGCCCGACAAAGAGACCGGCATCGGCAACTACACCGATCAGCAGTTTCTCGACGCCGTTCGTAGCGGCAAACGCCACGACGGCGCGCGGCTCTATCCGGCGATGCCCTACACGTCCTACACCTACATGACCGATGCCGACACGCTCGCCGTCAAGGCTTATCTGTTCAGCCTCGCGCCGGTGCGCGCAACACGGCCCGAAAATACGCTGGCCTTCCCGTTCAATCAGCGCTGGGCAATGACGTTCTGGTCGGCATTGTTCAATCCCGATACGCGCTTCGAACCCGATACGTCACAAAGCCCGGAATGGAACAGGGGCGCTTATCTGGTCGAGGCGCTGGCGCATTGCGGCGAATGCCACACCCCGCGCAATCTCGGTTTCGCGCTCGACAACCGCAAGAAGTTTGCCGGCGCCCTGACCGCCGGATGGCGCGCCTTCAACATCACCTCTGATAAAACGACCGGCCTCGGCCGCTGGAGCGATGACGACATCGTCTCCTATCTGTCGATCGGTCATGCCAAGGGTCACGGCACAGCCTCGGGGCCGATGGGCGAAGCCGTCGATCACAGCTTCAGCAAGATGGCGCCGACGGATATCAAGGCGATGGTCGCATTCCTGCGCACCGTGCCGGCGATGCCCTCGCCCGACCTGCCTGCAACATTGGCCCCACCAGCACCGCCTTCGCACAAGGAAGGCGTCACCGCGAATGCACTTGGCAAGACGGTGTTCCAGGGCGCCTGCGTGAGCTGCCATGGCTGGACCGGCGAGAGCACGCTCTCGCCCATGGCTACGCTGACTGGGGCATGGGCCGTCAACGATCCCGGCGCGACGAATGTGGCGCAGATCGTAATCTCCGGCACCAAGCGGCATACACCGCAAGGCGCGCTGTCGATGCCAGCTTTCGGCAAGAGCCATTCAGATACGGAGATCGCCGCTGTCGCGAATTACGTGACAGCGCGCTTCGGCAGCAAGGGATCGCAGATCACGGCGAGCGATGTCGCGGATCTGCGCAAGCAGACGGAGCAATAGGCCGAGCTAGGCCATCCAGAACTCGGGCATGGCCTGCGAGAGCCGGCCGCCCAGCCGCACCGGTGCAATGCGAGAGGCAAGCCCTGTCTTGTCATCAGTCTCGACGGCGACGCCACTGAGCGTCGCCGGACCGAAGGCCGGTTCGAAGCGGCCGGAAGGAATGCCTGTGGTGAAACGACGTACCGGCTCTTCCTTCTGCATGCCGATCACAGAATCATAGTCACCGGTCATGCCGGCATCGGTCATATAGGCCGTGCCGCCTGCCAGGATTTGGTGATCTGCCGTCGGCACATGCGTATGCGTGCCGACCACGAGGCTGACGCGGCCGTCGCAGAAATAGCCCATGCCTTGCTTCTCGCTCGAGGCTTCGCCGTGGAAGTCCACCACAATGGCATCGGCAGCCTCGACCAGCGGACAGGCATCGATCTCCTTGCCGACAGCGCTGAAGGGATCGTTGAGCGGCTCCATGAAGACGCGGCCCATGGCGTTGATCACCAGCGCGCGCGCGCCGTTCTTGGCGTCGATCAGCGCGGCGCCGCGGCCTGGCGTATGGCGCGGGAAATTCAGCGGACGGATCAGGCGCGGCGCACGCTCGATGAACACCAGCGCTTCCTTTTGATTCCAGGCGTGATTGCCGAGCGTCACCGCATCGGCGCCGGCATCTATGAGGTCGTTGTAGATCGTCTCGGTGATCCCGAAGCCGCCGGCCGCGTTTTCGCCGTTGATGACGACGAGATCGAGCTTCCAGTCACGGATCAGGCCCGGCAGTCTGTCGAGGATCACCACGCGGCCGGTTTTGCCGACGACGTCGCCAATGAAAAGAATACGCAAGTCAGATGCTCCGAAAATCGATCGTCCGGGTCTCGGTTACCACATAATCCAGCGCCACGTCGTGCGGCTGCATCGGAATGGCCTCGATTTCCTGGGTGTCGAAGGCCACGCCCACGGAGATGAATGGCTTGATGGCGTGCAGTTGCGCGAAGGTGCGGTCGTAATGCCCCGCGCCATAGCCAATGCGGTGGCCGGCGCGGTCGAAGGCCGCGAGTGGCACCAGCAGGATATCGGGGATCAGTCGTGGCGCCTCCGGTGCCGGTTCCGGAATGCCAAGCGAGCCGCGCACCAGCGCGTCGCTCGGGCTCCAGAGCCGGAACATCAACGGCTCATCACGGGCGACGATCGCCGGGAGCGCCAGCCGCGCACCCTGGGCGGCGAGACGCTGCATCAGCGGGATCGGATCGATCTCGCTGCGGATGGGGGAATAGCCGGCGACGATGCCGCCGTCCCTGACCGGGAAAGGCAGACCCCGCGCTGCGATGGCCTGCGCTGCAGCCGACCTTTCAGCCTCGCTCAGCGCCGTGCGGCGTGCCAGCGCGGCGATGCGGAGCTCAATCTTTGTCGGAGTGGGCGGCGTGTCGGACATGCCGCAGGATATGCTGTCCGCAGAGCCTGCGAAAGCGCAGGACCGGTTTTCACCAGCATCTTCGTCGAGAGGTTAACAGGCGCGGCAAAAGCCACGCAAACGGCCAGAGCCGTCAAAAAAGTAAAAGCGCGAAGCCACGATGGCCGTTGAAGCACTCGATCCCGGAGCACCTACGAAAGTAGGTGGGCACCATGTGACCAGATCCACGGACCTGGTCAGGGACAGTTCCCTGAAGGATCGATAAGGCCCCGGGGATATATGGCTCCTGACGCGCGACGCAGCCTCGCCTGAACAATGTAGGGGTTATCGAGCGGATGCGCCAGTGCCCGCTTGGCACCGAAGCCTGCGTTATCCAATAGCAACGCCGCCGCCGATGGTGCGGTTGAGCACCTGGGTGGTCTTCTCGATCCGCTCGGCTGCTGCATTCAGGGCCGCGGCAACTGCCGTCTGCGTCGCCCGTGCGCGGTCCGCAGCGACAACCCGGACATCGCGCAACGCTGTGAGCTCTTCCTGCAAGGCCCGGATCTGCTGATTGGCATCGACCAGTTCGTCGGCAATAGTCAGCGCCGCCATCACCGTCAACCGCGCGTCGCCGATCTCGCCGAACTTGCCGCGCAGGTTTTCCACACGGGATTCAAGACTCTCCGCCAATCGCAGCAGCCGGGTTTCCTGACCCTCCTCGCAGGCCATGCGGTATTGCCGGCCATTGATGGTGACATTGACGTGGCTCATCTCGCTTCACTCATGCGCATTGTCCGCAGCCAGCACTGCGCGGATGGTGCCGATGGCGGTATCGAGCTTGTCGGCGATGTCGCGATTGGCGCGCTCCAGCCGCCGCGATTTCACCAGCGTGCCATCGAGCTCATCCGCCAGGCGAGACCGGTCGGCGCCCAGCGCCTGAATGCGGGTGGCCAGTTCATCCTCGTCGCGATCCGCTTCATGGCGGCGCTCCACGGCGCTTTCCAGAGCATCCAGCGCCGCCATCAACCGCCGCGTGGCGGCGTCGATCTCGGCCGCGCCATTACTGGCGGGATCGGAGGCAGAGAGATGGGCGGGACGTTCGACCATACTGGGTTACGCGGACCTTGGATGTGATGCGACCGGAGCTCAAAAACCACGGCTCCGCAAGCCTTTAGGCCCTGAAACTTAGGTTGCAAGCGAGCCGGACGCAACAAAGCTTAAAAGCTATGCACCGCAAAGCCGACAAAAACCGCCGGTATATATCCACAGACCAGAACTGTTCGGGAGACCTTGGACTCCCAGGAACCCAGATGCTATCCACCAGTTTCTCCTAAGCGATCCCAACATCTCGCTGCAGACCGCCCCTCTTGCGGACGCAAAATATTCCATTCCCTTCAATTTAGACGGAAACCGACATGGCGCAGGTTGATCACTCGAAAATGGCCAACGCGATTCGTGCCCTCGCCATGGACGGCGTGGAAAAGGCCAAATCCGGTCACCCTGGGCTACCGATGGGCGCCGCCGATGTCGCCACCGTGCTGTTCACACAGTTCCTCAAATTCGACGCCGCCGATCCGCAGTGGCCGGATCGCGATCGCTTCATTCTCTCGGCCGGTCACGGCTCGATGCTGCTCTATGCCCTGCTCTATCTGACGGGCAACAAGGAGATGACGCTCGATCAGCTGAAGAACTTCCGCCAGCTGCATTCGAAGACCCCCGGCCATCCCGAGAATTTCCACACTTCCGGCGTCGAGACCACCACCGGTCCACTCGGGCAGGGCGTCGCGACTGCAGTCGGTTTCGCGCTCGCGGAGCGCATGCTCGCCGCCGAATATGGCGATGTGGTCGATCACTACACTTACGTGCTCTGCTCCGACGGCGACCTGATGGAAGGCATTAGCCACGAAGCAATGGCCCTCGCCGGTCATCTCAAGCTGTCGAAGCTGATCTTCCTGTATGACGACAACGGCATCTCCATCGACGGCCCGCTGTCGCTCGCCGACAGTGTCGATCAGGTCGCGCGCTTCAAGGCCCACGGCTGGAATGCCGTGCATGTCGATGGCCACGACCAGGTCGCCATCGCTGCCGCCATCAAGCAGGCGCAGGCATCCGACCGTCCGTCGATGATCGCCTGCAAGACCACCATCGGCTTTGGTGCGCCGACCCGGGCCGGCACCTCGAAGGCCCACGGCGAACCGCTCGGCGCAGAGGAACTCGCAGGCGCCAAGAAGGCACTGGACTGGAACTACGGCCCGTTCGAAGTGCCCGATGACATCCTGCAGGCGTGGCGCAATGTCGGTAAGCAGGGCGCGTCGGCGCATGCGGACTGGCAGAAGCGCTTCGATGCGCTTCCGGACGACCAGCGCAGCGAATTCATCCGCCGCAACGATCACGTTCGACCGGCAGCCATGGCCGATGCGATCCGCGCGCTGAAGAAGAAGCTGATCGCCGAGCCGCAGACCGTTGCGACCCGCAAGGCCAGCGAACTCGCGCTGGAAGCACTGGTCCAGGTCGTGCCGGAAATGGTGATCGGCTCCGCCGATCTCACGCCGTCGAACAACACCCGCACCAAGCACGCCATTGAGGTGAAGCCCGGCGACTTCAAGGGCCGCTACATCCATTACGGCATCCGCGAAATGGGCATGGCCGCAGCCATGAACGGCATCGCACTGCATGGCGGCTTCATTCCTGCCGGCGCGACCTTCATGTGCTTTACCGACTATGCGCGACCGGCGATGCGCATCTCGGCGCTGGCGCAGATCCCGGTCATCTACATCATGACCCATGACTCGATCGGTCTCGGCGAAGACGGCCCGACCCATCAGCCGGTGGAGCATTTGGCCGCGATGCGCGCGATGCCGAACATGCGGGTGTTCCGCCCGGCGGATACGGTCGAGACCGCCGAATGCTGGCAGCTCGCCATGGAGAAGACCAACGGCCCCACCATGCTGGCGCTGTCGCGTCAGAACCTGACGCCGGTGCGCACCACGCATCATGACGACAATCTCTGCGCCACCGGCGGCTATGAGCTGATCGCGGCCAAGGGTAAGGCCGCCGTGTCGATTTTCGCTTCCGGCTCGGAAGTCGAGATCGCCGTCGCCGCCCAGAAGCAGCTTGCCGACAAGGGCATCGCGACGCGGGTGGTCTCGGTGCCTTCGCTCGAACTGCTGCTGGAGCAGCCTGAAGAGCGCCAGAAGGCGATCATCGGCGACGCGCCGATCAAGATCGCCGTCGAGGCCGCGGTCCGGTTCGGCTGGGATGCCGTGATCGGCCACGACGGCACCTTCATCGGCATGAAGGGCTTCGGCTCGAGCGCGCCGGCGAAAGAATTGTACAAGCTGTTCGGTATCACCGCCGAAGCCGTCGTGGAGGCCGCCACCCGCAAGCACAACGCGGCTTAACTCTATTGGAATGCTGGTAAATTTGACACATTGCACCAGCGTTCCATTCAGGGCATGAAACGCCCGTCACACGTCACTATATGAAGGCCCTCACGCGAGGTTTGAGCCTAATACAAAGGGAGAAGTTGAATGGCAGTCCGGGTTTCGATCAACGGTTTTGGCCGCATCGGCCGCAACGTCCTGCGGGCGATCTACGAGTCCAAGCGCACCGACATCGAAGTCGTCGCCATCAACGATCTCGGCCCGGTTGAAACCAACGCCCATCTGCTGCGCTTCGACAGCGTGCACGGCCGCTTCCCCGGCGAAGTCACCGTGGACGGCGACAGCATCCAGCTCGGCAACGGCAACAAGATCAAGGTCACTGCAGTGCGCGATCCGAACACGCTGCCGTGGAAGGATCTCGGTATCGACATCGCGCTCGAATGCACGGGCATCTTCAGCGCCAAGGCGAAGGCCTCCTCGCATCTGACCGCTGGCGCCAAGCGCGTGCTGGTCTCGGCACCGTCGGACGGTGCTGACGCAACGATCGTCTACGGCGTCAACCACAAGACACTCACCAAGGAGCATCTGGTCGTCTCCAACGGCTCGTGCACGACGAACTGCCTCGCGCCGGTCGCCAAGGTGCTGAACGAAACTGTCGGCATCGAGACCGGCTTCATGACCACGATCCACGCTTACACCGGCGACCAGCCGACGCTGGACACGCTGCACAGCGATCTCTATCGCGGCCGTGCCGCTGCGATGTCGATGATCCCGACCTCGACCGGCGCCGCGAAGGCCATCGGCCTCGTGATGCCCGAACTTGCCGGCAAGCTCGACGGCGTTTCGATCCGGGTGCCGACCCCGAACGTTTCGGTGGTCGATCTCAAGATCATCGCCAAGAAGTCGACCACCAAGGAAGAGATCAACGAAGCCATCAAGAAGGCTGCTGCTGGCGAACTGAAGGGTGTCCTTGGCACCACCAGCCATCCGAACGTCTCGATCGACTTCAACCACGATCCGCATTCGTCGACCTTCGCCTTCGACCAGACCAAGGTGCAGAACGGCACGCTGGTGCGCGTGCTCTCCTGGTACGACAACGAATGGGGCTTCTCCAACCGCATGGCCGACACGGCCGTTGCGATGGGCAAGCTGCTGTAAGCAGAGCGACTGCTCATGGTTCGAGGCGCGCGCCTTCTGGCGCGCTCCTCGCCATGAGGTATTTAGTTTAATCGCGGAACTCCGCCTCCTCCTGAGGAGCCGCGCTTTGGCGCGGCGCCTCGAAGGATGACCGCCAACTGACCGAGCCAGCCATGACCAATTCTTTCCGCACCCTCGACAACGTCGATGTGAAGGGCAAACGCGTTCTCGTGCGCGTCGATCTCAACGTGCCCATGGACAACGGAAAGGTTACGGACGCGACGAGGCTCGAGCGCATCGCGCCGACCGTCACCGAAATCTCCGACAAGGGCGGCAAGGTCATACTGCTCGCGCATTTCGGTCGCCCCAAGGGCCGCGATGCCAAGGACTCCTTGAAGCCGGTTGCTGAAGCACTCGCGCTTGTTATCAAGAAGCCGGTCGCCTTTGCCGACGACTGCGTCGGTGACGTCGCTGCCAGGGCCGTTGGCACGATGAAGGACGGCGACGTTCTCTGCCTTGAGAACACGCGTTTCCATTCCGCTGAAGAGAAGAACGATCCGGCTTTCGTCGCCGAACTCGCCAAGCTCGGCGATATCTGGGTTAATGACGCATTCTCGGCGGCGCATCGCGCTCACGCCTCCACCGAGGGGCTCGGCCACAAGCTGCCCGCTTATGCCGGCCGCACCATGCAGGCCGAACTCGATGCGCTCGGCAAGGCGCTGGACGCGCCGACCAAGCCGGTGATCGCCATCGTCGGCGGCGCCAAGGTGTCCTCGAAGATCGACCTGCTTGAAAACCTCGTCACCAAGGTCGATGCACTTGTCATCGGCGGCGGCATGGCCAACACCTTCCTGCATGCGCAGGGTGTCAAGGTCGGCAAGTCGCTGTGCGAGAAAGATCTCGCCGCCACTGCGCTGCGGATCATCGACAAGGCCGAAGCTTCCGGCTGCGCCATCATCCTGCCGGTGGACGCCATCGTCGCATTCCACTTCGCCGCCAATACCCCGGCACACGCTTACGGCCTCGATGCGATCCCCGATGAGGGCATGATCCTCGATGTCGGTCCGCAGTCGATCGAACGCATCAACGCAGCGATCGACGATGCCGCCACGCTGGTCTGGAACGGCCCGGTCGGCGCATTTGAAATGACACCGTTCGACCGCGGCACGGTTGCCGGCGCCAAACACGCCGCGGCGCGTACCAAGGCGAAGAAGCTGATTTCAGTCGCCGGCGGCGGCGACACGGTGGCTGCGCTCAATCACGCCGGCGTCGCCGATGACTTCTCCTACATCTCGACCGCGGGCGGTGCCTTCCTCGAATGGATGGAAGGCAAGCCGCTGCCGGGTGTGGAAGTATTGAAGAAGTAGCAGCGGTACATTTTTGCCCGCAAGACTTGTGGGCGTCGCGATGTTTACGGTATGTTCCTGTCACAGCAGACGAACCGACCAACATCACGACGGACATCCTCATCGCGATCCCCGATGATATTTCGTCGTTTCGTAGCTCGGTTGAACAGCGTCTTGATCGGCTGGAAGAAATAAGCCGTAAGCAGCGTCGGGACGCTACCGGCATGCTCGTGATGATGCGTGCGACTGCTGGCGATTTCGACGAGCGCGTGACCGAAGTGGAAAAGCACGTCGCGGCACTCGAAGCTCGCGAACATTAGTTACCGGAAATTCCATTGGCTGGAACGCTGGGCCACCACGGCGATTAACGCTGGCTGTATGTGCGACTGATGGCGTCTTGGATTCGCCGTCTCCTCGCGCTAAGAGCCATATATCCCTCGGCGCGGCGTTTGCGCCTGTCCCATTTTACAAGGAGCTCCCCGCATGGCCCGTATTACGTTGCGTCAACTGCTCGATCACGCAGCAGAACACGATTACGGAGTGCCGGCCTTCAACATCAACAATATGGAACAGGCGCTGGCGATCATGGAGGCTGCATCCGGTGTCGATGCGCCGGTGATTATCCAGGCCTCCCGCGGTGCGCGCTCCTACGCCAACGACATCATGCTCAAGCACATGATGGATGCGGTTACTGAAATCTATCCGCACATTCCCGTTTGCGTGCATCTCGACCACGGCAACGAAGCCGCCACCTGCATGACCGCGATCCAGGCCGGTTTCACCTCGGTGATGATGGATGGCTCCCTGAAGGCAGACGGCAAGACGGCGGCGGACTGGGACTACAATGTCGGCGTGACCAAGACCGTCACCGACATGGCCCATCTCGGCGGCATCTCGGTGGAAGGCGAACTCGGCGTGCTCGGCTCGCTGGAGAGCGGCATGGGCGAAGCTGAAGACGGCCACGGCGCCGAAGGCCAACTCAGCCATGACCAGTTGCTGACCAATCCCGATGAGGCCGTGAAGTTCGTCAAGGAGACCCAGGTCGACGCGCTGGCGATCGCCATGGGCACCTCGCACGGCGCCTACAAGTTCACCCGCAAGCCCGATGGCGACATCCTCGCCATGAACGTGATCGAGGAAATCCACCGCAAGCTGCCGAACACGCATCTGGTGATGCACGGCTCGTCCTCGGTGCCGCAGGAGCTGCAGGATATCATCAACAAATTCGGCGGCCAGATGAAGCCGACCTGGGGCGTGCCGGTGTCGGAAATCCAGCGCGGCATCAAGCACGGCGTGCGCAAGATCAACATCGACACCGACAACCGCATGGCCATGACCGGCCAGATCCGCAAGGTGCTGAGCGAAAACCCCAGCGAATTCGACCCGCGCAAGTATCTGAAGCCGGCGATGGAAGCGATGGTGAAGCTCTGCAAGCAGCGCCTGCAGGAATTCAATACCGCCGGCCAGGCCAGCAAGTTCAAGAAGGTGCTGACCACAGCCGAAATGGCCAAGCGTTACGCCTCGGGCGAGCTGAACGCGAAGATCGCCTGAGCCCAAACTGCCAATTGACTGCCGGTCAGCCTGCCATACAGCATATGGCAGGCTGATTTTTTTGCCGAAATCGGATGCGAATGAGCCCATTAGGCTGCCAGATGCTCGGATTTTGCCCGAGAACCGTCTAGATTGGCCTGCAGGACTAGCCCGCTCAGGACACGCCCATGAACCTCGCCGAACTCAACAAGATCGCCCGCGCCATGACCGCGCCGGGCAAGGGCCTGCTTGCCGCAGATGAATCCGGCGGCACGATCAAGAAGCGCTTCGATGCGATCGGGGTCGAGTCCACCGAGGACAGCCGCCGCGACTATCGCGAGATGCTGTTTCGCTCGCGCGAGGCCATGAGCAGCTACATTTCCGGCGTGATCCTCTACGACGAGACCATCTGGCAAAACGCCAAGGACGGCACGCCGCTGGTGCGGCTGATCGAGGAAGCCGGCGCCATTCCTGGCATCAAGGTCGATGAAGGCACACAGGCATTGCCGAACTGCCCCGGTGAGTTGATCACAGCCGGTCTCGACAAGCTCGCCGAGCGACTCGCCAAATATTACGACCGCGGCGCACGCTTCGCGAAATGGCGTGCGGTGATCGATATCGGTGCCGGCATTCCCTCGATGACAGCCATCTCCGTGAACGCACATGCCCTCGCCCGCTATGCCGCACTGTGCCAGGCTGCGCAGATCGTGCCGATCGTCGAGCCGGAAGTGCTGATGGACGGCGATCACGATATCGACCGCTGCGTCGAGGTCACGCAGCGCGTGCTCAACAAGACGTTTCAGGAATTGCGGCTCCAGCGCGTCGCACTGGAAGGCATGATCCTGAAGCCCAACATGGCAGTCTCGGGCAAGAAATCGAAGACCCAGGCGGGCGTGGCCGAGGTCGCGGAGAAGACCGTGCGCATGCTCAAAAACTGCGTGCCTGCCTCCGTGCCCGGCATTGCGTTCCTCTCCGGCGGCCAGTCAGACAAAGACGCCACCGCACATCTCGACGCCATGAACAGGATCGGCGGCCTGCCCTGGGCGCTCACTTTCTCCTATGGTCGTGCGCTTCAGGCCGCGCCGCAAAAGGCCTGGTCCGGTAAATCCGACAATGTGCCCGTTGGTCAGCAGGCCTTCACCCATCGTGCACACATGAATTCACTCGCCAGCAAGGGCGAGTGGACACCCGATCAAGAACAGAAGGCGCTATAGTTTTGGCTTCCAAACCCGTTCCGCCGCCGCCGATGCCGCGCCTCTATCTCGCGACGCCTGTCGTCGAAGATCCGTCAACGCTCGCGGCCAGCCTTCCCGCTCTCTTAGGCAAGGCAGATGTCGCCGCCGTACTGGTGCGACTGGCCACCACGGACCAGCGCACCATGATCACGCGCATCAAGGCGCTGGCGCCGGTCATCCAGAACGCGGGCGCGGCGATGCTGGTCGAAGGCAATGTCGAACTCGTCGCGCGCGGCGGTGCCGATGGGGCCCATCTGCCCGGTCTCGCCCCCCTGCAGGACGCACTCCCCTCGCTGAAACCGGATCGCATCGCCGGCTGCGGTGGACTATCGACACGCCACAACGCGATGGCTGCGGGCGAAGCCGGTGCCGACTACGTGCTGTTCGGCGAGCCCGACCCGAAGGGCCAGCGCCCATCGACTGACGCCATTGTCGAGCGTCTGCAGTGGTGGGCGGAATTGTTCGAACCGCCTTGCGTGGGCTTCGCTACGACACTCGACGAAGCCAGGGAATTCGCAGCCGCCGGCGCCGACTTCGTGCTGGTCGGCGACGTCATCTGGAACGACGCACGCGGTGCTGCTGCGGCCTTGATGGACGCAGAGAAGGCGATCCAGCAGGGATACGCGGCGCTCGTCTCGGGGCAGCCCAGAGTCGAACAGGAATAACGCGGGAATGAAACTTCTGCGTTCCCTCACTGTGATTGCCGGCTGCGTTGCCTGGGCGGCCTGCGCGTCCGCGCAGATCTCGCTGACGCCGCCGGGCGTGCAGACGCCGCCACCGGCTGCAAGCAAGCCCGCGCCAAAGAAAGCGCCGGCACCGGCGAAAGCACCGACAGCAGCGAAGAAAGCTCCTGCGCCGCCTGCTGACAAGTCCGCGCAGCCCGCAGAAGCTGCACCAACCGACCCCAATGCCGATCTCGTCTATGGCGCCTATCAGCGCGGTCAGTACAAGACCGCTTTCGAACTCGCGAGCAAGCGCGCGCAGGAGAACAACGATCCGAAGGCGATGACCATGCTCGGCGAACTCTACGCCAACGCACTCGGCGTCAAACGCGATTACGCCAAGGCTGCTGAATGGTATCAACGCGCGTCGGAGCGCGGCGACCGCGAGGCCATGTTCGCGCTGGCGATGCTGCGGCTGTCGGATCGCGGCAATGTCGGCAAACGCGACGAAGCCGTGAAACTGCTGGCGTCCTCGGCCAAGCTTGGCAATCCCAAGGCCGCCTACAATCTGGCGCTGCTCTATCTCGACGGACAGACGCTACCGCAGGACGTCAAGCGTTCGGCCGAGTTGCTCCGCGTCGCCGCCGATGCCGGCAACCCCGAAGCGCAATACGCACTGGCGACCTTCTACAAGGAAGGCACCGGCGTCGAGAAGAGCATGGACAAGGCGGTCCGCCTGCTCCAGGCGGCGGCGCTGGCCGACAATGTCGATGCCGAGGTCGAATATGCCATTGCGCTCTATAACGGCACCGGAACCCCCAAGAACGAGGCTGCGGCCATCGCCCTGCTTCGCAAGGCCTCCAAACAGAACAGCCCGATTGCCCAGAATCGCCTCGCCCGGGTGCTGGCGCTCCGCACCAATACCGACGACCGACTGGAAGGCCTGAAATGGCACATCGTGGCCAAAACCGCCGGAAAGGGCGACCTGATGCTCGACGAGCTTCTGGCCCAGGCCACCCCCGAGGAAAAGACCAAGGCCCAGGAAGCCGCCAAGAAGTGGCTGGGCACGACCCAGAAATGACCCCTGTAGCGATCTTGCCTTGACGGGATGCCGCCCGCAGGGCACCCATCGCCCCAGCAACCCCCAATCAGACCTGCCGTCAGGTCGTCGTGAGACGAACGCATGATCAATTCAGCCCTTATGAACGTGATGGTGAAAGCCGCACGCCGCGCCGGCCGCAGCCTGAAGCGCGACCTCGGCGAGATCGAGAACCTGCAGGTCTCGATGAAGGGTCCGGCGAATTTCGTCAGCCTCGCCGACAAGCGGGCCGAGGAAATGCTCTATACCGACCTCAACAAGGCCCGCCCGGGCTATGGCTTCCTCGGCGAGGAAGGTGGCAGCCGCGACGGCACTGACAAGAGCCACACCTGGATCGTCGATCCGCTCGATGGCACCACCAACTTCCTGCACGGCATCCCGCAATTCGCGGTCTCCATCGGTCTGGCGCGCGAAGGTCAGGTCATCGCCGGCCTGATCTACAATCCGGCCAATGACGAACTCTACATGGCCGAAAAGGGCTCGGGCGCGTTCCTCAACGACACCCGCCTGCGCGTCGCCGGCCGCAAGCAACTCAACGAATGCGTCATCGCCTGCGGCCTGCCGCATATCGGCCGCGGCGACCATGAGCTCTCGCGCATGGAAATGAGCGCATTGCAGCCCAAGGTCGCCGGCCTGCGCCGCTTCGGTGCAGCTTCGCTCGATCTGGCCTTCGTCGCAGCGGGCCGCCTCGATGGCTATTGGGAGCGCAACCTGCAGCCCTGGGACGTCGCTGCGGGCCTGATCCTGATCAAGGAAGCCGGCGGCACCGTTGGCGATATCAATGGCGGTGATGTGCTGACGACCGGCAACGTCGTTGCCGGCAATGAATTCGTGCACGGCGCGCTGACGAAGATTCTGCGGCCGCTGTCGAAGTAAGATTGATCGCTCGAATAGAAAAAGCCCGGATAGCGTTGCGCCATCCGGGCTTTTTGTTTGATTGCCTTAGCTGTGCAACACGGACGGCGATGCGGCCGGCTCGTCCTGCTTTGCCTCTTCCGTCTTCGGCGCCTTGTCGGGCGAGAACAGCCGCTGCACCGACACGAAGAACACCGGCACCATGAGCAGCGCCAGGATCACGACCGCGATCATGCCGCCGGTCACCGACGTGCCAAGCGCCTGCTGGCTGGCACCGCCGGCCCCGGATGCGACGACCATAGGCAACACACCGCAGATAAAGGCGAGACCGGTCATCACGATCGGGCGGAAGCGCAGGAAGCAGGCTTCCATCGTGGCATCCACCAGCGACTTGCCGTGTGCGCGCAGGTCCTTGGCGAATTCGATAATCAGAATCGCATTCTTGGCCGCGAGACCGATGATCGTAATCAGACCCACTGTGAAGTAGACGTCGTTCGGCAGGCCGCGCAAATTCGCCGCCAGCACGGCGCCGACGATGCCGAGCGGCACCGTCATCAGCACGGCCACCGGGATCGTCCAGCTCTCGTAAAGCGCTGCCAGCACCAGAAACACGACAAGAGCCGACAGCGCGAGCAGGAACGGCGCCTGCGAGCCGGACAGTTTTTCCTGCAGGGATTGGCCGGTCCACTCGAAGCCGAAACCGCGCGGCAGCAGGCCAGCCAGACGCTCCATCTCCTTGATGGCATCGCCCGAGGTGAAGCCGGGCCGCGCCTCGCCGGAGATTCGCACCGCCGGATAGAAGTTGAAGCCGGTGATCTGGGTCGGCCCCTTTGCCCATTCCACGGTGGCGAAGGACGAGAACGGCACCAGCTGTCCGCGGCTGTTCTTGACGTTGTAGTTCAGGATGTCGGTGGCGTTCATCCGGTTGGCGGCCTCCGACTGGACCACGACGCGCTGCATGCGGCCGCGATTCGGGAAGTCGTTGATGTAGTTCGAGCCGAGATTGGTCGAGATCGTGCTGTTGATGTCCTCGAAAGTGACGCCGAAGGCGCCGGCCTTTTCGCGGTCGATCATCAGGTTGACCAATGGCGCCGGCGGGAGGCCTTCGACAAACACCTTCTGCAGCACCGGGCTGGCATTGGCGTCCGCGACCAGCTTGTCGGACGCCGCATTGAGCGCGATGAAGCCCTTCTGGCCACGGTCCTGCAGGCGGAAGCTGAAACCCGACGAATTGCCGAGGTTGTCGATCGGCGGCGGCTGCAAGGCAGAGATCTTGGCATCTCGGATCGACGACAGGCTCTTGTTGATATCATCGACGAGTGCCGCCGCGGAGTCCTTCGGCGGACGCTCCGACCAGTCCTTCAGGGTGATAAAGGCCTGCGCGGTGTTCATGCCCTGGCCGAGGAAGCTGAAGCCGGTAAGGAACACGACGCTCTCGATGCCGGAACGCTTCTTCAGATAGTCCTCGACCTTCTCGATGGCACTTTCTGTGCGGGCGAACGAGGAATCCGACGGCGTCTGCACGTCAGTGGTGATGAAGCCCTGATCGTCGATCGGCAAAAAGCCGCCGGGCATCCGCATGAAGCCCCAGGTCAATCCCACCAGCAGCGCGACATAGACGATCAGCAAACGTCCGGTGCGCTTGATCGACCAGCCCACCGTCTTCGAATAGCCGTCGCGGGTGGCATCGAGCTTGCGGTTAAACCAGCCGAACAGGCCCTTCCTGGCATGGCCGTGCCCTTCCTTGACAGGCTTCAGGAAGGTCGCGCACAGCGCCGGCGTCAGCGAGAGCGCCAGCAATGCGGAGAATGCAATCGAGGCGACCATGGTGACGGAGAACTGGCGGTAGATGATGCCGACCGAGCCCGGGAAGAACGCCATCGGCACGAACACGCCGATCATGACCAGCGTGACACCGATGATGGCGCCGGAGATCTGGCCCATCGCCTTCCTGGTGGCTTCCTTCGGCGGAAGGCCCTCCTCGCTCATGATGCGCTCGACGTTCTCGACCACGACGATGGCGTCGTCGACGAGGATGCCGACGGCCAGCACCATGCCGAACATGGTCAGCATGTTGATGGAATAGCCGGCCAGCAACAACATCGTGCAGGTGCCGAGCAGCGCGATGGGCACGACGATGGTCGGGATCAGCGTGTAGCGGAAGTTCTGCAGGAAGAGGAACATCACGATGAAAACGAGGACGACCGCCTCGATCAGCGTCATCACCACCTTCATGATCGACGCTTCGACCACCGGCGTGACGTTGTACGGAATGTCATAGGCAATGTTGGCCGGGAAGAAGTTCGACAACTCCTTCATCTTGGCTTCGATGGCCGACGCCGTCGCCAGCGCGTTGCCCGTCGGAGACATCAGCACCGACAGGCCGGCCGTCGGCTGACCATTCAGGCGGGTGGTGAACTGGTAGCTGAGGCCGCCGATCTCGATACGGGCGACGTCGCGCAGCCGCACGGTTGACCCGTCGGCGTTGGCGCGTAGCACGATGGCGCCGAATTCTTCCGGGGTGGAGAGCTGGCCTTTGACGAGCACCAGCGACGAGGTCTTGGTGGTCGCGGTCGACGGCTCGGCGCCCACACTGCCGGAGGCGACCTGGGCGTTTTGCGCAGTGATCGCCTTGTTCACGTCGTCGGAGGTCAGGTTATAGCCAACGAGTTTGGCGGGATCGACCCAGACGCGCAGCGAGCGCTCGGTGGAATACAGCGAGGCACGGCCGACGCCGGGAATGCGACGAATTTCACCAAGGATGTTGCGGATCATGAAGTCGCCGAGGCCGACTTCGTCGAGACTGTTATCAGTGGAGCGTAGCGTGATGATGTTCAGCACCGCGGCAGACGCTTCCTCGACCAGGATGCCCTGCTGGATCACGGCACGCGGCAGACGCGCTTCCACGCGCTTCAGGCGGTTCTGCACTTCGACCGAGGCCTGGCTGGTATCGGTGCCGGGCTGGAAGTTCGCGATGATTTCGACGGCGCCGAGCGAGTCGCTGGTCGATTCGAAGTTCAGGATGCCAGCAGCGCCATTGAGTTCCTCTTCGATCAGCCGCGTAACGCTGTTGTAGAGGTTCTCCGGCGACGCACCGGGATAGCTGGTCGAGATCGAAATCGATGGCGGCGCGATGATCGGATACTGCGCAATGGGCAGCTGCGGAATCGCGATCGCGCCGAAAAGACAAATGAAAAGCGCGACGACCCAGGCGAAAATCGGCCTGTCGATGAAAAAATTAGCCATTTCGATTTACTCAGGGACGGGCTTGAGTCGTTTTCTGCCCCTCGGGCGGAGGGCCCGCAGCAGCAGTCGCGTCAGTCCACGCCATCGGCTTCACCTTGTCGCCGGCAGCGAACTTCTGGAACCCCTCGACCACGACGCGCTCACCGCCTTTGAGACCTTCGGTCACGAACCACTGGCCGTCCTGCACTGCGCCGGTGCGCACCATCTGAACGGCGACACGACCGTCATCCTTGACGACGAACACTTCTGCGCCGCCACCACCATTGCGCTGGACTGCCTGCTGCGGAACCGCGATGGCATCGATGTCGATACCCTGCTCGATCTGCACGCGGACATACATGCCGGGCAATAGCTCGCGCTTCGGATTCGGGAATTCGCCGCGCAGCGTCACCTGACCCGTGAAGGTATCGACCTTGGCTTCCGAGAACAGCAGTCTGCCGGGATGCGAATAGATCGTACCGTCGTCCAATACGAGGCGCACCTTGGCGGTGTCCGGCGCAATCCGCTCGAGATCGCCCGTCTCAAATGCGCGGCGCAGATTGTTGAGCTCTGACACCGACTGAGTGAAGTCGGCATAGATCGGATCGAGCTGCTGGATGGTCGCCAGGTTAGTATTGTCGTTCTGCACCACCAGCGCGCCTTCAGTCACCAGCGCGGCACCCACAATACCGTCGATCGGCGCGCGAACGGTCGCGTAGTCCAGATTCAAACGCGCGCGCGCGACGTCGGCTTTCTTGGCCGCGATCTCGGCTTCGGCCTGACGCATCGCACCGAAAGCCTTTTCGTTCTCGGCTTCCGACACAGCCTTCTGCTGAGCAAGGGTAGCGATACGCCTGGATTGCTGCAATGCCTGTTCGAACGCCGCTTGCGCCTTCGCGAGCGCAGCCTGATTGGACTGCAGTTCCACTTCGAACGGTTTCGGATCGATTCGATAAAGCGTATCGCCGGCCTTCACCTCGGTACCTTGATGGAATGTACGCTCGATAACGATCCCCGACACACGGGCTCGCACGTCTGCGACGCGGGTGGGCGCAATACGGCCGGGCAATTCGCGAATGATCGCGCGCAACTGTGGCTTCACGGAAATCACGCTGACTTCGGGCTCGGGAGCTTGTGCAGATATCGACGCCACGGCATCCTTCGGTTCGTTGCATCCCGCGAGCACGGGTGCGAGTCCCGCCAGCAGAAGCACGAAGCCTGCAGAGCGTGCGTTCAAGGTCGTCATTTAATTTGGTACCCTAAGTTGCCTATTCGGACATACATCGACGGATACGCCGGACCTGTGAGGTCATCGCGCGCGTAGCCGGATTCATCGAACCTGTTTGATAGCTCAGAATAAAAACCGCAGTGCTGCGGCGCAATACATATCGAGGCGGCGCATTGCCACACGGCCTATCGCATTGAACTCGCAACAGCTTTCAAGTCTCACGCGAACGTGAATCGGGCGGAACCGGCGATAACTCAGTTAACGGCGGTCATTCGGTAGTGACTCACACCCCACTCGCTTCCATCGGCATAGTCAAACAAGGCTGCGGTCGCGAGGAAGAACCAGCGCCGGCGCCGCATCCGCAATGCGGCGTCGCGTCCATAGGCCCGAGGCAGGATGCGTTCGATTTCGTCGCGAGAGCGATCAAAGTTGTCGAGCCGATCATTCGCCGAAGCTGCGATACGTGCCGCACCAGCACCACTCTATCTCGACAGCGAGTATGCCTGCCTATTGCCGGATGAGATAGCGATGCGTGAAGATGTGCATGAACAAGCGGCCGTCTGGCGCCAGCCATGAACGCACGGCGGTCATCAGCTCGCGCCAGTTCATCATATGCCCGAACATCTCGACCGAGACGATGCGATCGAATGTCTGCTCCGGCTGAACGACATTCATGTCCTGCGTGATGACGCGCCGATTGGAAAGACCTCGTGACACGGCCTCGCCTTCGACATAGCCGCACACCGAGGTGGAATTCGATGCAGCGGCGATACGGGACTTGGGAAATTGCGGTGCCATCCACGGCTGGAGCCAGCACCCGCGCCGACGACGCCAGGCGAGACGATCCAGATCGTATCGACCCAGCGGGAATTGCGGTGCGTTGCCGCTCCACCCCGGGCAAGCGACATCAGACTGAGAGCGAAACCGCAATGGCCGGCAGCACCTGCAAGTATCGCAACATCATGCGGGGTCCCGTAAACGGCTCAGCAAGAAGGTCTTTTGCAAAAACGTGACAGATCAGGCCGTGTTTCAACCGGAAGTTCCCGGTGACATCGTGGATTCCGGCAGTATCCGATCTTTTTTTGTCGCGGGGCTGTGCCATATTGCCCGCCGAACCTTTTCTCGCATGCAGATGATCCGCACATGGCGCCAGGCCCCTCGTCCCGCTCCGCGATGGAGATCGAACTGACCAAGCTGTCATCGCCCCGGATATTCCTGGTTCGGATGCTGGTGTTTCTGGTTCTGTGCGGTCTGATCATGACCGTGCTCTACAAGCAGATCGTGCTCGCCTTTTTCGCCAATCCGGGGCTCAACGCGCTGATCGGTGCCGTGCTTCTGATCGGCATTATCCTGTCGTTCAGGCAGGTGATCCGGCTCTATCCGGAAGTCTCCTGGGTCAACAGTTTCCGCATTTCCGATCCGGGCCTCGCGCTGGACCGTCGCCCGACCCTGTTGGCGCCGATGGCCGCGATCCTCGGCGGCGAGCGCACCGGCCGCATGACCATCTCGCAGCAGACCATGCGGCATCTGCTCGACTCCATCGCGACGCGCCTGGACGAATCCCGCGACATCTCACGCTACATGACCGGCCTGCTGGTGTTTCTCGGACTGCTCGGCACCTTCTGGGGCCTGATCGAGACCGTTGGCTCCGTCGGCAAGGTGATCGAGGGCCTCAAGGTCGGCGGCGATGCAGGTTCGCTGTTCGACACGCTGAAGGAAGGCCTCGCCGCGCCGCTCGCCGGCATGGGCATCTCGTTCTCGTCCTCGCTGTTCGGTCTCGCCGGATCACTGATCCTCGGCTTCCTCGATCTGCAATCCAGCCAGGCGCAGAACCGCTTCTATACGGATCTGGAAGACTGGCTCGCTTCCACCGTGAAGGAATATTCCGGCGAGACAACCCCCGTTACCTCATCTGGCACGCCGGCCGAGTTGCAGGATGCCATCGAGCGCCTGCGTCGCTCCATCGAGGACGGCAACAACAACCGTGGCACGACCACCGCCATGGCCAATCTCGCCGACGCGATCCAGAGCCTCGTTGCGCATATGCGCAGCGAGCAGGAAATGATCCGCGAATGGGCCGATGGCCAAGGCGAACAGAGCCGCGAGATCAAGAAGCTGCTGGAACACATCGCTCGCCAACCTGAGAAGAACTGATCCATGGCATTGGCACGCAATCGCCGCGGCTCTTCCGAATTCAACTACTGGCCGGGCTTCGTCGATGCACTGTCGACGCTGGTGCTCGCGATCGTCTTCCTGCTGTCGATCTTCCTCGTCGTGCAGTTCTATCTGTCGCAGGAAGTCACCGGCAAGGACAAGGCGCTGGAGCAGCTTACCGCCAAGCTGGCTCAGTTGAACGATCTGCTGTCGCTGGAGAAGCTCGGCAAGCTCAATCTCGACGAACAGCTCTCGCAGATGCGCGCCGGGCTGTCCGCCGCGGAATCGGAGCGCGACCGGATCAAGGGCCTGTATGACGGCCTCGCCGGTGCCGGCTCCGATGCCGCAGGCCGTAACACCGAGCTCAACAAGGCACTGGATTCCGAAAAGCAACTCTCGGCTCGCGCACTGGCGCAGGTCGAGGTGCTGAACCAGCAGATCTCCGCACTGCGCCGTCAGCTTGCGGCACTCGAAGAAGCACTGGAAGCGTCCGAGAAACGGGACAGGGAATCGCAGGGCCGCATCGTCGATCTCGGCCAGCGCCTCAACGTCGCGCTCGCACAGCGCGTTCAGGAGCTGTCGCGCTATCGCTCAGAATTCTTCGGACGCCTGCGCGCCATTCTCGGCAATCGCCCTGACATTCGCGTCGTCGGCGACCGCTTCGTATTCCAGTCGGAAGTCTTTTTCGACGCCGGCCAGGCATTATTGCTGCCGGAAGGCCGCGCCGAACTCGACAAGGTCGCCAGCGCGCTCATTGAACTCGACAAGCAGATCCCGTCGGAAATCGCCTGGGTCATGCGCGTCGACGGCCACACCGACTCGCGGCCGATCCTCAACAGTCCGCTGTTCAAGTCGAACTGGGAATTGTCCTCCGCGCGTGCGATCTCGGTCGTGCAGTATCTGATCTCGCTTGGCGTGCCCGCGCAGCGCCTCGTCGCCGCCGGCTTCGCCGAAAACCAGCCGCTGGATACGGCGCAGACCGAAGAAGCGTACAAGCGCAACCGCCGCATCGAACTCAAGCTCACCGAGCGCTGAGGGCATGTCTGAGGCATTCGAGTTACGCCCCTATCGCGAGATCGATGAAGACGCTTCCATCACCTTGTGGCTGGAGACATGGCGGCAGGCCTATCCCTCGATCAATTTCGACGCCCGCGTCGACTGGTGGCGCAACCGATGGCGCACCGAACTGGTACCCACAGCGCAGATCGTGGTGGCGGAACAACAGGACGGCGCGATGGTCGGCTTTGTCACCATCGACGCATCAGGCTATCTCGACCAACTGGTGGTGAGCCCGGCCAAATGGGGAACGAATGTTGCTCGCCTGCTGGTCGATGACGCCAAACGGCTGTCGCCCGGCGGCGTGACGCTCAAGGTCAATGCCGACAATGCTCGCGCGATCAAGTTCTATGCACGCAACGGCTTCGTCAAAACGGGCGACGAGGTGAACACGTCAGGCCGTGCCGTCGACCTGATGGAATGGAAGCCGTAGCCGGAGCGGTTGCTCCGGCTCACACCCCGAACTGCAACCTCGCCAATCGTGCATAAAGCCCGTTCGCCGCGACCAGCGACGCATGCGTGCCCTGCTCGACGATGCGGCCATGATCCATGACGAGGATACGGTCGCAGGACAGTACGGTGGCGAGGCGATGGGCGATCACCAGCGTGGTGCGGTGCTTCATCAACTCTTCCAGAGCAGTCTGCACCAGCGTCTCGGATTCCGCGTCCAAAGCAGAGGTTGCTTCATCGAGCAGCAGCAGCGGTGCGTCGCGCAGGATGGCGCGGGCAATCGCAATACGCTGGCGCTGGCCGCCTGACAGCGTTACGCCGCGTTCACCGAGCTGTGCGTCAAAACCATCCGGCAGGCGGCGGATGAATTCGGTGGCATGCGCCAGCGATGCCGCGTGCTCGACTTCAGCATCTGTCGCATCAGGACGGCCGAAGCGGATATTCTCGCGGGCCGTTGCGGCGAAAACCACGGAATCTTGCGGCACCAATGCGATGCGCTTGCGTAGCTCGCACGGATCGGCCTCGCGGATCGGCACGCCATCGACGGAGATGGCACCTCCCTTGGGGTCGTAGAAGCGCAGCAGCAGATGAAACAGCGTGCTCTTGCCGGCGCCCGACGGGCCGACGATAGCGACCTTCTCGCCGGCCTTCACCGACAGCGATACACCAGCCGCCGACAGGATTTCCGGCCGGGTCGGATAGGCAAAGGAGACATTGTCGAACACGACATCGCCGCGCGCAGGCTGCGGCAATGACCGCGGCGACGCCGGAGCGACCACGGCGGATTTGACATTCAGAATTTCGAACAGGCGCTCGGCTGCGCCCGACGCAGCCGAAATCTCGCCCCAGACTTCGCTGAGCTGGCCGAGGCTGGAGGCTGCAAACGCCGCATAGAGCACGAACTGGCCGAGCCGGCCGGGTGTCAACGACCCCGTCAGAACATCGTGCGAGCCGACCCACAGAATGCCGACCACGCTGGAGAACACGATGAAGATGATGATCGCCGTCAGCACGGCGCGCGCGCGGGTGGAGCCGCGTGCGGCCTCATAGGCCTGCTCGACCTCCTTGCCGAAGCGCGCGTTCGCCAGCTGCTCGTTGGTATAGGCCTGCACGGTGCGGATCGAGCCGACGAGTTCGCCAGCATAGGCCGAGGCTTCCGCCAGCGTATCCTGCGCATTGCGCGACAGACGCCGCACCCAGCGACCGAAGGCCACCAGCGGGATCACGATCAGCGGGATCGCGGCCAACACGAAGCCGGAAAGCTTGGGGCTCGAGACCACCATCATGGCGGCGGCGCCGAGAAACAGCACGAGGTTGCGCAAGGCGATGGATACGGACGCGCCGACCGCCGACTTGATCTGCGTGGTATCGGCCGTGAGCCGCGACACCAGTTCGCCGGATCGCGATGTATCGAAGAAGGACGGCGACAGGGCGGTGAGATGCTGGAACACGTCACGACGCAGATCGGCGACGATGCGCTCGCCGATGGTCATGACAAGATAGTAGCGGGCCGCACTGGCCAGCGCGAGCACGACCACCACAGCGATCATGACGCTGAAATAGTTGTTGATCATGGCGATGCCTTCGGGGCTGAAGCCGAAGTCGATCATCCGCCTTGCCGCCACAGGCACGACGAGCGTGGTCACAGCCGCAATGGTCAGCGACACCAGCGCCAGAAGCGCGCGTCCGCGATACCGCGCCACATAGGGCGCCAGCGCCAGCAGCGGGCGCAATTTGGCCCGGCTGGGTTGTACCGGGGTCTTCACGACGGTGTCCGCCAGCGACGGCTCCGGAAGCACGGAATCCAGCTGCGGAAGCGGCGGCTTGGCCGCGCGGAGGGTCTCAAGCCGTTCGACTGCACTCATGATTGTTTATAACCGTTCTTGTCGTTGCCCTGAGATAGGCCGGAGCGGGCCCTGAGGCAAATGACCTAGGTCAACTTCCAAAGGGCAAATTGCCCGGGGGCAATGATCCACGACGGGAGTCCTTGTCTCCTGCACGTTCCTGCGATATAGAGCGGCCAAATCCGCCATCGAAATCACAGAGATTCAGGCGCCGGCGCGCCGAAGGAACCGTCATGAAAGCCGAAATTCACCCGGATTATCATAACATTACGGTCGTTATGACCGATGGTACCGAGTATCAGACCCGCTCCACCTGGGGCAAGGAAGGCGACAAGCTGAACCTCGACATCGATCCGCGGTCGCATCCGGCATGGACCGGCGGCACCACCCAGCTTCTCGACCGCGGTGGCCGCGTGTCGCGCTTCCAGAAGAAGTTCTCGGGCTTCCTCAAGAAGGAAGACTGATCCTTTCCGGATCTTCTGACTGCTTTCAAAACGCCCCTGCAGCCCGCAGGGGCGTTTTTCGTTGTCGGCCGACCTTGGCGACGCCGGTACTTCAAAACCGCCTCCGTTGCCCGCCCAATAAAGTGCGCCAGCCAGTGGCATCGTTCACATTTGCGGACTGTTTGGCGGCGATATCCGAACGAATGGACCAGGGTCTGCGGCATCGCGCCGCTCGCCGCGTCTCCGGCGGGCTTATGCCTTCGCTGGAACGTCGCTTCTCCGCGGGATGAACCGCTGCGTGATCCAGTTGCGCCCGGGCATCTCGATGAAACGATAGCTCACTTCCGCCAGCGCCCAGATGATGGCGAAACAGACCAGCGACGCAGCGATATAGACACTATCGGCCTGGCCGAAATGCCGCCAGGTCTTGATCGCGAAGCTCACGAACAGTGGATGGATCAGGTAGATCGAATAGGAGATGATGCCGAGTCGATAAACCAGCGCATTGCCAAACAGCAGCTGTGCCATCCGCCCGTCGCGCGACAGGACCGCGACCAGCGGGATGTACAGCAGATACATCAGGCGATCGCTGGCATCGGCCAGGCCAACGGCGATGATGGCAAGCGGAAGCGCGATGACCAGACCATCCTGCACGGTTGCCGACAGGCGATCGACGAGGCCACCAAAGCGGAAGATCGCAAGGCCCAGCGTGAATCCCGCCACTGCGCGCAGCATCGGATAGAGCGAATTGCCGTTGACCACATCGAGCGGTCCGCCCGACCCGCGGCCACTGACACTCACCGCATAGATGCCGAGCAGCGCCGCGATCACCGCAAGTCCTGCAATCCATTTGCTCCAGCGCTGGGTAAGAGCCATCAGGATCGGCAGCAGCAGATAGGAGCCCATCTCCGCGCTCGCCGCCCAGGCGACGCCGATGATCGGAAAAATATAGAGCCCCCAGCCGGACATCATCAGCAGATTGCCGGTCCAGTCCCAGGCTGAATACATCTCCAGCGTCTCACCAGACAGACCGGCCGCGATCTTGGCGACATAGAACAGCCCGATGATGAAATAGGCCGGATACAGCCGCGCGACCCGTTTCAACATGAAGTGGGCGAACGCCTTGCCGGTGAGATGCAGGAACGCGTCGCGATAGGTCAGCGCCATCACGTAGCCTGACAGCATGAAGAACAGGTCGACCAGCAGATAACCGTAGGCGATGCGGAAAAATGAACCGGTGCCGCCCGTTGCGAGCTGCACGTCACCGAAATGATACACGGCGATGACAACGGCTGCGACGCCGCGTACCCCTGTCAACGCCCTGATATCGTCCGCCATGGCCAATGCCCCCGCTTCGCTTGGCTCATGTCTAGCGCATGAGCGGCGAGCGAGGAACAGCGTTCAGGAATGTCGGGGACGCGCGATCAGCGCTCGAACGCAGCCTTCAGGCGATTGAGCTGCGGCACCAGCGGATTGCCGATCGGGGCATGCGTGGTGGTCGCGGCATGGATCGAGAGGTCGAGACGTCGAACCTTGGTCTGCAGCACCATCGAACGCGCGATCAGGATCTGCAGCTGCTCGGGCAGTTTGAGCAGCATCTCTTCCGGGCTCGGATCGGCGGCGCTGAGCTTCACCTTGGTCTTTTCACGATTGGCCTGGGTCAGCGTCATCTCGCCTTCCTTCACCGCACGGTGCAGCAAGAGCCATGAAGCAAGCTGCATCAGGCGCGTGGTGAGGCGCATGCTTTCGGTGGCGTAAGTCAGGCTGACGGAGCGATCCAGCGCCTTGGCCTCGTTACGGCCGACGCCGTCGAGATAGGCCGCGGTCTCCTCGACCAGATCCATCCCCTCGCGAAACAAGGCGCCGAAGGCGGCAGAATTGGTCAGCCGCTCGCTGAACTGAACGAGAGCGGGTTCGCTGTGCAAACGATCCGACATAGTTAACGCCTCACGCAAATGGTTTCGCAGCCAGCTCTGAGCGGCGGGCTTATGATGAACAAATCATTACGCGTGCGTGCGTGAGAGTCCAGCGGCGTAAAATTAAAGAAGTATTTATGGTTTCTAACGCGATTTAATGATCGCGACCGCCCCAAAAGAGGACATGCGTACCAAAAAAGAGCCGCCGTTTCCGGCGGCTTTAAAGTTGATAACAGGGAGGCGTCAAACAGAGTGGACAGGAGCCACTCGGTGTCCAAACAAGGACAATTTAAGTAATATGCGAGAAAGCTTAATTGCGCGTAAATGCGAGGGCTTTCTTCACGATCCGTTTGCCATGCGAAGCATCGCAACCTGTCCCGGAATGAGACGATGTCGGAATCGTGATTGAAGGAAGCATCAGTGGTATTCCGCAGATCTCCGGTCGGTCATTGCCAGCGGAGCGAGGCAATCCAGTCTTTCTTCGCATATCGCTTCTGAATTGCCGCGTCGCTTCGCCAAGAGGAAAGCTGCAGGGCAGCTTCCCTGACCTGCAATGACGGCAGAGAGGCAGGAGCGCCGTTCAATAGCCCGTCACGACTTGAAAAAGCGATCCGCCGCATCGCGCGTCGCGCGCTTCAGGGTCATGCTCGATTGCAGCCGCGAGATCTCGGCATTGAGCAGCGCGATCCGCTCGGCGAGTTCTTCGACCGATAGCAGTGAAAGATCCTGCCCGATCTCGTGACTGACCTTCTTTTTCGGTTTGTTGTCGTCGTCGTCGATCGCCATTTGGGGCCCTCCCCGTCTCAAGTTCAAAGATATACCGATGTTGCCAGCGTTGATCCGGCTGTTTAATCAGATCGCCAGTCGACATCTCGCACGCCGCAAGGACAAATCATGGAAAAGCTGCCCACGCAAATGACCGTCGTTGGTATCAGCAAACCGGGCGGCCCCGAGGTGCTGATCCCCGAAACACGCACCGTTCCGAAGCCCGGTCCCGGCGAAATCCTGGTCAAGGTCGCAGCCGCTGGCGTGAACCGCCCGGACGTCGCGCAACGCTCCGGCTCCTATCCGCCACCGCCCGGCGCCAGCGATCTGCCAGGCCTCGAGATCTCCGGTGAAGTTGTTGCCCTCGGCGAGGGCGCCACCAAACACAAGCTCGGTGACAAGGTGATGTCGCTGGTCGCCGGCGGCGGCTACGCGCAATATTGCATCGCCCAGGACGCCCAGGCGATGACGGTCCCCGAAGGCTTCTCGATGACAGAAGCCGGCGCCACCGCCGAAACCCTGATGACCGTCTGGCACAATGTGTTCGAACGCGGCGGATTGCAGCCCGGCGAGACCGTGCTGATCCACGGCGGCTCTTCCGGCATCGGCACCATGGCGATCCAGCTCGCCAAGGCGCTCGGCTCCAAGGTGATCGTCACCGTCGGCTCGCAGGACAAGGTCGACGCCTGTCTCAAGCTCGGCGCCGATCACGCCATCAACTACAAGACCGAGGATTTCGTCGAGCGCGTCAAGGAGATCACCAAGACCGGCGTCGAGTTGATCCTCGACATGGTGGGCGCGGACTATGTGGAGAAAAACTTCGACGCCGCCGCCGTCGATGGCCGCATCGTGCAGATCGCCGTGCTGAACGGCCCGAAAGCCACCATCAATGCCGCCAAGATCATGGTGAAGCGGCTGCACTATACCGGCTCGACCCTGCGTCCGCGCACCAATGCCGACAAGGCCGCCATGGTCAAAGCGATCGAGGCCAATGTCCTGCCGTTGCTCAAGGCCGGCAAGGTCAAACCCCTGATGGACAGCACTTTCCCGCTGGAAAATGCTGCAGACGCGCACAAACGCATGGAAACCAGCGCACATATTGGCAAAATTGTGTTGGTCGTTTAGGGCTGGAGAACAGCCGGAAACCCTTTGATTTATCTCGCTTTCATGTCATTTATCGCGCGTCGGGAAATGACCCTGCTTCTGCGTGACGCAGGGTCGATGTTTTGTTGATCGCGGAGAATGACATTGCGTTTGATCAGGTGGCTCGCGCCCCTCGCGCTCGGCCTCATGATTGCTGTTGCCGCAGCACCGGCACGGGCTGTTGACGCCGTCAGCGTCCGCGGTGACGCGCCTGCAATCGACCTCACAGCAATCCTCGAATATCAGCACAGCGACACCGACCGCATCCAGGTCTCCACCGCCCCCGGCACCGACGGCATCGTTCGCCGCATCGAAGTGCGCGGCCGCGAAGCCGGCCAGAACTGGGTGGTGTTCGCGCTCGCCAACAATACCGATGACCAGCTCGATCGCCTGATCGTCGCGCCGCATTATCGCATCGTGTCGTCCGGCCTGCTCTGGCCCGATCTCGGCCTGTCGCGCATCGCGACCATCACGCCGTCCACCGGCGACCGTCCGGAGCGTCAGGACAGCGCCACCGCCGACATCTTCCGCGTCACGCTCGATCCCGGCGCCGTCATCACCTTCGTCGCCGAACTGCGCACCAACAAGCTGCCGCAGCTCTATCTGTGGGAGCCGGAAGCCTACAAGGACAAGGTCAACTCCTTCACGCTCTATCAGGGCATCGTCATCGGCATCTCCGGCCTGCTGGCACTGGTGCTGACGATCCTGTTCGTGGTGAAGGGCAGCATCATGTTCCCCGCCGCCGCAGCACTGGCCTGGGCTGTGCTGGTCTATATCGGTGTCGATTTCGGCTTCTGGGGCAAGGTTCTGGACATGTCGTCGGGCGCAGAACGCGTCTGGCGCGCCTCGGGCGAAGCGATACTCGCGGCGACGCTGCTGGTATTTCTGTTCGCCTATCTCAATCTCAGTCGATGGCACGTGCGCTACTCGCACATCACGCTTGGCTGGCTGGCCTTTCTCGGCTCGCTTGTCGGCTTGGCGTTGTTCGATCCTGCGGTAGCCTCCGGCATCGCGCGCATTTCGCTGGTGCTGATCGCCTTCGCCGGCTTTGGGCTGATCGTCTATCTCTCGACCCATGGCTTCGACCGCGCGGTGTTGCTGATCCCCACCTGGTTCCTCCTGGTGGTATGGGTCGTCGCCGCGGGCATGACCGTCGCCGGCAGCGTCACCAATGACATCGTCGGCCCGGCGCTGCTGGGTGGCCTCGTACTGATCGTGATGCTCATCGGCTTCACTGTCATGCAGCACGCCTTCGCCGGTGGCGGCGCCACCAATGGCATCGTCTCGGACGTCGAGCGCCGCGCGCTGGCACTGACCGGCTCCGGCGACCTGATCTGGGACTGGGACGTCTCGGCCGACAAGGTGTTCACCAGTCCCGAGACCGAAGCGCTGCTCGGCCTCAAGCGCGGCACGCTGGAAGGCCCTGCGGCGAGCTGGCTGGAAGTGCTGCATCCGCTCGATCAGGATCGCTTCCGGGCGGCACTCGACAGCGTACTCGACCAGCGCCGCGGCCGTCTCGTGCAGGATTTCCGCCTGCGCACCCCCGATGGTCACTTCATGTGGTTTGCGCTGAAAGCGCGCCCGGTGGTCGGCTCCGACGGCGAAGTGTCCCGCGTGGTCGGCACACTCACCGACGTCACCGAGATGAAGAATGCCGAAGAGCGCATGCTGCACGATTCGGTGCATGACAATCTGACCGGCCTGCCGAACCGCAAGCTGTTCATCGACCGCCTCAACGCCGTCGCGAATTTCTCCAAGACCGTGCCGACCATGCGGCCGACCATCATGGTGATCGACCTCGACCGCTTCAAACAGGTCAACGATTCCGTCGGCATCGCCGTCGGCGATTCGATCCTGCTGACGCTGGCCCGCCGCCTCACCCGTATCCTCAAGCCGCAGGACACACTGGCCCGCCTCGCCGGCGACCAGTTCGGCCTGATCCTGATGTCCGAGCAGGACCCGGCGAAGATCACCGCCTTTGCCGAAACCATCCGCAAGACCATCCGCGCGCCGATCGCCTTCAACGACCGCGAGATCTTCCTGACCGCCTCGATCGGTCTCGCCCTGAGCGATCCCGCCGCGCCGCTCACCGACGAGTTGATCAAGGACGCCGAGCTTGCGATGTATCATTCGAAGCGGATCGGTGGCGACCGTATCGACGTCTACAAGCCGGCGATGCGCGCCCGCAAAACGGATCGCCTGACGCTCGAATCCGAACTGCGCCGCGCCATCGAGCGCCAGGAAATCACCATTCTCTATCAGCCGATCGTACGGCTGGAAGATCGCTCCATCGCCGGTTTCGAGGCGCTGGCACGCTGGGATCATCCCAAGCTCGGCCGCATGTCGCCCTCGGAATTCATCGCCATCGCCGAGGAGATCGGCCTGATCATCGATCTCGGCATGTTCGTGATGGACCAGACCGCACGGCAGCTCGCCATCTGGCAGCGCGCGATGCGCTCGCGCGAACCCATTTTTGCCAGCGTCAACGTCTCCTCGCGGCAGCTGCTGCGCCACGACCTCCTGCATGACATCCGTACCGTGCTGTCACGCTCATCCGTGGCCCGCGGCACGCTGAAGCTCGAACTTACGGAATCGCTGGTGATGGAAAATCCGGAACATGCGGCCCAGATGCTGCACCGGATCCGCGAACTCGGCACAGGTCTTTCGCTCGACGACTTCGGCACCGGCCATTCGTCACTGTCCTACCTGCAGCGCTTCCCGTTCGACACGCTGAAGATCGACCAGTCCTTCGTCCGCACCACCTCGCGGGGCACCCGCCCGGTGATCCTGAAGTCGATCATCGCCATGGCCCACGACCTCGGCATGGACGTCGTCGCCGAGGGCGTAGAGACGGATTCGGATGCGGTGGAGATGTATCAGCTCGGCTGCGAATACGCCCAGGGTTTCGCCTTTGGCGAACCCATGGATGCGGATGCGGCGATGCGGATGCTGACAGAAGAGCGGCTGGAAGCTGCAAGCTGACGATCTAGTTTCTCGTAATTGGGCACAGCGAAGCCCGCCCACGCTTTTCGATGTCGCAGAAGAACTAGTGAGCGCGACGCTGCGCGTCTTTGCCCACCCTGCAGCAAGCCATGACCGCTGTGCTGGTGGCGTCAGGCATGCCCGGCCTCGGCCGACAGCATGCCCGGCGCTATCCCGATTTTCTGCAGAGCCCGGATGTACTTCTCCTCGACATCGCCGCCGAAGATGAGATCCTCATCAGCCGCGCAATGCAGCCAGCCATTGCCCTGGATTTCGTCTTCCAACTGACCCGGCGCCCAGCCGGCATAGCCCAGCGCGAGGATCGCGTGCTTGGGTCCATCACCACTGGCGATGGCGCGCAAGATATCCACGGTCGCCGTGAGGCAGACGCCATCGTCGATCGGCAGTGTCGCATCCTTGATGAAGAAATCGCTGGAATGCAGCACGAAACCGCGGCCGGTCTCGACCGGACCACCCTTGAGCACTTTCATGCTTTCGGCGCTTTCCGGGAGCCTGATGTCGTCGGACTTTTCGATGATATCCAATTGAACCAGCAATTCCGGGAAATCGATGCTCCCTGCAGGCCGGTTGACGATGATGCCCATGGCACCTTCCGACGAATGGGCACAGACATAAATCACTGAACGGGCGAAGCGCTCGTCTTCCATCACAGGCATCGCGATCAGCAGCTGCCCGTCGAGGTAGTTGCCGGTGTCGCCGACGCTGGATTTCGCGCGGCTTTTCCGCGGTCGCTTGCGAGTGGGTTCCATTAGCAAACCGCTCTCATTTCATTCCTCATCCTGATATTGGGTGTGGGTTCTGTCAATCAACCTTCCGCAACTCACGAAAACCGGATCACAAGCAGTTCAGTAGCTTAAGACAGGTTTGGCTTTATGACAGGCTCACCCTGTAAGGACGCCCGATGACCACATCTGTTCCGCATCACATTGTCGCTGTCTGCGCCGCGGGCCTGCTCCTGACATGCAGCGCGCAGGCGCAGGACACCTCACCTTGGCAGCAAGACAGTCATTCGCAGATCAGGCTTGTGGCAGGCTCGCGTAGCGGACCGGTCATGCTGGGCGGTATCGCGATCCAGCTGCAGCCCGGCTGGCACACGTATTGGCGCACCCCCGGCGATTCCGGGGTACCGCCACGCTTCGATTTCTCCAAGTCCGACAATCTGGATACCGTCACCATCCTCTGGCCGGCGCCGAAAAAATTCGAGGACGGGGCCGGTGGCCTCTCGCTGGGCTATGTAAAACAGGTGGTGCTGCCGATGCGGATCATCGCCAAGGACCCAGGCAAGCCGGTGATTCTCCGTGCGGCGATCAATTACGCGGTCTGCGACAAGCTCTGCATCCCGGTCGAAGCCAATGCCGAGCTCGCTTTTACCAGCGTGGCCAGCACCGAAGATGGCGCCCTGACTGCGGCGCTGGATACGGTACCGAAGCCGGCCACCATGGGCGAAACCAATCCGCTGACGGTGCGCGACCTCAAGCGCGAGGGCAAGAATGTATTCGTCGACGTCGTTGCGCCCGAAGGCAGCGAGCCCAACCTGTTCGTCGAGGGCCCGACGCCGGAATGGGCGCTGCCGATCCCCAAACTCGAAGCCAACAGCCCACCGGGCGTGAAGCGCTTCAGCTTCGAACTCGATGGCGTGCCGCCCGGCGCCACGACCGATGGCGCGGCCCTTAAGCTGACTCTGGTCGGCAACGACCGCGCCTACGAATTCAACGTCAGCCTGCCCTGACACCGCAGGCGTGTAACCCGCTCCGCGCAACCTGCACACCTCCATCCAACCGGATGTTAACGACTGCTTGCTACGCCAGACCACTGCCGCGCGTCTGCGGCTGAGGACCTTGTCGTGGCCGTGATGGACGCAAACTCCGCACACGCAACCCAGCCCGCCAGCCTCAAGGCGAGGCTGCGCGCGCCGTTCACCGGTTCAGGCGAAGCCTCACTGACGCGCCGCCTCGCCGGCACCATCTTCCTCATCCGCGTCATCTCGGCCGGCCTCGCTTACTTCTCGCAGATCCTGCTGGCGCGCTGGATGGGTACGTCGGATTACGGCATCTATGTCTATGTCTGGACCTGGGTGTTGCTCCTCGGCTCGATGATGGATTTCGGCATCGCCGCCTCAGCCCAGAAGATCATCCCGGAATATCGCGCCAGCGGTGACCACGCGCGGCTGCGCGGCTTTCTCTCCGGCAGCCGCTGGATGACCGGTATCGTCTCGGTGATCGTCTCGCTGCTGCTCGCGGGCCTCGTCAAACTCATCTCGCCATGGATCGATGCCGACACCGTGGTGCCGCTCTATCTCGGCTGCCTGACTCTGCCGGCCTTCGTCGTCGCCAACACGCAGGATGGCATCGCGCGCTCGCATGACTGGATGCGTCTCGGCCTGATGCCGCAATTCATTGTTCGTCAGGCGCTCATCATCGGCTTCACAGCCGGCGCATTCACGCTCGGCTTCAAGCTCGGCGCCACCATTGCGATGCTGGCGAGCGTCGCAGCGGTGTGGGTCGCAATGATCGGCCAGATGATCGTGCTCAACCGCCGGCTTCACAAGCATATCGAGCCTGGCCCAAAGGCCTATGACTATCGCGGCTGGCTTGCGGTATCGTTGCCGATCCTGCTGGTCGAGAGCTTCTATCTTCTGCTGTCCTACACCGATGTGCTGGTGCTGCAGCAGTTCGTCTCGTCCGACGAGGTCGGCGTGTACTTCGCTGTCGTGAAGACCCTGGCGCTGGTGTCGTTCATTCACTACGCGATGTCGGCGACAACGGCGCATCGCTTCACCGAATATCACGCCGCCGGCGACAAGGACCGCCTCGCCGCCTATGTGACGCATGCCATCAAGTGGACGTTCTGGCCGTCACTCGCGGCCACGCTGATCCTGCTTGCTCTGGGCAAGCCGCTGCTCTGGCTGTTCGGCCCGCAATTCACCAGCGGCTACGACATCATGTTCATCGCCGCCATCGGTCTCGTGGTGCGCGCCGCCATCGGCCCGGTGGAGCGGCTGCTCAACATGCTCGGCCACCAGCACATTTGCGCCGTGGCCTACGCATCGGCCTTCGTCATGAATCTGGTTCTATGTCTCGTGCTGGTGCCGAAATTCGGCGGTCACGGCGCCGCCGCAGCAACCTCGATCGCGCTGACATTCGAGACGATCCTGCTGTTCTGGATCGTGCGACAGCGGCTTGGACTGCACGTACTCGCCTTCGGGAAACAAGGCGCCTGACGACCTCCCCCTGCAAGGCAGGAGGAGGTTAGGAAGCAAACCTACTCCGCGGTCCAGCCGCCATCGATCGACAGGTTGGTCCCCGTGATCTGCGCGGCATCGTCACCGCACAGGAACAGCGCCAATGCCGCAACCTGCTCGGACGTCACGAATTCCTTCGTCGGCTGGGCAGCCAGCAGCACATCGTTGATGACCTGCTCTTTGGTCAGTCCGCGCGCCTTCATGGTGTCGGGAATCTGCTTTTCCACCAGCGGGGTCCAGACATAGCCAGGCGAGATGCAATTACAGGTGATCTTGTGGGTGGCCACTTCCAGCGCCACGGTCTTGGTCAGGCCGGCGATGCCGTGCTTGGCGGAGACATAGGCCGACTTGAATGGCGAGGCGACCAGCGAATGCGCCGATGCGGTATTGATGATGCGGCCCCAGCCGCGCTTCTTCATGCCGGGCACAGCGGCACGGATGCCGTGGAATGCGGACGAAAGATTGATCGCGATGATCGCATCCCATTTCTCGATCGGGAATTCCTCGATCGGCGACACGAACTGGATGCCCGCATTGTTGACGAGAATATCGACCGATCCATAGGTCCTCTCGCCGAGCGCGATCATGTCGGCAATTTCGGCCGGCTTGGTCATGTCTGCCCCTGAATGGATCGCTTTGACCTTGAAATCGCTCTCGATCGCCGCGCGTTCCTTCTCGATGTCAGCAGGCGCGCCCATGCCGTTGATCACGATATTGGCCCCGGCGCTTGCGAAAGCGCGCGCATAAGCGAGGCCGATGCCGCTGGTCGAACCGGTGACGACGGCGGTCTTGCCTGTGAGATTAGCCATTACTTGCTCCTGTTGGACGTCAACTGCTGCGGAAGATCATTGTAGTCGTCGGCGGTGAGGGCGTATGTCACCATCGATTCATCGGATTGCGGCCGCTCGAACCAGTCCTTGTGGCGCATGGAGAGGAATACGTCGCGCTCGCCGGCGCCCCAATGTTCGACCATGCCGATGCGCGAGAAATTGTAGTCCTTCGACGACGACTCGTAATTCTTGCTCGTATAGATCAGGTGCACGACCGTGACGGTATTTTCCTTCGCGGCTTCCGACAACAGCGCCACTCCGGCATCCTGCTTCAGTTCTGCCGGCAATTTACCAATCAGGTCACGCAGCGCCTTGCGGATGTTGTGGATCTTCTTGTTCTTGTCGGTATTCATGCGGGTGCGGCTGGAATAGCGAATGTCCTTTTCGCGTTCCTGCGCTTCCAGGATCGACTGCGGCAATGGCCCGCGCGCGCTGAACAGATCGACCTGAAAGATCAGCAGATCGCTGGTGACGTCATCCAGTACAAAATCCAGCGGTGTGTTTGAGGCGATGCCGCCATCCCAGAAATGCTCGCCATCGATCACGATCGATGGAAAGCCCGGCGGCAGCGCGCCGGAGGCCATGATGTGTTCGGGCTCGATCTTCTTGCCGAGTTTCTTGAACAGCGTGTTGTCAAAATAGGTGAAATTGCCGGTCGTGACACTCACGGCGCCGACGCTCAGCCGGGTCTTGCAATCGTTGAGACGATCAAAATCGACCAGCCGTTCCAGCGTCGCCTTCAGCGGCGCGGTGTCGTAAAAGCTCTGCGACTGCGGACTGCCGGGCGGCCAGAGCGGCGCAGGCGGAATGCGCGGCACGAAAAAGCCTGGCACGCCGAATGTGGCAATGACAGCGGCGCCTGCCTCGTAGAAATAAGAGCGCGCGCGGTCATCCGTCAGCACCGGGCTCCAGGGCACCGGCGATGCTGCCATCTCCCAGAATTCTCTGAGCTTGCCGATCCGCTTGTCGCGCTCGTTGCCCGCGATGATCGCCGCGTTGATGGCACCGATGGAGATGCCAGCGACCCATTCCGGCTCGAAATCGTGATGGCACAGCGCTTCATAGGCGCCGGCCTGATAGGAGCCAAGTGCGCCGCCGCCCTGCAGAACCAGCACGCGCTTGGCTTCAGCAGGCTTGCTGGTAGCGCTGGATTGAGGCTGATCGGACATACCCATGGGACCACTCGATCATATCGGCGACGGTAACCGTACCGTGGCGTTCCCGTGCCGCGGCGTCAATCACAGATGGCGCAGCGCACCATCACGCTTCGGCTATCCTGAAAGGCTATTTGGAATCCGTCGAAGCCAGAATCATGGTCCAGAACACCTTATATTTGGTGTTGGGAGCATAGATCGCCGCGATGCCCAGTTTTGTGACACCGGACTTCAGCATATTGGCCCGATGGGGCGGCGAATCCCGCCACCCCGAAAAGGCCTCGGCCATGGTGTGATAGCCGGCCGAGACATTCTCGACCGCCAACGTCGCCGGATAGCCGCCGGCATTCAGACGCTTGGCCAACGGTGCCTTGACGTCGTGGTCGAGCTTGTTCTTTTTCGCCATGGCGGTGGACTGGTCTTCCGCCAGCGCCATCAATGCGGGATCGACCACAACCGGCCCGAGGCCGTTGTTCTGCCGGTACAACGAGATCATGGAGGCCGCGGCAACAGGATCGAGCTTGGCGCCGCCATTGGCCATGCTGAGATACATAGTGGGCTGGTCCGGCACGGTATCGACGGTCCCCGCGCACCCTGCCAGTAACAGAAATCCCAGACTGGCCAGAGCCACCCGCTTCATCGGCAATCCCCCAAATCAAGGGGCCGTTGTTGCACACCAACCGTGGCTGAAAGGTGAACAGGCAGAGCTTTTAGGCAGCCCTGTCATTCCTGCCCGGCAAAGATCCGGTAGCGTCGTGGCTGCAGGCTGATTGCATCACCCGTGGTGAGCGGGCGGTCCCGCGGGGCATCGATTTCCACCAGCGTATCGTCGCCGGACAGGGCGATGTCGGCGCGCTGGATCGGGCCGAAGGTGCGGACGCGGCGCACGGTGCCTTCGAGGGCCCCCTCGCCGACCGGACCGATCTGCATGTCGTGACGACGAACAAACAGCTTGGAGGGACCGACGGCACCACCCGCGTCGATGTTGAGCGGGCGATGGCCGAGCTTCACCTGGCCGCCACTTACCTCGACCGGAAGCACGATCGATTCACCTATGAATGAGTGCACGAAAGCCGTCGCCGGATTATCGTAAACGTCGCCAGGCGTACCGATCTGTTCGATCTTGCCCTTGTCCATCACCACCACGCGATTGGCGACTTCGAGCGCCTCCTCCTGGTCATGTGTGACGAAGATCGAGGTGACGTGGATCTCCTCGTGGAGGGTGCGCAGCCACTGGCGCAATTCCTTGCGAACCTTGGCATCGAGGGCGCCAAACGGCTCGTCGAGCAGCAGAATGCGCGGCTCGATGGCCAGCGCGCGCGCCAGCGCAATACGCTGCCGCTGACCGCCCGAGAGTTGACTCGGATAGCGATTGGCGAGCCAGTCAAGCTGCACGAGATCGAGAAGCTCCTTCACCCGTGCGCGGATCTGCGCTTCGCTCTTGCGCACGGCGCGCGGCTGCACGCGCAGGCCGAAGGCGACATTCTCGAACACACTCATATGGCGGAACAGCGCATAGTGCTGGAATACGAAACCGACGTGACGCTCGCCGGCGCCGCGCGCCAATGCGTTCTCGCCGTCGAAGGAGACTTCGCCGGCATCCGGCCAGTCAAGCCCAGCGATAATGCGCAGCAACGACGTCTTGCCGGAACCCGACGGTCCGAGCAACGCAAGCAACTCACCATCCGCGACCCGGAGGTCGACATTATCCAGCGCCTTGAAGGCACCGTACTGCTTTACGATATTCCGAACTTCAATCGTCACGGGGCGGCTGTCCTTCTTCGATCTGGCCTTCGAGGATGGTCTTTGCGATCAGCGTCAAGAGCGCCAGCAGAGCCAGCAGTGACGCGATCGCGAACGACGCCACCAGTTGATATTCATTATACAGGATTTCCACCAGCAGCGGCATGGTGTTGGTCTCGCCGCGAATGTGACCCGACACCACCGAAACCGCGCCAAACTCACCCATGGCGCGCGCATTACACAGCAGCACGCCGTAGAGCAGGCCCCATTTGATATTGGGCAGCGTCACCACGATAAAGGTGCGCCAGCCGCTCGCCCCCAGCGAGATCGCCGCCTCTTCCTCCTGCGATCCCTGTTCCTGCATCAGCGGGATCAATTCCCGGGCGACGAACGGGAAGGTGACGAAGGTGGTCGCCAGCACGATCGCCGGTACGGCAAACAGAATGTTGATGCCATGCGACATCAGCCACGGCCCGAAGAAACCCTGCGCACCGAACAGCAGCACGAAGACCAGACCGGAGATAACGGGGCTGACCGAGAACGGCAGGTCGATCAGGGTGACCAGAAGGGTCTTGCCCCTGAATTCGAATTTGGCCACCGCCCAGGCGGCGGCAACGCCGAACACCAGATTGAGGCTGACCGAGATCACCGCCGTGATCAGCGTCAGCCAGATGGCTGCGAGCGCCTCGGAATCTGCCAAAGCCGACAGATAGAACCCGACGCCCTTGGACAAGGCCTCCGAGAATACCAGAATCAGCGGCAACACGACGAAGACCGTCAGGAACGTCACCGCAACGCCGATAATGATCCCGCGCACGAGCCATGGTTCGGTATGCGGATCATGTCGTGCCACTGACTGGGCGCGCTCCACGGTGACTGGTGAATTGATAATTGTAATGGTCATGTCAGGTCAACTCACGGCCAGCGCGCGGGTCTGCGCCCAGCGCTGCAGCCGATTGAGCAGGAAGATGATCAGGAACGAGACGACCAGCATCACCACCGCGATCGCCGTCGCATCGGCATAGCGGAATTCCGACAGCCGGATGACGATCAAGAGCGGCGCGATCTCCGACACATTCGGAAGATTGCCGGCGATGAAGATGACGGAGCCATATTCACCGACAGCGCGGGCGAACGCCAGAGCGAACCCGGTGAGAATGGCCGGCGTCAGGCTGGGAATGATGACGCGGGTGATGGTCTGCCAGCGAGACGCACCGAGACAGAGGGCAGCCTCTTCGATTTCGACATCGAGATCGATGAGGACCGGTTGCACCGTCCGCACCACGAACGGAATACCGATGAAAACCATTGCCAGGAAAATGCCGAGGGGCGTGAACGCCACCTTGATGCCGAGCGACGCAAGCGGCGCGCCGAGCCATCCGTTCTGCGCAAACAACGTCGTGAGCGCGATGCCGGCAACTGCGGTCGGCAAAGCGAACGGGATATCGACGATGGCATCAAACAACCGGCGACCGGGAAAGCGGTAGCGCACCAGTGCCCAGACGATAACCAGGCCAGCGACCAGATTGACCAGCGCAGCCGCGAAGGCCAATCCGAATGAGATCTTGAGCGCGTGTAGCGTGCGGTTGCTGGTGACGGTGTCGATGAATTGCGCGAGGCTGAGATCCGCCGTCTTGACGAACAATCCGGCTAGCGGAATCAGGATCAAGAGCGACAGCCATGTCAGGGTCAGGCCCATGCTCAGGCCGAACCCCGGCAACGCACTTCGTTTAGGTGCCGCGCTCACAATGTCCCCTTGCTTTGATAAAAGCCTCAGGCCGGCGTGCCGGCCCGAGTGTTTCGCTGCGAACGGTCAGTTCTTGTAGATCTTGTCGAACACGCCGCCATCGGCAAAGTGCTCGCTCTGGGCCTTGGTCCAACCTCCGAAAACGTCGTCAATGGTGAACAGATCAACCTTGGCGAAGGATGCCTCGTGCTTTTTAGCAACATCGGCGTCACGCGGGCGGTAAAAATTGCGCGCGGCGATCTCCTGACCTTCCTTGGTGTACCAGTATTTCAGATAGGCCTCGGCGGCAGCCTTGGTGCCCTTTTTATCGGTAACGGTATCAACGACGGCGACAGGGGGCTCGGCCAGGATTGAAAGCGACGGAGCCACGATCTCGAACTTGTCCTTGCCGAATTCCTGAAGTGCGAGATAGGCCTCGTTCTCCCAGGCCAGCAGCACGTCGCCAACGCCGCGCTGGACGAATGTGATGGTCGAACCGCGCGCGCCGGTGTCGAGAACCGGAACGTTCTTGAAGATATTGCCGACGAATTCCTTCGCCTTGTCCTGCGATCCGTATTTCTTCAGCGCATAGCCCCAGGCGCCGAGATAGTTCCAGCGCGCGCCGCCCGAGGTCTTCGGATTCGGCGTAATGACGCTGACTCCGCTCTTGATCAGATCGTCCCAATCCTTGATGCCCTTCGGGTTACCCTTGCGTACGAGGAACACGATGGTCGATGTATAGGGCGACGAATTCTGCGCCAGACGCTTCTGCCAGTCCTTGGCCAGCAAGCCCTTGTTCGCGATGGCGTCGATGTCATAGGCGAGCGCGAGCGTGACCACATCGGCCTGCAGCCCATCGATCACAGAGCGCGCCTGCGCGCCCGAGCCGCCATGCGACTGCTTGATCTCGATGCTCTTGCCGGTTTCCTTCTGATAGGACGCTGCGAAGGACTTGTTGAAATCGACATAGAGCTCGCGCGTCGGGTCGTACGACACGTTAAGCAGCGAAACATCTGCCGCGTGCGCCGATGTTGCAATTAAGAGACCCGCAATGACGGGAAGAATACGACGGACCATTTTGATCTCCATCCAACCTGACAACACGATCGTTATGAGGTCGGGGCAAAATCTTGAAGAAGCACCGCCAAGTCAACGAAACCAGTTTCCAATGTTGGCGGCATGACGGCAGCAATGTGCTATGAATATGCCTTCGTACGGATACCGTATCGCGAGCCAGTAATTTGTCATCAACTAACGGCGCGAAAGCCATTGGAATGCGGCGAATTAGCGCGCGCTCTCCGAATGCCGCAACTGCATGCGCTGATGCAATGCGGTGATGCGACCGTCACCGGTCGGTTGATAAAACACCGAATACCGCTTCACAGTTGCCGCGAAGGCTTCCGCGTCGGCATCCTTCTTCACCTCGAACGAATCGAATCCGGCGCGCAGCATGATCACGAACTGGTCACGCAGCACCTGTCCCGTGGCACGCAATTCACCCTTGAACTTGTAACGCTCGCGTAACAGGCGCGCCTGGCTGTAGGCGCGGCCGTCGCGAAACGTCGGGAAAACCAGCGCGACGACAGCGAGTTTGCCGATCCAGGGCACCAGGTCCTCGGGATCCCGGTTGTTCGGCCAAATCACACCGGTCGGGCTGCTGCGCGCGACCAGCGCTTCAGGATCGGCAAGGAACCGCGCAGCCGGAATCAGCGCCGGACCTTCGATCGGAATTTCGCTGTCGTCGGCCACGTGGGTGTAGCTGTCGGCAACAATCTTGCCTTGCTTAACGAGTGGCATAAACGCGCTCCTTGAACGGCTCGACGCCGAGGCGTTCGACAGTCTGGACAAACAATTCGTCCGGCCGGGCACGCAGTGCCAGATAGGCTTCGACGATATCCTCAATGACGTCAGCGACCTCGGCAAAAGGCACTGCCGGTCCGATCAGCGTACCGACCACGGCATGCTCGTCGGCACGGCCGCCGATCGTGATCTGGAAGAATTCCTCGCCATTCTTTTCCACGCCGAGAATGCCGATATGGCCGACATGGTGATGACCGCAGGCATTGATGCAGCCGGAGATGTTGATATGCAGCCGGCCGATCAGCTCGGCGAGATCGTGATTGGCAAAGCGTCGTGTCAACTCCTGCGCGATCGGAATCGAACGCGTATTGGCCAGCGAGCAGTAGTCGAGGCCGGGGCATGCGATGATGTCCGTGACCAGATTCACGTTCGGCGTCGCAAGACCGAGCTTGTCGAGCTGCCGCCACAGCGCCGGCAGGTCGCGCTTGGCAACATTGGGCAGCGCGAGGTTCTGCTCATGGCCAACGCGGATTTCGCCGAAGGAATATTTGTCGGCGAGATCGGCGACCGCATCCATCTGGTCGGCCGTGGCATCGCCAGGAGGTCCGCCTACCGGCTTCAACGATAGCGTGACGATGGCGTACCCGGTCCGCTGATGCGGTGCGACCGAGTTATTGAGCCAGCGCGCAAAATGCGGATCAGCGGAGGCCGCCGTCAGCTCATCCGGCGTATCGGAAAGCGTCTGATAATGCGGATAGCTGAAGCGCGAGCGAATATCCTCGACAACCTCGTTGTCCAGCGCCAGCGCGCTGTCGCGCGTCGCCAGCCATTCGTCCTCGACCTCGGCTGCGAATTTCTCGATGCCGAGTTCGTGGACGAGAATCTTGATGCGCGCCTTGTAGATGTTATCGCGACGGCCATACTGGTTGTAGACGCGCAGGATCGACTCGACATAGCTCAGAATGTCGCGGCCGTGCACGAACGGCTTGATCACCTTGCCGATGAACGGCGTGCGGCCGAGGCCACCGCCGACCAGCACTTCGAAGCCGGTCTCCCCGGCCCCGTTCTTGTGAATCCGCAGCCCGATGTCATGCACCTTGATCGCCGCGCGATCATGGGCCGACGCCGTGATCGCAATCTTGAACTTACGCGGCAGGAACGAGAACTCCGGATGCATGGTCGAATACTGCCGCAGCAATTCCGCCCAGATTCGTGGATCCTCGATCTCGCCCGGCGCAACGCCGGCCCATTGATCGGTGGTGACATTGCGCATGCAATTGCCGGAGGTCTGCATGGCGTGGATGCCGACCGAAGCGAGATCTTCCAGCGCATCCGGCAGATCGGCGAGCTTGATCCAATTGAACTGGATGTTCTGCCGCGTGGTGAAGTGGCCATAGCCGCGGTCATAACGTCGCGCCACATGGGCCATCTTGCGCAGTTGCGGCGATGACAGCGTGCCATAGGGAATGGCGACGCGGAACATATAGGCGTGAAGCTGAAGATAGACGCCGTTCATCAACCGCAGCATCTTGAACTCGTCTTCGGTGAGTTCACCTGCGAGACGGCGCTTCACCTGATCGCGGAATTCCGAGACACGCTCGTTGATCAGCGTGCGATCGATTTCATCATAAGCATACATAATTCGGGTGCCTTAAGCCGAGGCCGGAAGATCGATGGTGACGCCCTTGCGGCGAATCTGTTCACGCAGGTTGCCGGGCTCGACCGTGCCGTTGTCGTTCACGGCGACCGGCGCGATATAGGGACCGATGGCACCAACGTCATCGGCTGCGGATTCGGCAAGCAACGCGCGCGCATCGTCGGCAGTGCGCACGATGGCTGCCTGCGCGAGATCTGTGGTCCAGCCGCGATGAGCATCGCGATAAATCACAACGCCGTCCCAGGTGCGATTAGCTGTCACCACGGACGGACCGGCGATCTTGATTTTCTGTTGCAGTGGAGAGGTCATTCGGCAGCCACCAATAAATCTGAAGCGAGCTTGTTGATCTGGATGGCCTGCCATGGCGCGGAATGCGCCACGACATCGCCAATGATGAGAATGGCCGGACCGCCGTCGATCTGCTCGACCAGCGCCGGGAGATTATCGAGCAAGCCGACTGCGGCCTGCGCATCCGATCGCGTCACGCGCGCGAACACGCCGACAGGAGTTTGCGGCGAGCGACCCGCCGCCAGCAGTCCAGACCGGATTGCTGGCGTAGCTGTCATGCCCATGTAAACAACGACGGTCATTTTCTCGTCGGTAAGCGTCGACCAATCGACCTGGTCGGCGTCCTTTTCCTTATGCGCCGTCAGGAAGGTGATGCGCAGCGCCTCACCGCGATAGGTCAGCGGCGTTTCGAACATGGCGGCGGCGCCAAGGCCTGCTGTGATGCCGGGAATGACGGAGTAGGCAACACCCGCTCCGCGCAGCGCTTCGATTTCCTCGCCACCGCGCCCGAAGATGAAGGGATCGCCGCCCTTCAAACGCACGACGCGTTGCCCGGCTTTCGCGGCTTCGATCAGCAATTTGTGAATCGCGTTCTGACCGATGCCGGGCTTGCCGACCCGGCGGCCCACCGGTACGCGGGACGCATCGCGGCGAATGCGGTCGAGCACTTCGGGCGACACCAGCTCGTCATAGAATACGACGTCAGCATCCTGCAGCGCGCGGAGCGCCTTGATGGTGAGGAGATCCGGATCGCCGGGTCCGGCACCGACCAGCGTGACGTGACCTTCAACGACACCGGTTTCAGGCGCCCCCGCATAGCCCGACAGATCATTGATATCCGTCAGTGCCTTCTCGGCCTCGGCGCCTTTGCCGGCAAGCACCAGAGCTCCGATCGGGCCATCGACGATACGCTCCCAGAACCGGCGGCGCAGCGGCCCATCGAAAATCTTCGCATTGATCGGCTTGCGCCAGCGGCCGATGAAACCTGCGAGGTCGCCGATCCGCGCCGGCAGTATCGCCTCGATCTTTTCACGCACACGCCGCGCCACAACCGGCGACGAACCGCCCGTGCCCACGGCGACGACCACATCACCGCGATCGACGATGGCCGGAAAGATGAAAGTGGAGCGCGCGAGTTCGTCCATCACATTGACAGGCACGCCCGCCCCCCTGGCGCGAGCCGCCACGGCATGACCGACTTCACCGGCGCCGGCGCACAGCACGGCGACCACCCCGGTCAGGTCGGCGGCCAGCGGATCACCGTCGGCATGCTCGATCCGCGCCTCGTCGCCGGCGTCGAGACCGGACGTGTCGCGATTACCATCCGTCGCATACCAGCGAATCCGTGCGCCAGCCGCCAGCAGCAGCCGCAACTTGGCGCGCGCGAACTCGCCCTGACCGATCAGAAGGATCGGCCCGGTCTGCAGATCGAGGAACACAGGCAAAAAGCGCATCCACACTCCGCTGCCCCGAAGTTCGGGATTGACTGGAATTATATTCTATATATCCCTTGAATAGACTGAGCAAAGAGAAGATTTTTTCTTCTTTAGTCCGTTCTAATTGTAGAATTTTTACCCTCGAACACCAAGCACCGTAGATGCTTCTTCTTGAAGACCGTCTAGCCACGCGAAAGCAGCCCATCGCAACGCCTGCGCCCGTCTCCATTGCAGAGCAAATTCCGGACCGCTGGCCGGGCAAAACGCCGCAGCCCCGGCCATCAACAATCCTGCCGACCGACATCCGATCCACTCATAGGGGACCTGCCTTGAACCGCTTCATCATCGCCCTGATCGCCGGACTTGGTGCGCTCACCACCGCTATCGTCTCGACCGCACAGGCACAGACGCCAACCACATTGCTCAATGTCTCCTATGACATCTCACGCGAGCTCTATGCCGAGATCAACACTGCTTTCGCCAAGCAGTGGAAGGCCAAGACCGGCCAGGACGTCACCATCAATCAGTCGCATAATGGCTCGTCGCGCCAGGCGCGCTCGATCCTCGAAGGCCTCGAAGCCGACGTGGTGACCTTCAACCAGGTCACTGACGTGCAGGTGCTGTATGATCGCGGCAAGCTCATCCCGCCCGATTGGGCCAAGCGGCTGCCGAATAATTCCTCGCCCTATTATTCGCTACCAGCCTTCCTGGTGCGCGCCGGCAATCCAAAGGGCATCAAGGACTGGGACGATCTGGTGAAGCCGGGTGTACAAGTGATCTTCCCGAACCCGAAGACCTCGGGCAATGCGCGCTACACCTATCTGGCCGCCTACGCCTTCGCGAAGAACAAGTATGGCGCCGACAAGGCCGACGACTTCATCAAGAAGCTGTTCGCCAATGTCCCGGTATTCGACACCGGCGGCCGTGCTGCGACCACGACCTTTGTCGAGCGCGGCACAGGCGACGTATTGATCACCTTCGAGGCGGAAACCTCGTCGATCCGCGATATTGCCGGCAAGGACAAGTATCAAGTCGTCGTACCGCCGACCAGCGTGCTCGCCGAGTTCCCCGTCACTGTGGTCGACAAATATGCCGACGAGCACGGTACGAAAGCGCTCGCCACCGCCTATCTCGAATTCCTGTATTCGCCGGAAGGCCAGGACATCGAGGCCAAGGGCTATAACCGCGTCACCGATGCAAGCGTGATGGCGAAGTACAAGGACAAGTTCCCCGAGGTGAAGCTCTACCGCGTCGAGGATGAGTTTGGCGGCTGGGACAAGCTCAACACCGAACATCTCAATGCCGGCGCGAAGCTGGATCAATTGTTCGGCGGGAAGTGAGGCGCCTGGCGCCACACTCCGCCTGTCGTCGCCCGGTCAAGCCGGGCGACGACAGCAACCTTTTCCAGGAGCCGCGCCAAACGCCAGCCTCATCCTGAGGAGCCGCGCTTTGCGCGGCGTCTCGAAGGATGGCGGTCCGCTCCGGACCAGGCCAGCTCATGGTTCGAGACGGCGCCGAAGAGGCGCCTCCTCACCATGAGGACGGAGTGTAGGCGCCCCGCATTCCTTTTCCGCGTAAATCGTCTATGAGAGCCCCCAGCAGCTTCACACACGGATCCATCCGCCTTGCGACGTAGCGTCATTCCAGGTTTCGGGCTCTCGCTCGGCATCACCGTCCTGTATCTCGGGGCGATTGTGCTGCTGCCGCTGTGTGCGCTTATCCTGAAAGCCTCGGATGTCGGGCTTGCGCAGTTATGGGGCATCCTGTCGTCGCCGCGCACGCTGTCGGCGATCCGCGTCACCGTGACAATGGCGCTGGCTGCCACGCTGTTCAATGCGATCTACGGCCTGCTGCTCGCCTGGGCGCTGGCGCGCTATGAATTTCCCGGCAAGCGCATTCTCGATGCGCTGGTCGATGTCCCCTTTGCACTGCCTACCGCAGTGGCCGGTCTCGCACTGACTGCACTGTTCTCGAAGAACGGCTGGCTCGGCGGACCGCTCGATGCGCTCGGCATTCAGGTCGCCTATGCTCCGCTGGGCATCGCCGTCGCCATGGCCTTCACCAGCGTTCCCTTCGTGGTCCGTACAGTGCAGCCGGTGATCGAGGACCTCGGCTCCGACGTCGAGGAAGCAGGCCGCTCGCTTGGCGCCAATGATCTGCAGATCCTCTGGCGCGTGATCTTTCCCGCGATCTTCCCGGCCTTCCTCGCCGGCTGCTCGCTGTCATTCGCGCGCAGCCTCGGCGAATTCGGCGCCGTGATCTTCATCGCCGGCAACCAGCCGATGAAAACCGAGATCGTTGCTCTGCTCACTTACATCCGGCTCGAGGAATACAATTACGAGGCCGCCGCCGCGATCGCCGTTGTGATGCTGGCAATGGCCTTTGCGATGCTGATTATCACCAATGCCGTACAGGCCTGGAACCTGCGCTATCTCGGCCGGGGAGACGCGTAATGCCGCGCCCCACGAGTGAACGTGCCCATACCGAATGGATGGTAACGCCCGTCGGCGCCGGCCCGGTGATGCGCCGCGTGGTGCTCGGCGTCGTCGCAGTCCTGACGCTCCTGTTCCTGATAGCGCCATTGGCGCTGATCTTCAGTTCCGCGCTATCGCAGGGCGTCGGTGCATTTTTCAATAGCCTCACCGAGCCCGGCACCCAGCACGCGATCCTGCTGACAGTGATCACTGCGCTCATCGCTGTCCCGATCAATATCGTCTTCGGTCTGGCGGCCGCATGGACGGTGACGAAATTCGAATTTCCGGGGCGCACCCTGCTGATCTCACTGATCGAGCTGCCCTACTCGATCTCGCCCATCGTCGCCGGCGTCGCTTATCTGTTCGTCTATGGCACGCAGGGCCTGTTCGGCCCGATTATCGAAATCCTCGGCATCAAGGTGATGTTCGCGCTGCCGGCCATCGTGCTGGCCAGCATGTTCGTGACCGCGCCATTCGTGGCCCGCGAGCTGATCCCGCTGATGCAGGTGCAGGGCACCGACGAGGAAGAAGCCGCCGTCACGCTCGGCGCGTCGGGCTTAGCGACATTCCTGCGCGTCACGCTACCGAATGTGCGCTGGGCCGTTCTCTATGGCGCTATTCTGTGCAATGCGCGCGTGATGGGCGAATTCGGCGCGGTGTCCGTTGTGTCCGGCAATGTCCGCGGCCAGACCACGACGCTCCCCCTGCAGATCGAGCTTCTGTATCAGGACTACAACGTCGCAGGCGCCTTCGCCGCGGCGACGGTGCTGACCGCCGTCGCGCTGCTCACCATCGTGATCAAACTGGCGCTGGAACGCCTCTCGCCGGACCACGCACAGGCCGCGGCCCGGCCGCCCGGCCACTGATCCCTTTAGGGGACTTCTCACCGGGTAGCCTTGGCGCTAAAAGGTCCCATGGGCGCCGCGGTTTGGCGCCGTTTATGCTGATACTCCCTGAAAATAGAGCAGAATTGCCGCTTCTCGCGAGAAAGACACCATGAAACGCATCGACGCCCACGGACTGCAGATCGCCCCCGTCCTGTACGACTTCATCGCCAAGGAAGCCGCCCCCGGGACCGGCATTGCGCCGGATGCGTTCTGGGCCGGTGTCGCCGGTCTCATCGCGGACCTGGGCCCGAAGAACCGCGAACTGCTCAAGGTGCGCGATACGCTGCAGGCCAAGATCGATGCCTGGCATCTGGCGAACAAGAGCGCCTTCGACATGAACGCCTATACGGCGTTCCTCAAGGAGATCGGTTATCTGCTGCCAGAACCGGCAACCAAGCAGGTCGAGACTGCCAATGTCGATATCGAGATCGGCCAGATCTGCGGCCCGCAGCTCGTGGTGCCGCTGACCAATGCGCGCTACGCACTGAATGCCGCAAATGCGCGCTGGGGCAGCCTCTATGATGCCTTCTACGGCACCGATGCGATCCCGCATGATCCGTCTGAAGGTGGCAAAGGCTACAACAAGGCACGCGGCGACAAGGTCATCGCCAAGGCAAAAGCCTTCCTCGACCAGGCAGCACCGCTCGCCACCGGCAGCCACACCGATGTCACGGCCTACAGCATCATCGCGGGCCAGCTGTCGGCCAAGCTCAAGAGCGGCAACCTCACAGCGCTGAAGAACGAGGTCCAGCTCGCCGGCTATCTCGGCGATCACACAGCGCCCAACGCGATCCTGCTCGTCAATAACGGGCTGCATATCGAAGTGCAGATCGACCGCGCCAGCCCGATCGGCAAGGACGATCCGGCTGGCGTCTCGGACATGCTGATGGAAGCCGCCGTCTCCACCATTCTCGACATGGAAGACAGCGTTGCGACCGTCGATGCCGAAGACAAGGTGCTGGTCTATCGCAACACCCTCGGCCTGATGAACGGTACGCTGTCGGCCGATTTCGACAAGGGCGGCAAGACGCTGACCCGCGCGCTCAATGCCGACCGCACCTACAAGACGCCGTCGGGCAAGGATCTCACGCTGCACGGCCGCAGCCTGATGCTGATGCGCAATGTCGGCCATCACATGTTCACCGACGCCGTGCTCGACAGCAAGGGTGAGGAAATCCCCGAAGGCCTGCTGGATGCCGCCGTCTCCGGCCTGATCGGTATCCACGACCTTAAGGGCAAGGGCCAGCTGCGCAACAGCCGCACTGGCTCGATCTATATCGTCAAGCCGAAGATGCATGGCCCCGATGAAGTCGCCTTCGCCTGCGAGATCTTCGGCCGCGTCGAGAAGATGCTGTCGCTGCCCGAGAACACGATGAAGGTCGGCATCATGGACGAGGAGCGCCGCACCACGGTGAACCTCAAGGCCTGTATCCAGAATGCATCGAAGCGCATCATGTTCATCAACACCGGCTTCCTCGACCGTACCGGCGACGAAATCCACACGTCGATGGAAGCGGGTGCGATGATCCGCAAGAACGACATGAAGGCGACGCCGTGGATCAAGGCCTATGAAGAGTGGAACGTGGATACGGGCCTGCTCGACGGCCTGCCCGGCCATGCGCAGATCGGCAAGGGCATGTGGGCCGCGCCGGACAAGATGGCGGACATGCTGACCCAGAAAATCGGCCATCCGCAGGCCGGCGCCACCACTGCATGGGTGCCCTCGCCCACGGCCGCGACGCTGCATGCCCTGCACTATCATCAGGTCGGCGTCATCGAACGGCAGAAAGAACTCGCCAAGGGCGGTGCCCGCGGCAAGCTCAGCGACATCCTCACCATCCCGGTGTCGCAGTCGAACTGGGCGCCGGATGATGTGAAGCAGGAGATCGACAACAACTGCCAGGGCATTCTGGGCTATGTCGTGCGCTGGATCGACCAGGGCGTCGGCTGCTCGAAGGTGCCGGACATCCATGGCGTCGGCCTGATGGAAGACCGCGCTACGCTGCGCATTTCTGCACAGCATCTCGCCAATTGGCTGCATCAGGGCGTCATCACCAGGGACCAGGTGATGGAATCGCTGAAGCGCATGGCCGTGGTGGTCGATGAGCAGAACAAGGGCGATGCGATCTACAAGAACATGGCGCCGTCCTTCGATGGCGTCGCGTTCAAGGCGGCTTGCGATCTGATCTTCGAAGGCCGCACCCAGCCGAACGGCTATACCGAATACATCCTCACCGCGCGTCGCCGCGAGGCAAAAGCGCTGGCCTGATTGCAAGAGGCACGATCAATAGAAAAGCCCCGGAAAATCGCCGGGGCTTTTTTGTGAGTTCGTTTCGCTAGAACACCGCGATGTATTTCAACAGCGAGATCACACCGAGGACGATGACGACGACGCGGCAGATCTGCTTGGCGCGACCATCGATCGGCAACAGGCTGATCAAGTACAGAATGAGAATAACGACGAGGAACGTAATGAGAGCGCCGACGAGCATATGAAATCCCCAGCCAGATTGAGATGAATCGAACGACGTCCAGCGCCGCTTGCGTGTGCGCCATCAACGCGCTCGACCTCTCCGGGTTCCATGCCCGGAACAGCCGCCTGTTTCACCGCAGGAAATGGGCAGATCCGCGCGGCTTGACCGGATGAACAACGTGGCGCGGATTACTCTCGTGCCACCACCGGCATGCGCTCATACTTCGCCTGCAGCGATGGCGATACCGGCGACATGTTCAGCGATGCGCCGCGCTTGTCGGCGCCGCGACCCGTGACCATCAATCCATCGGCGCCAGCGACAATATCGCCCTTGCGCAAGGTCGGATCGTTTTCGAGCTTCACAGGTGCCAGTCCCATCTGGTCCTTGCCGTTACACGTACATCCCGCCACCAGCTCTGTGCGATACTTGAATGCATTCGGCAGGTCCGAATACGGCTTTCCGCTATCCGTCGCTGCGGTGTCGATACTGCTGCCGTAGACGACCCTAGTCTCGCTGGCCGGGCAGAAATTGTTGCATGACGCTGCGCGGCTCTGGTTGTCGCTTGCCGTGATCGGAAAGTAGCGGCCGTCACAGGTGCGCACGCAGAAGGCCTGACGACCGCCGCTTGCCGCGCGATGGCGCTGCTCCTGCACCGGCGGACCTTCATTGACGAACGGCAACGAAATGTCTGGCCCACGGCCGCGCGCGATGCCGCCGAACAGTGCCGAAAAGAAATCCTGCGCCTGTGCCGGAACAGCACTCAACATGATCGCCGCTATCGCGCCAAGGGCCATCCGTTGTCCTGAAAGTCGGGTCATGAGGCCTCCAACGCGGTATCAAAGCGGGATATCGATTCTCAGTAGAGAGACGACGCCGAAAGGTTCATCGCCTGCCGGCCCGGGACCTGCTGCGTGGCAGGACGAACCGAAATCGAGGTCACGCTCCGCACCGGCGGAACCGTACGTGCCTCGTAGCGCGGCGCACCGGCCTTCGGCAGCACCACAACCTTGGTACCAACGCTGACGCGGCTGAACAGGTCCTGCACATCTTCATTGGTCAGGCGGATACAACCCGACGACACGAATTTGCCGATGGTCGACGGATCATTGGTACCATGGATGCGATAGGCGCTGGAGCCGAGATACATCGCACGGGCACCGAGCGGATTGCCGGGACCGCCAGCCATGAAGCGCGGCAGATAGGGCTGGCGTGCAATCATCTCCTGTGGCGGATGCCAATCCGGCCATTCCGCCTTGCGCGTGATGGTCTGCGTGCCCGACCAGGTAAAACCCTCGCGGCCGACGCCGACACCGTAGCGGATCGCCCGGTTGTTGCCGAGCACGTAATAGAGCTGGGTGTTGCCCGTATCGATGATCACCGTACCTGGCGCTTCGCGGGTCATGTAGCTGACTTCAGCGCGGCGCAGGCGCTCGGGGAGAGCGGCATCCATGTTCTCTCGCACCCGCGGGGCAGCCATCACATCGTCGTCCAGTGGAAACGCGCTTAGCGCAGCCGGCCCATAGTTCATCACCTGCGCCGATGCGCTGGAGATGAACGGCGGAGCTACGATTAGAGCGGCTGCAACAACGAGCGCGCCTGTGAGACGCAGCGAAAGCGTGCGGTTTTCAGATGATGCCTGTGACATGTGACTGCCCCGTTTGGCGACGCGTCATCGTCGTGATGACCGTAACCAACTGGGCCGAAGCCTCGCGGTTCCCTCCCCGCGGGCTTTCGTCGAATGATTTGTCAACCAAGGAGCCATCACGAAACCGCGACGGAACTTTTGCATCATGGTCGTGTTGTAGAGCCCGATCGCATGTCGGCGATCTGACGCCCGAATGATCGGCGCGAACAAGTGGCGGCATGTCGGGACAGCTCATGAGTGAAGTACGCGCTCTTCCCGAAAAGCCTGCAGGCGCGCCGGTGCCCGAGAGCAAGATCGAGCAACCGCCGGTATTCCGCCGCGCCGAAGTGGTTGCTTTCACGCTGGTTTCGCTGCTGGTGATCACCGTGATTACGGTGCTCTATGTCGCCAAGGCATTCTTCCTGCCAATCGTGACAGCCTTCATCATTGGCACCATGTTGTCGCCTGCAGCGAACTTTCTCGAAAAGCGTCGCATTCCGCGATCCGTCTCGGCAGTCCTGATTGTTATCCTGGTCTGCGCCGGGCTCGCCTTCATCGTGGGGCTTATTTCGTCCCCGCTGATGGAATGGACGACGCGGCTCCCCGAACTAGGTTCGCTGCTCAAGAACAAGCTGCATGTCTTTGACCGACCGCTGGCGCTGTGGCACCAGATACAGAGCATGTTCGGCAGCACCGAAACGCTTGCCACGACGAAGTTCGAATTGCCCAAGATCGACTGGGTACAGCCCACCGTCGAATTCCTGTCGCCGACCTTCACCGAATTCCTGCTGTTCTTCGCCACGCTGGTCCTGTTCATCGCCAGCTGGACGGACTTGCGCCGTGCGTTGGTCATGAACTTCGCCGATCATGAATGGCGACTGCGGACGCTGCGCATTCTCAATGCCATAGAGACCAGCCTTGGCGATTATCTGCTGATGGTCACCATGATCAATTTCGGCGTCGGCATTGCCACCGGCGTGATCTGCGCGACCACCGGCACGCCCAATCCCGCCGGCCTCGGCGCGCTGGCCGCCACCCTCAACTACTTCCCAATCATCGGCCCGATCGCGATGTTCGTCATTCTGGTCGTGGTCGGGATCATTTCGTCATCGACGATCGCTGCAGGCATGATCGCTCCGCTGCTGTTCGTCGGCCTCACTTTCATGGAAGGCCATTTCATCACGCCGACGATCATTGGACGCAAATTGCAACTCAATGCGCTGGCGGTGTTCATCGGGCTGGCGTTCTGGACGTGGCTCTGGGGGCCGATGGGCGGCTTTCTGGCGGCGCCGATCCTGATCGTCGGGCTGATCCTGAAGGAGCATTTGATGCCGATCAATTCGCCGCAGTTGCCGCCGGATTAATCCAGCTCTACTGATGGAACCTACGGTCTAACCGGGCGTTTCTGCATTGGATTTTCAGTATCAGGGGAGCTTCGTATGGCGGATATCGATGGCCTGGATGAACTCAGGAAACTGACCGACAAAGCAACCTTTAGCCGCCTTCAGAAGGATCTCACCGCCGTGAAAAACGATGTTGCAGCCCTGACCGAACAGATCACAGACGCCCTCAATGCCTTTACCGGTCAGGCCACCAAACAGGCCCGCCGCGGCGTCCAGCAGGCACGTGCCAACGCCGAAGACATAATGTCCGACGTGCGGGAGCGCGGCAGCGCCGCCTATGATGCCGCGCATGACGCCGCCTATTCGCTGGAAGAAACGCTGGAAGACAGCATCACCCAGCGCCCGCTCGCCGCGGTCGGTCTGGCGCTCGGTCTCGGCGTACTGATCGGAATGGCCTGGCGTCGCTGAGCCACATGCCAAATATTGGAATCGGAATGAACTGGCGGTGCCCATGGGTGCCGTCAGTTTTCTTTGTATTTTAGAGTTCAGGGTTCGGGGGCTTCCATGTTGAAGGGTATTATCGACGATCTGAAGAACAGCACGGGCGACAGCCTGCGCATGACATCCCTCATGGCAATGGCGGGCTTTGCCGGCTTCGTGGCCTTGTGCTTCCTGTGTGCCGCAGCCTTCGTCGCGATGATGCAGCGCTACGGCGTCATCGAGGCTTGCCTCACTATCGCCGGCATCTTCGTAGTCATCACGGCGATCTTCGCGCAGATCTATGCCACCAAACAGAAGCGTGCCCGTGAGCGTGCGGCCGCTGCCGCGCGGGCAGCCGCACGCGCTGCTGCCAATGCACCGTTGATCGATCCGATGATGATCGCGACCGGCATTCAGATCGCGCGCACGCTGGGCCTGAAGAAGGTCATTCCGCTATTGGCGCTGGCAGGCGTTGCACTTGGCTATATGGCCAATCGCAACAGCGCCGCGGCCGACAAAGACGACACAAACGAAACCGGCGACCCCGATGAGGCCGCCGGCGATTGATACAAATTGTTCAAATGACGATCAGGTTACACAGCGACCAGGCTGCAGAATCTTGGCCATCTCGCTCAGCACGCTCACCGGAGGTTCGCAGCCCACGGCCGCACGCTGCGGTTTGGCGTTCACGGGAACCGTACGGACATTAACGGCCCCGTTCTCGGCCGGAGCGACTACGGGCGCTGCGCCCAAGCGCAAAAGTACCGACGTATCTGAGAGACCCTGAACACGGAACGACAGCGTCTGGCTCTGCTCGTTCTGTGCCGTGATCATTGTCCCCCGATCGCCTTTGGCGGCCCGGTTGACGCCGCTGGCAGCGGCTCTGTCTGAATCAGTCAACGTGCCCCGCAGGTCGTTGCCGGATGCATACTGAATGGCGCCGAACATGGTCGCGCCTGCGACCATTCCCAAAACCAAGCTGGATACTTTTGACATCTGAGGCCTCGCCTGCCCTGCGCGACGTCGTTGCGTCGCGTCCATAATAGGAACGTGCGTCAAGGCTCCAGGTTCAAAAACGGCGATCACTTAACCGTGTGTTAAATATTCTGCGTTTGCCGGGAACGGTTTTCAGCGACGCGCGTCATTCAGGCAGCCGGTCGTCCCCTGCCCCAATTGACCGGCGACGCGGGGTGTAGCTGTGGTGATGCCAGCTACATCCCGCATTTTTTTGCGGGATAGGTAAGCCTTCTCACCCTTCGAAAGACGCCGCGGGCAGAGGTATCCCCCTGCCCGTGACATTCGGTTCATCACGCTTTACCAGATTATTTCTTGCTCATCACCATTGGGCACGCGCTCGCCGAAAGCGACGGGAAAGCTTCCTCGCCCGTCACCGTCGCGAGGATCTTGAACACGTCATAGGGATCACTGACCTCGCTCTGCTTCTTCACCTCGGCGAGATACATGTCGTGAACCATCAGATTGTCCGGGCGCAGCTTGCCGTTGCGCAGGAAGGCGTCGTTGAAGGTACGGCCCTGCAGGTCTTTCACAACCGCAGCGGGATCCTTGGTATTTGCAGCTTCCACAGACTTGATGTAGTTCAGCGTCGATGAATAGACGCCGGCCTGCATCATGCTCGGCGGCTTGCCCATCTTGGCCGCATAGCGGTTGGCGAACTCGCGCGTGCGATCGTCCATATTCCAGTAGAAGCCGGACGTCACCAGCAGGCCCTGCGCGCTCTTGAGGCCGACGCTGCGGATGTCATTCACGTCGATCAGGAGTGCGATCATTTTCTGGCCGCCGCTCAGCAGGCCGAACTCCTCGGCCTGCTTGATCACGTTCTGCGTATCACTGCCAGCATTGGCGACGGCGATCACCTTCGCGCCCGACGATTTTGCCGTCAGCAGCTGCGAGGAGAAATCGGCGGTGTTGATCGGATGCAACGCGTGGCCGAGCGACTTGCCGCCGCCCTTGGTCACGACTTCCGTCACGTCGCGCTCGAGCGCATGGCCGAAAGCATAGTCGGCTGCGATGAAAAACCAGGTGTCGTTGCCCTGCTTCAGCAATGCCTTGCCGCCGACATTGGCGAGCGCATAGGTGTTGTAGGTCCACTGAATGAAGTTCGGCGAACAGAACTTGCCGCTCAGATCCGCCGAGCCGCCGGCGGACGTGATGAACATCTTGTTGCGCTCTTTGGCGAAAGTCTGCACGGCGATGCAGACCGACGACACCGGCACGTCGAGAATGACATCGACGCCTTCCTGATCGTACCACTGGCGCGCAATATTGCCGCCAACGTCGGGCTTGTTGAGATGGTCGGCGGAAATCAACTGGATCGACTTGCCGAGCGCCTTGCCACCGCATTCATCGATGGCAAGCTGCGCTGCCGCGACCGATCCTGCGCCGCCATTGTCGGCGAACAGCCCGGTCATGTCGGTCAGCACGCCGAATTTCAGCGGTGTATCCGCCGCGGCACGAACGATGGCCGGCGAAAAGATGGCCGTGCTGACACCGGCTGCGCCGAGGCCAGCCAGGAATGTACGTCGCTTCATATTAATCCTCCCTGTTTTTGTTTCTTATAAGAAAAGCATCATCGTCATCTTGAGACGAAGATCATGGTGGACTGGATGGCGTCCCTCTATCCGGAAGCTCCAATTCAAGCAGCGCAGAGCTCAATGACTTCCCGTGCGTATCCAATGCGAGCGATCGCACCACTCCGCCACCGAGTGCACCCGTCAGCACGAAATTCAATGCACCAAGCGCCGGCAATTCATAGCGCGCGACGGTGCCAGTGATCGTGTTGCTGAAATGCTGCGCGACTTGACCTGCGGTCACGTGTTTGGCCAGAAAGTCGAAATCACAGGCATCGAATGCGATGACGGAGATGTTGGACGTATCGCCCTTGTCGCCGCTGCGCGCATGCGCGATCTGACGGAGCTTCATGCTCACGCCTCCATGAACGTGACCGATGACGTCACGACAGTTTCGGGCAGCAGCGCCGAGGCAACGCCGACGATCTCACGGGCCGATTTCCAGGCGCCGCCGCCGCCGGCAGGACCGTTGGTGTAGAGCGTCTCGACCTCGTTGCCGATCTTCACGGCCTCCGCGAACGAGTCCGTGCGCCCCGCGACGCGAATGCGGACTTCATAGGGATTGTGGCCATCTGCCAAGCCGTCGCCATGCAGCGCATTGACGCCGATCAGATCGAAGCGGCTTTCCGTCATTTTCACGCCAGTAAGCGCGAGACGTTCACGCACGATGTCGAGTGCAAGCCGCCCGCGCGCAGCGGCATTGGCGCCGGCGTAGGAGATTTCGCCCTCGCCTATATAACTGTCGAGATAGCCGACCGAGGTCTTCAGCAGGCCGGTCTTGGGCATGCCGCTTCCACCCGTGACATGAATGCGATCCGGCCCGACTTCCTCGACACGTACCTGCGAGAAATCGGCAACCACGTCCGGCTGGTAATAGCGAGCCGGATCGTGAATTTCGTAGAGCAACTGTTCCGTCACCGTCGCACGCGTGATTTGCCCGCCCGAGCCCGCCACCTTGGTGACGACGAGATCGCCATCCTCACGCACCTCGCCGATCGGAAAGCCAAGTCGCGCGAGCCCCTGCACATCCTTCACACCGGGATCGGCGAAATAGCCGCCGGTGATCTGGCCAGCACATTCCAGAAGATGGCCGACCATGGTACCCTTGCCGAGCAGGCCCCAGTCATCCATCGCCCAGCCGAATTCATGAACCAGCGGCCCGAGAAACAGCGCCGGGTCAGCCGCGCGGCCAGTGATAACGACATCGGCACCGCCGGCGAGCGCTTCGGCGATGGGGGCGGCGCCTGTGTAGGCATTGGCTGAGATCACACGGTTGCCGAGCGCCTTGACCGAGCCGCCTTCGTCCAGCGCGATATCGGATGCGCGCGCCTGCGCCAGCACATCATCGCCGGTCACGGCCGCAACCTTCATTCCGGTCAGGCCCAACGCTTTGGCGATGTCACGCGTCGCTTGGGCTGCCGCGACAGGATTCGCCGCGCCCATATTGGTGACGATCTTGACGCCATTCTTCCTGCAGATCGGGAGCACCGCTTTCATACGATCGGCGAGCAGCGGGTCGAAGCCGCCCTGCGGATCCTTCAAGCGGTCTTGTTGGGCCAGCGCGATGGTGCGTTCGGCAAGACACTCGAAGACGAGATAATCGAGATTGCCGCTTTCCGCGAGTTCGATCGCCGGTTCGATCCGGTCCCCCGAATAGCCGGCACCGGATCCGATCCTGATGGTGCGCACGAGCAGTTCTCCCAGGATCGGACTACCCGCAGCCAGATCGCGCAGGGCGCGATCGCCGCATGTCCTCTCCCGATCTCTTTTGACGGACACGTCACGGGCCTGAGCAGGCGATCACGCGCATGTTGCTTTCGCGCATTGAAGCCAGAAGTCTCCCTCCATTCAATTGAATAAATTCTATCTCATTGATAGAAATCATCTATGGATGTAAATCTCCGCCAAATCCGGTCGTTCGTCGTCGTTGCCCAGACCGGCAGCTTCACGCGCGCCGCTGAACTGCTCCATCTGGCGCAGCCGACGCTGACGGTTCAGATCAGGCGCCTCGAAGAAACGCTCGAGGTGAAACTGTTCGACCGCAACACCCGCTCCGTCGAACTCACCCGTATGGGCCGCGAACTGCTGCCGGTGTTCCAGCGCATGATCCGCGATCTTGATGCTGTGGTCGTGGATACCCGCGATATCGCCGCCAAGCGCCGCGGCGTGGTGCGGATCGCCGCGCTCCCGTCGGTCGCGGCAGGTGTGCTGCCCGAAGCCATCAAGTCGTTTCGTGAATTACAGCCCGGCGCGTCCTTCGTCCTGAAGGACGTGATCGCCAACCGCGTCCTGGACCTTGTCCGTTCCGAAGAAGTCGATCTCGGCATCATGGGCGGCAGCGTCACGGGCCACGACGTGGAAGTGCTGCTCGAAGTGCGCGATCGTATGCATGTGGTGTTTCCGGCAAAGCACCCGATCGGAGGAATCCGCAAGGTCACTATCGACGATCTGATGAAGTATCCGCTGGTGCTGATGGACCCCGCGACCAGCGTCCGCGCCGTCGTCGACAGCGCCTTCCTGACGGCGGGGCATATCGCGCAACCGACCTGCGAGGCGACCTATATGATGACCGCCATCGCCATGGTGCGTGCCGGACTGGGTATCACCATCCTGCCGGGCTCCGCTCGCGAGATCGGCGCGGAGCCTGATCTCCGTTCGCGGCAGATCGACGTCGCGGACTTCTCGCGCGCAATCACCATCATCAAGAAAGCCGGGCGCACCCTGCCGCCAATCAGTGAAGCCTTTGGCGAACACCTCGCCACATCGATCGGCGCACAGCCATCGTTTGCGCGCCGCTGACGCGCGATTACTTCATCGCTTCATAGACCGCGAAACTGTAGGCGCCTTCCGGCTTCCTGGTAATCACGGGGTCTGATCCGCCCGACATCAACGTCGCGACCGTGCGGTCGTAATCCCTGACGTCGAGTTTGCCGTTGGCGTCGCCAAGCAGCTTGCTAACCTCGGTCATCATCCGTTTCTGATCCTTGGCGGTCTTGGCGCCGGTGGAGTCGCCGGCAAGGATGATCTTCACGGCTTCGTCGGGATTGGCCTTGGCATAGTCCCAGCCCTTCATCGATGCCTTCACGAACTTCGCCATCTTCGCAACGAAGGCAGGGTCCTTGAGATTCTTGTCGAGCACCCAGAGGCCGTCTTCCAGTGTGGCGACTCCCTCGTCCTCATATTTGAACACGGTGAGCTGGCTCGGCTTGTAGCCGCCGTCGATCACCTGCCAGTATTCGTTATAGGCCATGGTCGACACGCAATCGGCCTGCTTCTGCAGCAGCGGATCGACATTGAAGCCCTGCTTGATGATCTTCACGCCCGCCGGCGAACCATCCGTCTTGTAACCCAGCTTCGACATCCAGGAGAGGAACGGGTATTCGTTGCCGCCATACCAGACACCGGTGACCTTGCCCTTCAGATCGGTGGGCTTCTTGATGCCGGTCTCGGCGCGGCAGGTGAGTTCGAGGCCAGACTTCTTGAAGGTCTGCGAGATATTGACGAGTGGCACGCCCTTCTCGCGCGAGGCCAGCGCCGACGGCATCCAGTCCACCACCACATCGGCACCGCCGCCGGCGATCACCTGCGGCGGCGCGACGTCGGGACCGCCCGGCTTGATGGTCACGTCGAGCCCGGCCTCCTTGTAGAAGCCCTTCTCCTTGGCAACGAAGTAGCCGGCGAACTGGGCCTGCGCGACCCATTTGAGCTGGACGGTGACCTTGTCCGCCGCCTGCGCGGAGCTGAGCGACAGCGCCATCGCCGCGCCAAGTACCATGATCTTCTTCATGCCCAACTCCGGAACTTGCGAACCTGCCGATCAGGCTCGCATGGATGGATGCCAAAACGTGGTTGCGCGCTCGGCGAGCGCAACAAGTCCATAAAACGCCATTCCCGCGATCGCGGCGAGCGCGATCTCTGCCCACACCATATCCAACGCCATACGCCCGGCTTCCGTCGAAATCCGAAAGCCGATGCCTTGCGTCGGCGTGCCGAAGAACTCCGCGACGATCGCCCCGATCAGGGCTAGTGTGGCATTGATCTTCAAGGCATTGAAGATGAAAGGTAGAGCAGCGGGAAGATACAACTTGATCAGAGTCTGTGCATAGCTCGCGCCATAGGAGCGCATCAGGTCACGCTCGATATCGCCGGCGGCCTGCAGGCCGGCCAGCGCATTCACCAGCATCGGGAAGAACGTCACCAGCGCCACGACGGCGGCCTTCGATGGCCAGTCGAAGCCGAACCACATGACCATGATCGGCGCCACGCCGACCAGCGGCAGCGCCGAGAAGAAGTTACCGAGCGGCAGCAGCCCACGGCCGAGAAATTCAAAGCGATGCGCGAGGATCGCCACAAGCAATCCCGAGGAGCAGCCGATCGCGTAGCCGATGAGCACACCGCGGATGAAGGTTTGCACAAAATCCGCGCCCAGCATCGGCAGCGACGCCATGAACCTGGCAGCGGCGGCGCTCGGCGACGGCAGCAACACCAGCGGCACGCCGGCGCCGCGCACCACGACCTCCCAAAGGTAGAACACCGCCGCGCCAAACAGCAGCGGGATGGCGAGGTCGATGGCCTTGCGGAAGCTGCTGTCGCGCGGCTTCAGGCCGGCCAATGCAACGACGCAGATCCACGACGCCAGCCAGACGCCGACGACCACCATCCAGAAGCCCGACGCGGCATCGCCGGCAATCAGGGGATCGCGGAGCAGCATCAGGGTCATGTCTGCCGTGACGCCTGCGCCGATGAGACCGATCACGATCGCCGGCAGGCCGCGTAAGCCGGCGGCAAGGCCGAACACAAGGACGATCACGCCGGTGAGCAGGAATGTCGGCGGCCGCGCCATCAGGGCTGCGACAGGCACCCCCGCAAGCGGCAGCGGCAGCATCAGCGTGATCAGCACGCACACCGCCGACATGATGAAGCCCAGCCGGATCTGGCGGCGATTCATGCCCGCGCCCCCATCCGCTGCGCGACCTTGCGTTCAGCGTAGCTCACGACGGCGATCAGGCTCGACGCCAGCACCGCGGCGGCCACCAGAGCAGACCAGATCTGAATCGTCTGGCCGTAATAGGAGCCCGCCAGCAAACGCGCACCGATGCCGGCTTCGGCGCCGGTCGGCAATTCGGCCACGATGGCGCCGATCAGCGAGATGGTGATGGCGACCTTGAGGCTGGCAAACAGATACGGCACCGCCGAGGGCCAGCGCAGTTTGGACAGCACCTGGCGCGGCGTCGCCGACCATGTGCGCATCAAATCCATCTGCATCGGATCCGGCGACGTGAAGCCTTTGACCATACCGATGGTGATGGGGAAGAAACTCAGATAGGCCGAGATGATCGATTTCGGCAGCAGACCCTGCAGGCCGATGGCGCCGAGCACCACGATGAAAATCGGCGCCAGCGCCAGGATTGGGACCATCTGCGAACAGATGATCCAGGGCATCAGGCTGCGCTCCAGCACGCGGCTATGGACGATGGCGAGTGCCAGCACGATGCCAAGCAGTGCGCCCAGGGCGAAACCGAGCAGCGTTGCCGAAAGCGTCACCATGGAATGATAGACAAGGCTGCGCGGCGCCGTCGGCGCATAGCCGAACACACCGTCCACGAAAGCGCCGACGACCTGATGCGGCGCCGGCAGCAGTGGCCGTTCAGCAATCATGGTGCCTGCCAGCAATTCCATGGTCGTATAGGGCGCTTCCTCGCGCTCGAAGCCGCCGCGCACCAATGACAGATTCATCAACACCGCGGCGACGTACCAGATGACGATTAGCACCGCGACCACCGTCACAACGGGCGCACTCCGCCTCACCCGCGGATGCCGGTGCCACGCAGTGCGCTCGACCGGTATCGCGAGGACCGTGCTACTCCTCATAGGAATGCCCGGCACGCAAGCCCGTGCGCACGCGCTGCGCGATCGCAATGAATTCGGGCGTCTCACGAATCTCCAGCGTACGGTCGCGCGGAAAGTTACAGTCGATGATATCGGTGATGCGGCCGGGCCGCGGCGACATCACAACGATTTTCGTTGAAAGAAATACCGCCTCCGGAATCGAATGGGTGACGAACAACACGGTCTTGCGGGTCTTGGCCCAGAGCTGCAGCAGCTGTTCATTGAGATGATCCCGCACGATCTCGTCCAGCGCGCCGAACGGCTCGTCCATCAGCAACAATTCCGGATCGAAGGACAGCGCCCGCGCGATCGACACGCGCTGCTGCATGCCGCCCGAGAGCTGCCAGGGAAACTTGCGCTCGAAGCCGGTCAGATTGACCAGTGCGAGATAGCGCGCCGCGCGCTGCTTCTGTTCGGTCGGCGAGAAGCCCATCAGCTCCAGCGGCAGCTTGAGATTGGCCTCGATGCTGCGCCAGGGAAACAATGCGGGCGCCTGAAACACATAGCCATAGTTACGGCCGAGACGCGCCTGCTCGGCACTCATCCCGTTGACGGTCACGGTGCCCGAACTCGGCCGCTGCAGATCGGCGATCACGCGCAGCAGCGTGGTCTTGCCGCAGCCAGATGGGCCGATAAACGACACGAACTCGCCGCCGCCGATCTGCAGATCGACATTGGACAACGCCTCGACCTTGCCATCGGTCGTATCGAAAGTGAGCGAGACCTTGCTGACATCGACTGCGATGGTGCGAGTGGCCGTGGATTGATAGATGTGGGGTGTCGTTTCGGCAGTTGAGTTCATGCGCACCGGTTCGACCAGGAGGGTCACAACGCAGCTCGGCCACAGCCTTGAGGCACGTGGCAATATGCCGCCTATCAGGGGATGATATCGGCATTGATCGCTGCATCAACACAATACTGCAGATCCTGCTCCCCTGTTCGCTGATAGTTTGCGCAAGCAAAGCGGACTTATTGAGCAGGTATCATCGGACATGTTTCACAGATGCTACGCAACGAAAACGGCCGGGCACAGGGCCCGGCCGCGCTGATTTTGAGTACGATCGCCCGCTCAGGACGCCGCGGTCTTTGGCGCCTTGTTCTTCGAGTTGCGCTGAAAGAATAGCGCCTGACTGGCAACTGCCGAGACCATCGCGGGCTGGAACGGCTTCGAAATCAGGAAGGCCGGCTCCGGACGTTCGCCGGTCAGGAAACGCTCCGGATAGGCGGTGATGAAGACTACCGGCACTTCAAAGATGCGCAGCAACTCGTTCACCGCGTCGAGACCCGAACTGCCATCGGCGAGCTGGATATCGGCGAGGATCAGGCCGGGCTTCTTGTTCTTCGCGAGCGCCACCGCATCCGCATGGGTGCGGGCAACGCCGATGACGTTATGGCCGAGATTCTTCACGAGGCTTTCGAGGTCCATCGCGATGAAGGTTTCATCCTCGATGATGAGAACGTCGGTCGCAATCTCGGCGGCCATTTCCCGGCCGGCCGTGTCGGCCAGCGTACGCACTTCCGTCACGTCGGCGTCGAGTACGAAGGCGACTTCCTCTTCCGAGAAGCCTTCGAGCGACAGCAACAGGAAGGCCTGACGCGGCAGCGGGGTGATGTTGGAGATGCGCTTTTCAGACGCCGCCTGGTGCGGCGCCACATCCGGATCGTCATTCAAAGCGACCGAATTCCAGATCTGCGTGAACAGGCGGAACAGGCCCGCGCGGGGCCCATGCTGCTCATCGAGCAGCGACTGGTCCTGCAACAGCGCTTCCAGCATGGCACCCACATAGGCGTCACCCGAGGCCTGGTTACCCGTGAGAGCACGGGCATAGCGCCGCAACAGCGGTAAGTGTTCAGCTACGAGCTGTGATCGGGACATCCCCACTCCATCCTGTCTGAGTCAAAGGCGACTCTACGTCAAAGTCGAAGGGGTACCCGGATACAACCCGGCTCCCTCGATGTGCTTGTTTACGCCCCAGCCAGACAAAAGTTCCATCAGGCCGGAACTTTCGGCCGCGCTCCGCATTAGATCGCCGACAGACGCCGCAAAGGCTTCAAAAATCAAGAAAATTTCTCAAATTCCAGGGACATGTTTTCTGGGGAATGTGGAACGGGTCATGAAAGATGTGAAGCCAAAGGGCGGATTAAACGCCGAAATCCAGTCGCGGATCGGCCACCAGTTGCGCGCCATGTACGACGATGTCGTGCGACAGGGCGTGCCGGACCGATTTGCGGATCTGATCCGCAAGCTGGATGGGGCCGAGGCTCAAGCCCAGATCGCTGGCGATCCGGCGGCCAAAACTGAAGGAGGGGAATAATGCCTCTCACAGATTCTCTGCGTGACGACATTCTGGCGTCAGTCCCTAGTCTGCGCGCCTTCGCAATCTCGCTCTCCGGCAACGGCGACCGGGCAGACGACCTTGTCCAGGAAACGCTGTTGCGCGCTCTCGCCAATATCGACTCCTTTCAGGTCGGCTCGAACCTGCCGGCATGGTTGTTCACGATTCTCCGCAACCTGTTTCGCTCGGACTATCGCAAACGGCGGCGCGAGGTTGAGGATGCCGACGGCAGCTATGCCAAGACTCTCAAGACCCAGCCGGCGCAGAATGCCCATCTGGAATTCGAGGAGTTTCGTGCAGCACTCGAGAAGCTCCCGCAGGACCAGCGCGAAGCGCTCATTCTGGTTGGCGCATCCGGCTTCTCCTATGAAGACGCGGCCACAATATGCGGCTGCGCCGTCGGTACCATCAAGAGCCGCGTCAACCGCGCACGTTCGAAGCTCAGCGCCCTGCTTTATGTGGATGGCGCGGAAGACTTCGGCCCGGACGACACCGTCCGGGCAGTGATCGGCGGATCGGGCGGTTAGGTCGATCCGATAACTGAGGCAAGACAAGCGGCCACTTCGGTGGCCGCTTCTTTTTGCGAGTTAGTACGACTGCATCAGCAGCATCCCGCAATCGGGGCGAGGGAACCGCCACCATCTTTCCGCCACACAGAAAGCGCCCCTCACGATCATGTCGCGAGGCGATTTTTCTTTGATGCCGATGTCATCAAGTGCTCGCGATGAATGACCGCGAGGACATACCCTGCAATGACCACGTTTCAACGACGCGCCGCCCTGCCCCTGGCCACCGCATTGAGCCTCGCCTGCACAGGCCATGCACTGGCGCAAAAGCAATACGATCCCGGCGCATCCGATATCGAGATCAAGATCGGCAACATCATGCCCTATAGCGGGCCGGCTTCGGCATACGGCGTCGCGGGCATCATCGAGGCGGCCTATTTCCGCATGATCAACGATCAGGGCGGCATCAACGGCCGCAAGATCAGTTTCATCAGCTATGACGACGCCTACAACCCGTCCAAGGCAGTCGAGCAGGCCCGCAAGCTGGTGGAATCGGACGAAGTTCTCGTCGTGTTCAATCCGCTGGGCACACCGTCCAACGCGGCGATCCAGAAATATCTCAACATCAAGAAAGTGCCACAGCTATTCGTCGCCGCCGGTGCGACCTATTTCGGCAATCACAAGGCTTTCCCCTGGACCATGGCGTGGCAGCCGCCTTATGAGAGCGAGGGCCGTATCTATGCGAAATATCTGTTGAACGAAAAGCCCGATGCGAAGATCGCGGTGCTCTATCAGAACGACGACCTCGGCAAGGACGTATTGAAGGGCCTGAAAGATGGTCTCGGCGACAAAGCCGCGAGCATGCTGGTGGCGGCCGAGAGCTATGAGGTCACCGAGCCGACCATTGACAGCCACATCATCAATCTGAAGGCATCAGGCGCCGATACGTTCATCAGCGTCACCACGCCGAAGTCCGCCGTGCAGAGCATCCGCAAGGTCTCTGAACTGGGCTGGAAGCCGCTCTACATCCAGGGGTATGCGAGCGCATCGATCAGCTCGGTGCTGAAGCCGGCGGGACAGGAGATTTCGCAAGGTATCCTGTCGGCCTATTACGCCAAGGACGGCTCCGACCCGCAATGGGACAATGACGAGGGCATGCAGCGCTTCTACGCGTTCCTGGCCAAATACGCGCCGGATGCCCGCCGCAACGACATCTCCGTGGTCTATGGCTATGGCGCGGCACAGACCATGGTTCAGGTGCTGAAACAGGCCGGCGATAACCTGACCCGCGAGAACGTCATGAAACAGGCCGCCAGCCTGAAGGACTTTGCGCCGGACACGATGTTGCCGGGCGTCACGCTCAATACGTCCGCAACGGACTTTTACCCGATCGAGCAACTCCAGATGATGCGCTTCAGGGGCGACAAATGGGAGCTGTTCGGCCCGGTGATCTCAGGCGAAATCAGCCACTAGAATAAATACCGGCGGACGGCATTTCCGTTGTTCAACAAAGCAGCCCTTCGCGAGACCATCGCGAGGGCTTTTTGTTGCTGCACACATGCGAACAGTGTTCAATCCGGTCGGAGCCGCAAAGGCCCGTAAAAACAAGACGAACAAAAATCAGGGAGTTCTGAAATGCCTTCGATCCGATCGCGCGCGCTGGCTTTGTCGGTTGCCGCGACCCTCAGCGTCGCCGCCGGCAGCAACGCGCTGGCCCAGAAGAAATACGACACGGGCGCCACCGACACCGAAATCAAGATCGGCAACATCATGCCGTATAGCGGCCCTGCCTCGTCCTATGGGCTGATCGGCAAGACCGAAACCGCCTATTTCAACATGATCAACGATCAGGGCGGCGTGAACGGACGCAAGATCAACTTCATCAGCTATGATGACGGCTACTCGCCGCCCAAGGCGGTCGAACAGGTGCGCAAGCTGGTGGAATCGGACGAAGTGCTCGTCGTTTTCAATCCGCTGGGCACGCCATCCAACACCGCGTTCCAGAAATATCTCAACGCCAAGAAGGTGCCTCAGCTGTTCGTCGCTACCGGCGCGAGCAAGTGGAACGATCCGAAGCACTTCCCCTGGACCATGGGCTGGCAGCCTAGCTATCAGGTGGAAGCGCAAATCTATGCAAAATACCTGATGAAGGAAAAACCGGACGCCAAGATCGCCGTGCTCTACCAGAACGACGATTTCGGCAAAGACTATCAGAAGGGATTCCGCGAAGCGCTCGGCGCCAAGGCGTCGATGATCATCACCGAGGAGAGTTACGAGATCTCCGAACCGACGGTGGATTCCCATATCGTCAAGATCAAGTCGCTGAACCCGGACGTGGTGGTCTCCTTCGTCACGCCGAAGATTGCCGCGCAGACGATCCGCAAGATCGGCGAGCTCGGCTGGAAGCCGCTGCACCTCGTCAGCAATGTCAGCATCTCCGTTGGCGCTGTGCTCCAGCCGGCGGGCTTCGATAACGCCCAGGGCGTGTTGTCGGCCGATTATCGCAAGGATGGTCTCGACCCGCAGTGGAAGGACGACCCCGGCATGAAGAAATGGGGGGCCTTCGTCGACAAATACATGCCCGGCTCGGATCGCTCGGACAATAGCCTGCTCTACGGCTATGGCGCGGCACAGACACTGGTGAAGGTGCTGCAGATGTGCGGTGACGACCTCACCCGCGCCAATGTGATGAAGCAGGCTGCGAGCCTGAAGGACTTCGTGCCCGACACGCTGCTGCCCGGCATCACCCTCAACACTTCGGCCACGGACTACGCGCCTATCGCTCAACTGCGCATGATCCGCTTCAAGGGCGACAAGTGGGAACTGTTCGGCGACGTGATCAGCGCCGATACGCCCGCACCGGAATAATGGCAACGCCTCTCGCACCGCACCACTGAACCACCGGAGCCTCTGCGATTTGGTCGCAGGGGCTCTTTCTTGTGACTGGCGTGTCAGGGGTATTCAATGCGGACAGGAGTCGCAGAACTCCGAAAAAGCTTGGGAAGAAACGATCACGGAGATCCATGATGCTCGCACGATCCATGCGCCTGACAGCGTTTCCCGCTGCGCTGGCTTTGCTTGCCGCCACGACCAGCGGCGCGCTCGCGCAGAAGAAATACGACACCGGCGCCACTGACACCGAGATCAAGGTCGGCAACATCATCCCCTATAGCGGCCCTGCGTCTGCCTACGGAACCATCGGCAAGACCGAGACCGCCTATCTCAACATGATCAACGCACAGGGCGGCATCAACGGACGCAAGATCACCTTCATCAGTTACGACGACGCCTATTCGCCGCCAAAGGCCGTGGAGCAGGTGCGCAGGCTGGTCGAATCCGACGAGGTGCTGGTGGTGTTCAATCCGCTCGGCACACCCTCCAATACCGCCATCCAGAAATATCTCAACAGCAAGAAAGTACCGCAACTCTTCGTCGCCACCGGCGCCACCAAGTGGAATGACCCAAAGAACTTCCCCTGGACGATCGGCTGGCAGCCCTCCTACCAGAGCGAAGCACAGATCTATGCGAAGTACCTTCTGAAGGAGAAGCCGAATGCCAGGATCGGCGTGCTCTACCAGAATGACGATTTCGGCAAGGACTATCTGAAGGGCTTCAAGGACGGCCTCGGAGCCAAGGTTTCGATGATCACCATCGAAGACAGTTACGAGATCGCCGAGCCGACCATCGACACCCATGTGGTGAAGCTGAAGGCCGCCAATCCCGACGTGCTGATGATCTTCACGACGCCGAAATTTGCCGCGCAGACTATCAAGAAGACCGCCGAACTCGGCTGGAAGCCGTTGCAGATCCTCGCCAATGTCAGCGTTTCCGTGGGCGCGGTGATGCAGCCCGCCGGCTTCGACAATGCGCAGGGCGTACTGTCGGCCTCCTACACCAAGGACGGCACCGACTCCCAGTGGAAGGACGATCCCGGCATGAAGAAGTGGAACGCGTTCCTCGACAAATATATGCCGGACGCCAACAGGGCGGATTCGAGCACAGTCTATGGCTATGGTGCAGCACAGACCCTGGTGAAAGTGCTGCAGATGTGCGGCGACGACCTTACCCGCGCCAATGTCATGAAGCAGGCCGCCAGCCTGAAGGACTTTACCCCCGACACGCTGCTGCCGGGCATCACCATCAATACCTCTCCCACGGACTTCGCGCCCATCTCGCAATTGCAGATGCAGCGCTTCAAGGGCGAGAGATGGGAGCGCTTCGGCGAGATCTTCAGCGCCGACGCGGTCACGCAGTAATCTGCTGCGCCCGCAGATCTGCTGCACCGCGAACACGAATTAGTGCGCCCTCGCGACCATGTCGCGGGGGCTTTTTCTTGCTGCGACATGCAGGCGGGTGTTGAATGCCAACAGGAGCCGCAGAGCTCCGCATCAAGAGAAACGTGACACGTCACAATTTGATCAGGGAGATCAGAAATGCCCGCAATGCATCTGCGTCTGGCCGCGCTTCCGGCTGCCTTGGGCCTACTGGCCGTATCCGCGACCGGTGCCCTCGCCCAGAAGAAATATGATCCTGGCGCATCCGATACTGAGATCAAGATCGGAAATATCATGCCCTATAGCGGACCGGCCTCCGCTTACGGTGTCATAGGAAAAACCGAAGAAGCATATTTCAAGAAGATCAATGCCGAAGGCGGCATCAATGGCCGCAAGATCACCTTCATCAGCTATGACGACGCCTACTCGCCGCCGAAGACCGTCGAGCAGGCGCGTAAGCTTGTGGAGTCCGATGAAGTTTTGCTGGTGTTCAATCCGCTGGGCACGCCCCCGAATTCGGCGATCCACAAATACATGAACAGCAAGAAGGTACCGCAGCTGTTCGTCGCCACCGGCGCCACCAAGTGGAACGATCCGAAGGACTTCCCCTGGACCATAGGCTGGCAGCCCAGCTACCAAAGCGAGACGCAGATCTATGCGAAGTACCTGCTGAAGGAAAAGCCGGACGCCAAGATCGCCGTGCTCTATCAGAACGATGATTATGGAAAGGACTATCTCAAGGGCCTGAAGGATGGCCTCGGAGCCAAGGCCGCGTCGATGATCGTCGCTGAAGACAGCTTCGAAACATCGGAGCCGACCATCGATAACCATATCGTCAAGTTGAAGGCATCCGGTGCCAATGTCTTCATTGATATCGCGACCCCCAAATTCGCCGCGCAGGCGATCAAGAAGATTGCCGAGATCGAATGGAAACCGCTGCACTTCCTCAACAACGTCTCGGCCTCCGTCGGCAGTGTGATGAAGCCGGCAGGCTTCGAGAACGGACAGGGCATCATCTCGGCGGCCTATCTCAAGGACGTATCCGATCCGCAGTGGGAGAACGATCCCGGCATGAAGGCTTTTCTTGCCTTCCTGCAGAAAGATTTTCCGGACGGCAACAAGCTCGACGGCAATGTCGTGGTCGGCTACGGCGTCGCACAGACGCTCGTGAAGGTGCTGCAGATGTGCGGCGATAATCTCACCCGCGAGAACGTCATGAAGCAAGCCGCAAACCTGAAAGACTTCCGCACCGAGGTGTTGCTGCCGGGCATCAAGATCAACACCTCGCCCACCGACTTCGCGCCGATCAGTCAGTTGCAGCTGATGCGATTTAAGGGCGAGAAGTGGGAACTGTTCGGCGACATCATAAGCGCGGACGTGGGCGGCTGATCGCCCTCATTCCACATAACGGAAAATGCGTGAGGCTTGCGTCAAAAGTGGCGCAGGCCTCACTGCGTTTTGGTCGCTTTCCATTTGAGCCATTGTGCAATCGCGGTATGATTATCTCGCAGACGCAAAAAGGCCTGCAACACAAGAAAATCTCGCCTTGCAAGCAAGGGAAGGAACTCAAATGTCTGCCACGACCGCGCGGCTATGGTCGCTTTCGGCCGCCGCCATGTTGCTCGCCGTCTCCTCAACCCACGTCCTCGCCCAGAAGAAATACGACACGGGCGCCAGCGACACCGAAATCAAGCTCGGCAACATCGTGCCCTATAGCGGACCGGCCTCGGCCTATGGCGCCGTCGGTAAGGCGCAGGCCGGCTATTTCAAGATGATCAACGACAAGGGTGGCATCAATGGCCGCATGATCAACTACATCTCCTATGATGACGCCTACTCGCCGCCAAAGGCTGTCGAGCAGACCCGCAAGCTGGTCGAGTCCGACGAAGTGCTACTGATGTTCTCGGCACTCGGCACGCCGTCCAACACCGCGATCCAGAAATATCTCAACACCAAGAAGGTGCCCCAACTGTTCCTGGCCACCGGCGCCACCAAATGGGCCGATCCGAAAAACTTCCCCTGGACCATGGGTTGGCTGCCCAGCTACCAGAGCGAGGGCCGCATCTATGCCAAGTACCTGCTGAAGGAAAAAGCCGGCGCCAAGATCGGCGTGCTCTATCAGAATGACGACTTCGGCAAGGACTACCTGAAGGGCGTCAAGGACGGCCTCGGCGACAAGGCGTCTTCCATCGTGATCGAAGAGAGCTATGAGCTCACCGAGCCGACTGTGGATTCCCACATCGTCAAGATGAAGTCGCTCAATCCCGAGGTTGTCATCATCTTCGCGACGCCGAAATTCGCTGCCCAGACTATCAAGAAAATTGCCGAGCTCGGCTGGAAGCCGACCATGATCGTGCCAGGCGTCAGCGTCTCGATCGGTCAGGTGCTCCGTCCCGCAGGCTTCGAGAACGCCCAGGGCCTGCTCTCCGCGCACTACTCCAAGGACGCCACCGACCCGCAGTGGAAGGACGATCCAGGCATCAAGGCCTATCGCGAATTCCTCACCAAATACGTCCCGGACGGCAACCCGTCCGACTCGTCGCTGATGTCCGGCTATAATATCGCCGAGACCATGGCGATCCTGCTCAAGCAGTGCGGCGACGATCTCACCCGCGCCAATGTGATGAAGCAGGCTGCGAACCTGAAGAACGTCCAGCAGTCGACGCTGCTGCCCGGCGTGCTGGTCAACACCTCACCCACCGATTTCTCGCCCATCGAGCAGATGCAGCTGATGCGTTTCGAAGGCGAGAACTGGAAACTGTTCGGCGACGTGCTGACTGGTGAACTCGGCACGGGCGGCAGCGGCGGCTAGCCGTTCTGCCTTACTTCCCCTCTCCCCCGCGCGAAGCGAAGCTTCGCCAGGCGGGAGAGGGCGGATCGACCCGCCGAGTGGCTCGATACGGGTGAGGGGTAGCCATGGAGTTCCGCCTCCCCCCTCATCCAGCGGACTTCGCCCGCGCCACCTTCTCCTACAGGGGGAGAAGAGAAAAAGCGACCATCTTGCCGCCTCCGCCAATGATCGGCATAACCCCGATATGACCGACAAACGCCCCCTGCTCCGCGCAATTTTCGATGCCGCAGTTGCTGCGGCCCATCCTGATGTCATCCTCGGCGCCCATCTGCCGGCGCCGCCGAAAGGTCGCATCATCTGCCTGGCCGCCGGCAAGGGCGCTGCGGCCATGGCTGCCGCTGCCGAGGCGCATTATCTCGACACGCTGAAGCTCGATCCCGCGCGCCTGACCGGCATTGCCACTACGCGCCACGGCCATGGTGTGCCGACCCGGCGCATCCGCGTGGTCGAGGCCGGCCACCCCGTCCCGGACGAAGCCGGGCTCAAGGGCGCCGACGACAGTCTCAAGCTCGCCGCAGAGGCTGCGGCTGACGACCTGTTGCTTGTGCTGATTTCCGGCGGCGGTTCGGCCAACTGGACCGCGCCGGTTGATGGCATCACCTTCCAGCAGAAGCAACAGCTCAACCGCGCGCTGCTGCGCTCCGGTGCCGTCATCGGCGAGATCAACACCGTGCGTAAGCACCTGTCCCGCATTAAGGGCGGCCGCCTCGCCCGCGCCGGGCAAAAGGCAGAGATCGTGACCCTGGCGATTTCCGATGTGCCGCATGACGATCCCGCCGTGATCGCGTCGGGACCAACAGTGCCGGATACGACAACGCTGGCCGATGCTCGCGCCATCATCGCGAAGTTCAATCTCACAATCGATGATGCGGTGCGCGCGGCGCTCAGCGATGAGGCCAATGAAAGCGTGAAGCCGGATGACGCGGCGTTCTCGCGCGCACGGTTTGAGCTGATCGCACGGCCGCGGGAGTCGCTCGACGCCGCGATCAAGGTGGCCAGCAATGCCGGCTATGAGATCGTCGATCTCGGCGCCGATCTCGAAGGCGAAGCGCGCGAGGTTGCCGCCGAGCATGCGAAGCTGGCGCTTAAGGCCAAGGCCGACGGCAAGAAGCTCGCGATCCTCTCCGGCGGCGAACTCACGGTCACCGTGACGGGTAACGGCCGCGGCGGCCCGAACCAGGAATACGCGCTGGCGCTCACCGATGCCTTCAAGGACACCACCGGTATCGTCGCGCTCGCCGGCGATACTGACGGCGCCGACGGCGGCGCCGGCAGCGCCAGCGACCCCGCCGGCGCGATCGTCGATGAGCGGACGTTCGAGGCGATGCGCGCGCAGAAGCTGGATCCCAGGGCGACGCTGGCGAACAACGACGCCACGACGTTCTTTACGGCGACCGGCGATCTGCTGCAGACCGGCCCGACGCTGACGAATGTAAATGATGTCAGGGTGATTTTGGTGGGGTGAGCGTAACAGGCACCTCATGGTGAGGAGCGCGCATTTGCGCGCGTCCCGAACCATGAGTGCGTGGCCAGCCTTCGAGACGCGGCTGAAGAAGCCGCTCCTCAGGATAAGGGACGAGCATGACGCCGCCCCTTAGAGCTCCCTGGCGATCTTCGCCATCATCCCCAGAAGAGCCTTGTGCTCGGCTGGCCCCAGCACCTCGATCAGCCGGGCCTCGTGCCGCGTGGCTACCAGTTTCTTGGCACGGATCAGCGTCGCGCGGCCCTTGTCGGTCAGCATCAGCACATGGGAGCGCCGATCGCTCGGCGAGCGCATCCGCGTCAGCAGGTCGCGGCTCTCCAGCGCGTCGAGCAGCGAGACGAAATTCGGCCGGAGAATACCGAGCGTATTGGCGATTTCGGTCTGGTTGCGGCCCGGGTTCTTGTCCAGCAACAGCAGCACCGAAAACTGCGCAGGCGTCAGTTGCAGCGGCGCCATGCAGCGCAAAAAGTCCTCGAACACCTTCAACTGCGCGCGTTTCAGCGAATAGCCTAGCAGTTCGGACAGTTCGCCGAGCTGCAGCGCACCGCCCTCCTCGTCGAACCCGACGGGCGTGGCCTGCTTGGCTTGATCCTGAAACGTCGTCTTTGAAACAGTCATCGCTCGCTTTCCGCGATACCCGGCAGCTTGAATGAAACACCCGGTCGACGTGCGACAGGCCTTGAGATTATGTTCAATAATCGTTATGAAGTATATCAAATAGACGGCGGGTTTCAACCGCCATTGTTGATCGTCCTGCGCCTGTGGTATCCGCGGCGCCAGACAGTGCGGGGGAGCGTCCGGCTTTGAATACGACGATCTTGCTGTTCCTTTTGCAGGACGGCATCACGAATGGCGCGATCTATGCGCTGCTTGGGCTGGCCCTTGTGCTGGTCTTTGCGGTGACACGCGTCATCCTGATCCCGCAAGGCGAATTCATCACATTCGGCGCGCTGACTTATGCCAGCCTCTCCGCCGGCCAGATGCCCGGCACCATCAAGCTCGCCGTCGCCATGGGCGTCGTGGCCTTCGCCTTCGATCTCTTCACCTTCCGCAAGGCGTTGCATGCCAAGCGCGTGCTGCGCTCCGCGGCTGTCAACCTCGTCTTTCCGCTGGCGATCTGGGGCGTGATGTGGGCGCTGGGTGGACGGCCGGGGAATATCGCCCTCAACATCGCGCTGTCGTTGCTGATCGTCGCCGCCATCGGCCTTTATCTCTACCGCATTGCCTATCAGCCGATCGCCCACACCTCCGTGCTGGTGCTGCTGATCGCCTCGGTGGGCTGCCACCTCGCGCTGCAGGGTTTTGGCCTCGTCTTCTTCGGCGCCGAGGGCCAGCGGGGACCTGCGATCTCGTCTGACGCCATCACCATCGGCGCATTACGCTTCACCGGCCAGAGCATCGCCGTCTATGGCATCACCATCGCGCTGATCATCGGGCTGTGGCTGTTCTTTGGCTACACGCTTTATGGCAAGGCGCTGCGCGCCACGGCGGTGAACCGCCTCGGTGCCCGCCTCGCCGGCATCCGCACCACATTGTCGGGCCAACTCGCCTTCCTGCTCGCCTCGATCATCGGCGCCATCTCGGGCATCCTGATCGTGCCGATCACCACGCTCTATTACGACACCGGCTTCCTGATCGGCCTCAAGGGCTTCGTCGCAGCGATCATCGGTGGGCTGGTGAGCTATCCGCTGACCGCCGCCGCCGCCATTCTGGTCGGTTGCGTCGAGGCGTTCTCGTCCTTCTATGCCAGCAACTACAAAGAGGTCATCGTGTTCACGCTGATCCTTCCGGTTCTGGTGCTGCGCTCGCTCGCAGCACCCGAAGTCGAAGAAGAGAAGGATTGAGCGCCATGACGCCGCGTCTTCTTCCCATCTTCGTTTTCGCGCTCGTGATGGCCGTGATCCCGTTCGTACCGGGCATCCCGCCGTTCTGGATCGTGCTGCTCGACAATATCGGCCTGGCCTCGCTGGTCGCCATGGGCCTCGTGCTGCTCACCGGCGTCGGCGGCCTGACCTCGTTCGGTCAGGCGGCCTTCTGCGGCTTCGGCGCCTATACGACGGCCGTGCTGACAACCACCTACGGCATCTCGCCGTGGCTGACGCTGCCGCTGTCGCTGCTGGTCGCCGGCTTTGCTGCGGTGTTCCTCGGCCTCATCACCATGCGCCTGTCGGGCCACTATCTGCCGCTCGGTACCATCGCCTGGGGCATCAGCCTGTACTACCTGTTCGGCAAGCTGGAGTTCCTCGGCCGTAACGACGGCATCTCGGGCATTCCGCCGCTGTCCATCGGTTCGTGGAAAATGCTCGATCCCGGCACGATCTATTTCCCGATCTGGATCGCCGTGATCATTGCCGCCCTGCTGTCGATGAACCTGCTGGACTCCCGCACCGGCCGCGCCATCCGTGCGCTGCGCCGTGGCCATATCGCCGCCGAAGCCTTTGGCGTGCAGACCCCGCGCGCCAAACTGCTTGTCTTCGTCTATGCCGCGGTGCTGGCCGGCCTGTCCGGATGGCTCTATGCGCATTTCCAGCGCGCCGCCAATCCGACCCCGTTCGGCGTTCATCTCGGCATCGAATATCTGTTCATCGCTGTGGTCGGCGGCGCCGGCTATGTCTGGGGCGGCGTGCTCGGCGCGGCCGTGGTCATCATTCTCAAGGAAGCGTTGCAGAGCTATCTGCCGGTCATCTTCGGCGGCAGCGGCCAGCTCGAGACCATCGTGTTCGGCATCCTGCTCGTCGCGCTGCTGCAACTCGCGCCGACCGGCATGTGGCCGTGGCTGACCGCGTGGCTGCCGTCCGGCGACAGCCGCAAGCGCCCGGCGCCGGCCGATGCACTGCCCGCCCGCAACGACCACCGTCCGGAAACCGGCGTATTGCTGCAGGTCGAAAAGGCACGCAAGCAGTTCGGCGGCGTCGTCGCTGTCAACGACGTGTCGTTCAATGTGCAGGCGCGCGAGATCGTCGCGCTGATCGGCCCCAATGGCGCCGGCAAGAGCACGACCTTCAACCTCATTACCGGCGTGCTGGCCGCAACCGCCGGCAAGATCGCCGTGCTCGGCAAGAGCGTCTCCGGCGCGCCGCCGCAAGAGATCGTCAAGCTCGGCATCGCCCGCACCTTCCAGCATGTGAAGTTGGTGCCCGACATGACCGTGCTTGAGAACGTCGCGCTCGGCGCACATCTGCGCGGGCGCTCCGGCGCCATCGCCAGCATGCTGCGGCTCGATCGCGCCGACGAAGCGAAGCTGCTGGCGGAAGCCGCCAAGCAGATCGAGCGTGTCGGTCTCGGCGACCAGATGAACCAGCTCGCCGGCTCCCTGTCACTCGGCCAGCAGCGCATCGTCGAGATCGCCCGTGCGCTATGCGTCGATCCAATGTTGCTGCTGCTGGACGAGCCCGCGGCGGGCCTGCGCCACATGGAAAAGCAGCAGCTTGCAGCACTGCTTCGTCAGCTTCGCGACGGCGGCATGTCGGTGCTGCTGGTCGAACACGACATGGGCTTCGTGATGAATCTCGCCAACCGGATCGTGGTGCTCGATTTCGGCACCAAGATCGCCGAGGGCACGCCGGCCGACATCAAGACCAACCCCGACGTCATCAAGGCCTATCTGGGAGCGGTCGCATGAGCGCGTTACTGCAAGTCACGGACGCACATGTCGCCTATGGCAAGGTCGAGGCCGTGCGCGCTGTCAATCTCGAGGTCCGCACCAACGAGATCGTCACGATCATCGGTGCCAATGGCGCCGGCAAGACCACGCTGCTCAATGCCGTGATGGGCATCCTGCCGCTGAAGGGGGGCGTGAGCTTTGCCGGCGGTGATGTGTCCAAGATCGACATCGAGGACCGCGTCGCTGCCGGCCTCAGCCTCGTACCCGAGCATCGCGAATTGTTCGCCACGATGAATGTGGAAGACAATCTGCTGCTCGGTGCCTTCCGCATCGACAAGGCCACCGCCGCCCGTTCGTTCGAGCACGTCTACACGCTGTTTCCGCGCCTCAAGGAGCGCCGCAAGCAACTCGCCGGCACGCTGAGCGGCGGCGAGCAGCAGATGTTGGCGATGGGCCGCGCGCTGATGGGCGCACCGAAACTCCTGATGCTGGACGAGCCGAGCCTCGGCCTCGCGCCGATCATCGTCGCCGACATCTTCCGCATCGTCAGCGAGCTCAAAGCCGCCGGCGTCTCGGTGCTGCTGGTCGAGCAAAATGCGCAGGCCGCGCTCAAGATTGCCGACCGCGCTTATGTGATGGAGCTCGGCGAATTCATCCTCGATGGAAGCGCCAGCGACATCGCCAGCAACCAGCGCGTGGTGGCGAGCTATCTCGGCTTCCAGCACGAAGGTGTCAGCGCGATCTGATCTCGATCACATAAAAATGCCGGCTGTCTTGCGACAGCCGGCATTTTTTAGCGGCGCTCCGGCTTACTTCGCCGGAACGTATTTTCCATCCTTCACGGTCAGCAAAATCCGCGAGCGGTCGTCGACACCGTTGCGGTCCTTTTCAGTGTAATTGTAGACGCCCTGGGTCGCGGCGATTTCCTTTTCACTCATCAGCGCCTGGCGGATGGCTTCGCGGAATTCCGGCGTGCCGGGCTTGGCGGTCTTCAGCGCCACGGGCACCACGCGCTTCAGCACTTCGAACACGTCATAGGCGTGACCGGCAAACTGGCTGCGGCTGTTGGCTCCGTATTTGGCTTCATAGGCCGCATTGAGCTCGAGGCCTGGCTTCTTGGTCAGCGCTGTATCCGGCTGACCTTCCGGATACATCACGGGACCTGCAGCCATCAGCACACCTTCGGCGGACTTGCCGGCGATGCGGATGAAGTCGCTCGAGGCAGCACCGTGGGTCTGGTAGATCAGACCCTTGTAGCCGCGGTCGCGCAGTTCGGACTGCGGCATGCCGGCGCCGGTGCCGGCCGCGCCGATCAGGATCGCGTCGGGATTGGCCGCAATCAGCTTCAGCGCCTGACCGGTGATCGACGTATCGGGACGCGCGAAGCGCTCGTCATCGACGATGCTCATTCCCATCGCACTCGTCTGGGCCTTGAGGTCGTTGAACCAAAGGTCCCCATAGGAGTCCGAATAGCCGACATAGCCGATGGTCTTCACGCCATGGGCCTTCATGTGATCGTACATGACTTTGCCGACGATCTCGACCGGCTGCGGCATGTCCACCGACCACTTCACGCGCGCCGGCGTGAACGGCATCGGCGACAGGCTGAAATGCGGAACGCCAGCTTCATTGGCGACCGCCGACATGGCGACCGAGGATGGCACGATCGACGAGCCGACCATGATGTCGGCCTTGGATTCCGACACGAAACGGCGTGCATTGGTGGTCGCGATGGATGGGTCGCCGCCATCGTCGAGCACGATCAGCTTCAGCGGCACCCCGCCGATTTCCTTGGGCACGAATTCCAGCGCGTTGCGCTCGGGCACGCCCAGCGCGGCCGCAGGGCCCGTGGTGGAGATGCTGACGCCGATGGTGATGTCGGCGGTCTGGGTTTCGGCAGGGGTGGCAATCGCCAGCGAGACGGCAACGGCGGCGATCGCCAGATGAAGCTTGGACATATCGTATCTTTCTCGTGTGGAAGCGGAGAGCGCCGAACGTGGCAGCCATACCGGCGGACGTTGCGCTGGTTGCGGCCGCGCGAAGGCTCGCGCACGGCAAAAAGCCGACCCTCTGGCGAGGGCCGGCCTTGTTATCGAAAAATGCCGGCGAAGCAAAGGCGCTGCGCGCCCCTGCCCTCCGTCAGATCTGCATTACTGGGCGAGAACGTATTTGCCGTCTTTCACCGTCAGCAAGATGCGCGAACGCTCATCGAGGCCGTAGCGGTCCTTTTCGGTGAAGTTGTAGACGCCCTGCGAGGCGGCAATTTCCCTCTCCGTCAACAGCGCCTGGCGGATCGCCTCGCGGAACTCGGGTGTGCCGGGCTTGGCGGTCTTCAGCGCCGTCGGGATCACGCGCTTGAGCACCTCGAAGGCGTCGTAGGAGTGCCCGGCGAACTGACTGCGGCTGTTGGGGCCATATTTGGCTTCATAGGCGCTGTTGAGTGCCATACCGGGCTTCTTGGTCAGCGCCGTATCGGCCTGCCCTTCCGGATACATCACCGGGCCGGAGGCCATCAGCACGCCCTCGGCGGCCTTGCCGGCGATTCGGATGAAGTCCATGCTGGCGGCACCATGGGTCTGGTAGATCAGGCCCTTGTAGCCCTTCTCGCGCAGCTCGGTCTGCGGCAGTGCCGCAGCGGTACCCGAGGCGCCGATCAGGATCGCATCAGGATTGGCTGCGATCAACTTCAGCACCTGGCCGGTGACCGAGGTGTCCGGGCGCGCGAAACGCTCTTCGGCGACGACCTTCATATCCATCGGACCGGTCTGGTTCTTCACATCGTTGAACCAGAGATCGCCGTAGGAGTCGGAGTAACCAATATAGCCGATGGTCTTGATGCCCTTCGACTTCATGTGGTCGTACATCACCTTGCCGACGATCGGCACCGGTTGCGGCATGGCCACCGACCACTTCGCACGTTCCGGCGTGATCGGCAGCGGCGACAGGGCGAAATGCGGAATACCCACTTCGTTGGCGACGTTGGACACCGCAATGCTCGTCGGCGTCACCGCGGAGCCCAAAATGATGTCGGCCTTGGATTCGGTGACAAAGCGGCGGGCGTTGGTGGTCGCGGTGGTCGGATCGCCGCCATCGTCGAGCACGATGATCTTGAGCGGCACGCCGCCGATTTCCTTGGGCACGAATTCGAGCGCATTGCGCTCGGGGATGCCCAGGGCGGCCGCCGGGCCCGTCGTTGACGTGGTGATGCCGATGGTGACGTCGGATGTCTGGGCAATGGCCGGTCCGGCCAGTGCCAGCGAGACGGCAACAGCCGCGATCGCCAAGTGATGCTTGGTCATGGGTCTCTCCCTCCAGGTTATTTTTTATGTCGTCAGCTAAATCAAAGTTCGGCTGGCTTATCAGCCCCTTCTTTAGGTCAGTGCGCCCTTACCGGTAAAGGGCCGGCGCACTGATGCTTTGCCGCAGGCTTAACGTGGCGCCATGCGCAGCGATGCGTCGAGCCGGACCACCTCGCCGTTCAGATACGGATTGTCGATCATGTGCAGTGCGAGAGATGCAAACTCATCGGCATGGCCAAGCCGGCGCGGAAACGGGATCGCTGCGGCGAGACTGTCCTGCGCCTCCTGCGGCAGGCCGGCCAAAAGCGGCGTCATGAACAGGCCCGGCGCGATGGTCAGCACGCGGATGCCGAACTGGGCCATTTCACGAGCGATGGGCAGCGTCATGCCGACGATGCCGCCCTTGGACGCCGAATAGGCGGACTGGCCGATCTGGCCGTCATAGGCGGCGACCGAGGCTGTCGAGATCACCACGCCGCGCTCGCCGGTTTCGAGCGGCTCCAGCTTGGACATCGGATCGGTCGCCAGACGGATCATGTTGAAGGAGCCGATCAGGTTGACACGGATCACCTTGTCGAAATCGCCGAGCGCCATCGGACCATCGCGGCCGATCACGCGCTTGGCGACGCCGATGCCGGCGCAGTTCACCAGCACGCGCGCCGGGCCGTGTGCCTTGGCGGCAGCGGCGACGGCGGCTTCGGCAGAGGCGGCGTCGGACACGTCGCATGAGATCGCGATGCCGCCGATCTCCCTGGCAACTGTTTCTGCGAGGGCGGTGTTGAGATCGAGCAGCGCGACTTTCGCGCCCTGCGCGGCGAGCCTGCGGGCGGTCGCGGCGCCAAGGCCGGAAGCGCCACCGGTGACGATGGCAGCCTGGTTCTTCAATTGCATGATGTCCTCCCCTGTTCGATTTTTCTGCCGTTCTAGATCGCAATCACTTTCGCAACTTCCGGATTCCCATAGATATCGTCGATCAACTTGGCACGATGCTCCAGCACCGCGCGCTGATTGACCGAGCCCTTGTCCGTGACCTCGCCGCGATCGATCGACAGCGGCGTGTCAAGCAGCACCGCCTTGGCGATCCGTGTCGAGGATCCGGTGGCGCCAGCGAGGAAGCGCGCGAGTCGCTCACGGAACGCGTCGCGGACGATCGGATCATTGGCCGCAGCGGCGAGATCGCCGGCGGCCAGGTCGGGATTGATCACGCGACACCCATCGAGATCGAGGATCACGAGCGCTGCAAGTTCATCGCGGTTGATGCCGGCGATCACCACGTCGCGCACCAGTGGCGCACAGGTGCCAACGAAGCGTGCGCGCAGCGGGCCGACGCTGACCCAGGTGCCGCTGCCGAGTTTGAAGTCCTCGGAGATGCGGCCGTCGAAATCGAAACCTGCGGAGAGATTATTGGGATCGACAGCTTTCAGCGCATCGCCGAAAATATAGTAACCTTCCTCGTCGAACGCTTTCGCGGTCAGTTCCGGCTCGCGCCAATAGCCCGGCGTGATGTTCGGCCCCTTGGCGCGGACTTCCATCTTGCCGTTGTTCGGTACCAGCTTGGCATCGTTGCCGGGGACGGGAAGACCCACATGGCCGGAGCGGCTGGTCACGGGATTGACGCACATGAAGAAGGGCGAGGTCTCGGTGGCGCCGAGGCCGGTGAGCATGGGCACGCGCACGCCAGTGGTCTGCACCGACAGTTCGTCAAGACTGTCCCAGACATAGGCGGACAGCGCCGCACCCGAAAAGAACATCGCGTGCAGCCGCGCGAAGAATTTTTCGCGCAGCGCCGCGTCTTCTCGCAGATAAGGCAGCAGCGATTCATAGCCCTTGGGGACGTTGAAATAGACCGTCGGCGAGATCTCGCGCAGATTGCGGATGGTCTGCTCGATCCCCGCAGGTGTCGGCTTGCCGTCGTCGAGATACATCGAACCGCCATTGAACAGCGTCAGCCCGATATTGTGATTGCCGCCAAATGTGTGATTCCACGGCAGCCAGTCGATGATGACAGGCGGCTCGTCCTTCAGGAACGCCAGCGTATCGCGCAGCATGATCTGGTTGGCGCACATCATGCGCTGGGTGTTGATCACGGCTTTCGGATTGCCGGTGGAGCCTGACGTCAGCAAGAACTTCGCGATGGTATCAGGACCGATGGCTGCGTTCGCGGCATCAAGATTGGCGGCCTCCGGCGTCACGAGCAGATCGGAAAGCTTGGTTACGGGCCGGCCCGGCAGGGCGCCGGCAGAAACGACAACTTCAGTGTCGACCGGCACATTGAAGTGAATGGCGTTCGTGAACGCATCCGCGTCATCGACGAAAACCAGCCCGGGCGTCAGCAGCTTCATGAGATAACCGAGCTTGCCGTAGTCCTTCGAGACCAGCGAATAGGCCGGCGACACCGGCGCATAGGGAATGCCGGCATAGAGCGCGCCGAAGGCAATCAGTGCGTGATCGATGGAATTTCCGGAGAGAATGACGATGGGCCTGTCGGCGGAGAGCCTGCGCGACAACAGCGCTGAGGCTATATGGCGGGCTGCATCGAGCATCTGCGCGTAGGTGACTTCGCGCCAGCCACCGCCTTCCGCTCGCTCGGCCATGAAGACGCGATCCGGCGCCTCCCTGGCCCAGTGATGCAGATAATCGGTGACGCGTTCCGGATAGTCGCCGATGGCATTGGTCGGGCGCAGATAGATGGTGCCGTCGTCGCGGCGCTCTATGGTAACAGCCGGATCGCCATAGGAAATCGGCCGCAACGGATGCTCCGTCGCCGCTCGCTTTGCCTGATCGATCTTGTCAGCACTTGCAGACATTGCTTCCGCCCTGTGTATTTCGTCCCGATTCTTTTATTTTTATTGGTAGTCGTTGGCCCGGATCAGCCGGGCTTCACCTTGCCGGCCTTGCGATCCAGAAAATCGCGGATGCGATTTTTCGCCTCCTGATCGCTCTGCGCCACCGACGCCATCAGCGCTTCCAGCATCAACCCTGTCTGCGGACTGGCTTCAGCGATCAGCGGCAACGCTTGCAGCACCGCGAAATTTGTCAACGGTGCATTCTGCGCGACGCGTTCGGCGAGTTCGATCGCCTTGGGCAGTGCGCCGCCGGCTTCCGTCAGATATTGCGCGAAGCCGAGCGCCGTGCCCTCTTCCGCCTTGTAGACGCGGCCGGTGAGCATCATGTCGGCCATCCGGTGCACGCCGATCAGGCGCGGTAGGCGCATCGAACCGCCGCCGCCGACGAAGATGCCGCGACTACCTTCCGGCAGCGCGTAATAGGCCGAGGGATCCGCGACACGAATATGCGCAGAGCAAGCCAGTTCAAGCCCGCCGCCGATCACGGCACCCTGCAATGCGGCGATCACCGGGACACGGCAATGCTGGATGATATCGAACACCCGGTGCCACATGCGCGAATGCATCAGGCCGGCCGTCGCGTCGCGCTCGATGAGCTCGGACAGATCGAGGCCGGCGGAGAAATGGCCGCCGATGCCATGTATCACCACCGCGCCGATCTCTTCCGGCAGCGACGCGAAGCAACGCTCGATGTCCAGGATCAGTCCATCGTTCAGCGCGTTGCGCTTGGCGGGACGGTTCAGGCCCACGATCAGCACGCGGCCCCGGGTTTCGATCTGGAGCATGGCGGCGGCAACGGCAACGGCGACGGCTTGGTTCATGAGCGCGATTAGGTCCTGGCTAGAATAATTATATCTTATAACGAATGGCCCGTGAGTCAATCTTGCGGCGCAATAGGGGCTGATTTCGTCCTAGGTTAAGGTCAGGTATTTCGGTGCGCGACAGCGATCCGGTCCAAGAACAGCACATCGCCCTGCCCGGCAGCACAGGTCTCACAGCACCTGATGCACTGCCAGTTCGACCCGATCCGGATGCCGGGCGCCGACGCCGATGAACAGGTTCTGCATCAGCCAGCGATATTTGGGATGGCCGGTTTCAAATCGTGGCACCGAGCGGAAATAGATCAGCGCAGGATCGACGGCCTCGCCGCGTGCAATGCGATCGAGCGCTTCTTTGGGCCCGAAGCGGATGCCGATATTCTCGATATAGACGATGGCGCCGTCGTCGAGTGCAAACGTGTATTTCGCTTCCAGTTCGGTGAAGCCGTCCGGACGGATGACCTGGAAATCCGCACCAGTCGGATGGATCGTGCCCTTGATACCCTCGCCCTCCACGGACCCACCAAGGACCGGGATGACGCGGCGGACGCCATATCCGAGGTCGCCGGCAACGACCGGCGTACCGACCTTGATAGCGAGGCTGAAGACATACTTCGTGGCGAGTTGCGGTGTCGTCATCGCATCATCCAATCATGCGCGTCGGCAGCCAGGTGGCAATCAGCGGGAACAGGATCAGCAATACAAGGCGGATCAGGTCCGTGACCACAAAGGGCAGGACGCCCTTGAAGATGGTCGCCATGCTGACATCCTTGATCACGCTCTTGATGACGAAGACGTTCATGCCGACCGGAGGATGGATCAGGCCGAGCTCGACGGTCATGACGATGACGATGCCGAACCAGATCGGATCGAAGCCCAGCGCCATAATCACAGGAAACACGATCGGCACCGTGAGGATGACCATCGCCATCGCGTCCATCAGGCAGCCCAGCACGAGATACATCAGAAGGATCAGCGCCAGCACACCGTAGGGTCCAATGCCCAAACCGGTGAGGAATTCGGTGACATGCTGCGGGGTCTGCGTGATGGTGAGGAAGTAGCCGAAGCACAGCGCGCCGATCAGCACCGTGAACACGGCGGCTGCGGTCCGGGTCGCCTGCAACAATGACTGCAGGATGCCGTCCTTGCTCAGTTTGCCGCGCAGCACGCCGATGATGAAGGCACCGACCGCGCCGACCGCGCCGGCTTCGGTCGGAATGAAGAAGCCGCCATAGAGGCCGCCGATCACGAAGACGAACAGCAGCAGCGGCGACCAAACGTCGCGGATCGCCGCAGCGCGCTCGCGCCAGGACGCCTTCGGGCCCGCCGGCAGGAAGCCCGGTTTGACCACGCCGATGATCGCAATGGTGATCATGTGCATAACGATAGCGAGCAGGCCCGGCACGATGCCGGCGATGAACAGCTTGCCAATGTCCTGCTGGGTAATGATGCCGTAAACCGCAAGCACTGTGGACGGCGGCAGCATCGCACCAAGCGTGCCGCCCACGGCGATGACGCCGGTGGCGAAGCTCTGCGGATAGTTGAAACGGCGCATTTCCGGATAGGCCACGGCGGAGAATGTCGCGGCCGTCGCCACCGACGAGCCGGAGATCGCAGCAAAGCCGCCGCAGGCGGCGATGGTCGCGATGCCCAATCCGCCCTTCCAATGACCGACGAATGTATTTGCCGCGCGAAACAGTTCACGGCTGATACCCGACACCGAGACGAAGGCCCCCATCAGGAGGAACATCGGGATCACGCCGAAGGAATAATCCGTCACGGTCCGCATGGTGGTCTGACCGACCAGCTTGAGTGCCGGCGCAAAGCCCGTCAGATAGCCGAAGCCGGTGATGCCTACGAGGCCCATCGCCATGCCCACCGGCACGCGCAGCAGCATCAGGACGAACAGGCTGACAAAGCCGATGACGGCAACCGCTTCATTACTGAGGTCCATGCGACTTACTCTGCCGTCTTGATTTCGGGTTCATGCATCTCTTCCGGATGGAAGATCAGCCGGTAGGTGCGGATCGCGATCAGCAGCACCGCCGAGACGTCGCCGATCCATGACAGCAGGAAGAACGGCCAGACCGGTAATTGCAGATCCATGGTGACGATGTGGCTCGAATAGGTGTCCACCACCTTGTCGAACAGCGTGTAGGTCTGCACCGTGACAACGAACAGCAGCACCAAGGTTGCGAACACGTCGATCCAGCGCTGATATTTCGGCGTCGCATTGGCCCAGACCAGATCGACGGTGATGTGCGAGCCGCGATAGGAGGTCGCGGCGATGCCCCAGAAAATCAGCACGCCGAGCATGAACTGTCCGATATTGTAGTAATCGGGGATCGTGACTGCGAAGAATTTTCGCATGAACACCGCAATGAAAGTGTTCAGCGCGACGATGCCGACGAAGAATGCGGCGATCCATTCAATGGAATCGATAAAGCGATCCATCATGTTCTTGCGCGGCGGGTCGGGCGGAATGCCGAGGGCACCGTCCTGGAAGATATGGGGCGTGGCGGTCATGGGCGGGTCCTGATGGCGCTTACTTTCTTCTCCCCGCTTGCGGGGAGAAGGTGGCTCGCGCGCGAAGTGCGAACGAGTCGGATGAGGGGGACTCTCCACGAGCGTCGGAGCCGGCGGAGATTTCCCCTCACCCGCCATTCACATGCGTCGCATGCGAATGGCGGCCTCTCCCCACAAGCGGGGAGAGGCCAGAATCACAACCCGGCGTCGTGCTTCTTCAGCATCGCCTTGAGATCTGCATCGATGGCGTCGGCGTCACCGCCGGCCTTCTTGACAGCAGCGGCCCAAGCGGCGTTGAGGGGCTGGATACCCTTCTTCCACTCGGCAAGCTGTTCCGGCGTCAGCTTGTAGACCTCGTGATCCGGAAGCGCCTTCATCTTGGTGCGGCCATTGGCTTCGAAATCGACCCAGGGATCGGTGACTTTCGAGGCCCATTCCGGCGTGCAGTGATCGTCGATGATCTTCTTCTGCGCCGCGGACATGGAATTATACTTGGCGAGGTTGATGTTGTAGGTGAACACCGTCGAATAGAGCGGCACGTCGATGTGATACTTCACCACCTTGTCGATGCCGAACAGGAAGATCGAGCCCCACGGGAACGCGATCTCGTCGGCAACGCCGCGTTCGATCGCATCACGCGATTCCGGCGCCGAGGCCTGCACATTGGTGCCGCCGAACAGCTTGACCATTTCGCCGATGGTGCTCTGCGCGGGGCGGACCTTCACCCCGTTGAGGTCTGACGGTACGACGATCTTCTTCTTGCCGTGGATCGATCCGGGATCGTGGATGAAAGCGAAGCACAGCTTCGTGTCCTTCATCTCGGTCTTGGCGTATTTCTGATACCACTCGTTGAGCGCGAGGGTGCCCTTCTTGCCATCCGAGAACACGAAGGGCAGCTGACCTGCGGCCACGATGGGGAAACGGCCGGGCTGATAGCCGGGATTCACATAAGTGATATCGGCAATACCATCGCGCGCCATGTCGTAATGGTCGAATGCCTTGCCGAGCTGTTCCGAGGGGAACACCGACATCTTGATGCTGCCGCCCGAGGCCTTCTCGATATCGGCGGCCCAGGCCTGGGTGGCCGGCACCAGCGGATGCGCTGGCGGCACCCACAGCGATACTTTCATATTGACGGTTTTGTCTTGCGCCTGCGCGGGCGTGAGTACCGGCATGATGCAGCCAGCCGCCAGCAATGCGAGAATTGCTTTCCTCATCGTCTCTCCCTCTACGTCCGCCTGGACGTCTTCTCTCGAACGTGTTCACCGGACCTTGAATGGCCCTTTGCGAATATTGTTATATGTTATAATCATCCATGCAAGCGGTGCGATCGCACGCGTTGCGGAGCCAGTGTCGCGACCTCGCTTGACTTGTCAACTCAGTCGGACGACAGAGCCTATATCAACCGCGGGAGCAAGCGTTGCGAACAAAAGTTGCCATCATCGGAGCTGGTCCGGCTGGAATGTTGCTTGGGCAACTATTGCATGCCTATGGGATCGATAACGTTATTCTCGAACGCAAGGATCGCGACTATGTGCTGGCACGGATCCGCGCCGGCGTGCTCGAACAAGGCACCGTGGGCCTGCTGGAAAAGCTGGGGATTACCGAGCGCCTGCATCACGAAGGCCTGATCCATGACGGAATCGAACTTCTGTTCGGCGGAATTCGCCACCGCCTCGACCTGAAGAAAGCCTCCGGCGGCAAGGTGGTCACGGTTTATGGCCAGACCGAAGTCACCCGCGACCTGATGGACGCCCGCGACAAGGCCGGGCTGACCACGGTCTATGATGCCGACAATGTCAGTCTGCATGATTTCGACGGCACAAGCCCCCGCGTCCGCTACGTCAAGGATGGCGTAAGTCACGAAATCGCCTGCGATTTCATAGCCGGCTGCGACGGGTTCCATGGCGTGTCGCGGCAGAGCGTACCCGCCTCGGCCGTGCAGACCTTCGAGCGCATCTATCCGTTCGGCTGGCTCGGCCTGCTCTCGGATACGCCGCCGGTGTCGCATGAGCTGATCTATACGAATCACGAACGCGGCTTCGCGCTGTGCTCGATGCGCTCGATGATGCGCAGCCGATATTACGTCCAGTGCTCCCTCGACGAGAAGGTCGAGAACTGGACCGACGATATGTTCTGGGATGAGTTGCGTCGCCGTCTCGACACGGAGGCGGCCGAGAGCCTCATCACCGGTCCTTCGCTGGAGAAGAGCATTGCGCCGCTGCGTAGTTTTGTCGCGGAGCCGATGCGGTTCGGCAGGCTGTTCCTGGCCGGCGACGCCGCCCATATCGTGCCGCCGACCGGCGCCAAGGGCCTCAACCTCGCCGCCTCCGACGTCCATTACCTCTCCATGGCGCTGCGCGAATTCTATGACGAGAAATCCTCGAGTGGTCTCGACTTCTATTCGGCCATCGCGCTGAAACGCGTGTGGAAAGCGGTGCGTTTCTCGTGGTGGATGACTTCGATGATGCATCGTTTCCCCGACAATGACGGCTTCGGCACCAAGCTGCAGCAAGCCGAGCTCGACTACGTCGTGCATTCGGACGTCGCGACGGCATCGCTGGCAGAAAATTATGTGGGACTGCCGTATTAGGCCCGCGCACTCACACTCTGCATGTCGTCACCCGGCTTGACCGCGTGACCCAGTAAACAGCGGCAAGTGTGATGACCCGAACCGCCCCTGTTTACCGGTTCATCCGCTTTCGCTGGTGATGACGGACTGGGTTTGGCGTTATCGCTGTGTCACACCTGTTTTAAACATCCAGTCAGATCTGTTTCAAACTTTGTTGGTCTGTCCTTTGCGCATGCTTTCGCTTCTATGGCGTAAACGATCCAGATGGGTGCGCCATGACCGACACTTCGATCCCCGATGGCTTCGCGCCACATTATCGCAAGAGCCCCCTCACCGCCCCGTGGGAGCCGATCTATTCGAAGGTGACGGACAGCAACATCATCCTCGGTCTCCGCATCGCCGAAGCGCATACCAATTCGCGCGGCATGGCGCATGGCGGGCTGATCACGGCGCTGGCCGACAATGCGATGGGCCTGAGTTGCGGGCATGTAGTCGGCGGCGGCACACGGCTGGTGACCGTCAATCTGTCCGCCGATTTTCTCGGCGCCGCACAGATCGGACAGTGGCTGCAGATCGAGACCGAAGTGATCAAGACCGGCAAGCGCCTTTGCTTTGCGCAAGCGCTGATCACGGCGGATGGCGAGCCCTGCGCCCGGGCGAATGGCACGTTCAGTGTGGCACCACCAAAAGTGTAGCACTGGCTATCGCTTGCTGAAATCCCAGTGGCAGGTTTCGGCAGCGAGATCGATGAAGACGCGCACTTTCGCAGACAACAGCCGCGACGTCGGATAGACGATATGGATCGGCACCGCTGGCGGCTCGAACCTCATGAGCACGCGTTTGAGGCGTCCGGCCGTCAGCGCATCGGCCGCCTGATAGGCCAGCACGCGGGTCAGGCCGCCGCCATGCTCGGCATGCCAGATGGCGGCATCGGCAACGTCGGTCGTGAAACGCGGCATATGCGTGATGCGAATGTCATCGCCATCCTGCACGAAGCGCCATTCCGGCGCTGATGCAATGGCACCGAACTGGATCGTATCGTGCTTCGCAATGTCCTCCGGCGTCTTCGGCTCCCCGCGCCGCGCCAGATAATCCGGCGACGCGACGACGATACGCGGCATGCTGCCGACATGACGCACCACCAGACTGGAATCGGGGAGATGGCCGATCCGGACGGCGACATCGATCCCGTCTTCGACCAGACTGACCACGTGATCAGTCAGTCGCAATTCGCCTGACACATCGGGATAACGCTGCAGATAGGCCGATATCAGGGGCGTGACGTGCAGACGCCCGAAGCCGACGGGTGCGGAGACGACCAGACGCCCGTTCGGCTGTGCGCGTTCGGCCTGTGCGGAGCCTTCGGCCTCCTCGATGTCCGCGAGAATCTGGCGCGCTCGTTGCAGATAGCGCGCGCCGACATCGGTCAGCATCACTGAGCGGGTGGTCCGCTGAAGCAGGCGGGCGCCGAGTCGCTCTTCCAGAGCAGCCACCATGCGGGTGACGGCCGAGGCGGAGAGTCCAAGCTTGCGGGCCGCAGGCGCAAACCCCTGCAGGTCCGCCACGGCGACGAAGACGGTCATGGCTTCGATGCGATCCATCCAACCATTTCATATCCCGCAACAATGAAGTGTCAATTCCGATGATTGTTCTATTGCGAAGAAGAAGCCATTTTTGACTGGCGAGAACGTATCCTGTTCCCAGCTCCAATCAGGAGTAAGCCATGTCAAACAGCCACACCTATTCCAGCGACATTGCCTTCACGCCGACCGTCAAGGCGATCCAAACCCGCAAGGGGTCGCGTTCCGGCTATGCGCATGTTGAGGAAAACGGCGGCTGGCGCACCGAGGTCGATGACAATCTTGCTGCGTTTCTGGCTGAAACCAACAGCCTGTTCTTTGCCACCGCCAGCGCGGACGGCCAGCCCTACATCCAGCATCGCGGCGGGCCAGCCGGCTTCGTGAAGGTGCTCGACAAGCAGACGCTGGCCTTCGCCGATTACAGCGGCAACCGGCAATACATCACGCAAGGCAATCTGGCCGAAAATCCCAAGGCGAACATCTTCATCATGGATTTCGCACATCGTCGCCGGGTCAAGCTCTGGGGAACGGCGCGGGTGGTGGAGGACGATCCGGCGCTGCTGGCATCGCTGATGCCCCAAGGCTATCGCGCCAAGCCCGAGCAAGTGATCCTGTTCACCATCGCCGCATGGGATACCAATTGCCCGCAGCATATCCCGCAGAAATTCGATGCCGCCGATGTTGCTGCAGCACTGGCAGCGCGCGATGCGCGGATCGCAGAGCTGGAAGCCGAGCTGGCGACGCTGAAGGACTCAGCGTCGCCGCATTGAAAACCGTGCAGGGTTCAGGCTGCGACGCTGCACTGCCAGACGTGCTCGGGATAATACTCCGCCATCATGCGATCGACGTAAGCGACGAGATTCCCGTAACGCTGCAACTGACGCTGCAACGGTGATGGAAACAGAGGCGACAGAATTCCGGCCAGGACGCCGAATGCCGTCGCATCGACACCGGCGGGGCGGTTGCTCATCAGGTGGGACTTTCCGGCCAACAGCACCGACAGCGCCATCAATGACCGATCGGCGAGCTGGAGCGCCTCATCCGCCGGATGCCGGCCAAGGCCGCTCGCCAGATGATTCTGAATGACAGACTTTCGCGCGGCTTCGCGAATTTCGGCACGATGCGCCTCCGGCACACCATCGAAGAAGCGCGATGGTCCCTTGGCGAAGTTATCGGCATCGACCCAGCGCACGCCGACCAGCGACCAATAGAGGTGATGCTCGATCATCCGCTCGATCGCCCAGGCCTGTGCACGTTGAGCGAGATCGAGACCCTTATCGAAATCCACGTCATATTTGCGTTCGATATAGGCTCGGATGAAGGTGGAGTCGGCGATGGTCTCAACCCCGTCGTCGATATAGGGCATCTGCCCTTTCGGCGAATCCTGCGGACGTGCCGGTTGCTTCTGATAGGGCAAGCCGGCCATCTTGAGCTGGACTTCCGTCTTGGTGACGAAAGGGCTGATTTCCGGCAGACCAAAGCCCGCGCCTGCGCCGTGAAGGACGATCATGTGGTTTCTCCGAGTGATAAGGACAAAAGACTAGGCATTCGCTGCTGCCACCGTGGTGTCAGCAGCCGTCGCGTCGCGTGACGCTGGCGGCCCAGACGCGCGTCTGGCCCACCACGGCGGTGGCCATGCGCCAGCCGAGCCCGATCAGGGCCCAGCGGAGGTCTCCGGACAGGACAAAAATTGTGCGTTCGAGCAGCCATGCCCGGATGCGCCAGAGGCGGTCATCATGCGAAAATGCTTCGAGACACTCGAAAGCGGTCATTGCAGAATCCTTCGTTCGTTTGAACCTGGGTCCTGTATGCCTGCCCCCTGCTGCCAACATGCTGTCAGCATCCACCGCGGACCAACAATGACAGAGAGACGACCATGAGACGCGCCGACCGGCTGTTTCAAATCATCCAGGTGCTCCGCCGCACGCGGAAGCCGCTGACAGCGGATGCCATTGCCGCCGAACTCGAAACGTCAAAACGGACGATCTATCGCGACATCGCGACGCTGATGGCACAACGCGTCCCGATCCGCGGCGAAGCCGGCATGGGCTATATCCTCGAACGCGGCTTCGATATGCCGCCGCTGATGCTGACACCCGACGAAATCGAAGCCGCCGTGCTTGGCGCGCAATGGGTGATGGGCCACGCAGATCCGGCCTTGGCCAAGGCGGCACAGGATCTCATTGCGAAGATCGCGGACACCGTGCCCGAGCGCCTACGCCCGTTTGTGCTGGAACCCGCGAGCCGCGCGCGGCCGGATTTCCACGGCGCCGCCGACAGTATGGATATGGTGCAAATGCGCGCGCATATTCATGCGGGCAAGAAGGTCCGGCTGCTTTACCGGGACGAAGCCGGTCGCAACAGCGAGCGCATCGTCTGGCCGATCGCGGTGGGTTATCTGGAAGCCGTGCGGCTGCTGGCGGCGTGGTGCGAGCTTCGCAAGGATTTCCGCAGTTTTCGAACCGACCGCGCGATCGAGGCCCACTTCCTCGATGAGAAGTATCCGGAACGGCGCGAAACGCTGCGCAGCAAATGGCGCAAGACGCTGAGCTGGGAGCGGCCACAGGATACCTGAAACAGGTGAGCCTGCATCTGCACGGCTGGCGCAATCCGCCCGATCGCGATAAACCGCGGCATGACAAGCGATGCCACCACGATCAGCGACGCCAGCCCGTGCCAGGCCTGTGGCGCGTGTTGTTCATATTCGAGCAACTGGCCGCGCTTCACCATCGAGGACGATGCCGATCTCGATCTGATCCCGGCCAAATACATCAATGATCGTGAATCGGGAATGCGCTGCGATGGCGATCGCTGCAGCGCGCTGACGGGAAAAATTGGAGAGGCAACAGCCTGCGGGATCTATGCAGTCAGGCCGGACGTGTGCCGGACCTGCATGCCCGGCGATCCCGAATGTGCCATGGCGCGACGCCGGCACGGGCTGCCCGTGCTGGCAGCCGCAGAATAGTTGGCGTCTGTTCACGCCGTAACGGTGTGAGCGAGTGCCTTGTCGTCCAGTTCGTCGTCGAGATCGTCATCCATCGGCGCCAGCGTCGAGAGCGGCTTGGTCGACAGCGTGATGGCCTTGCGGCTGTGATAGGCCGACACCGAAGGACGCGCTACGGCGGTGTCGTGGGACAACGCGTAGAGTGTGGACCCGACGCGGCCACCGAATTCGATCAGCTCACGTTCGCTGCAGCTCGATGCGATCGAGATCGCCAAGGCATGGAGATGACTGCGGCGATAGCAGAACAAGGCCAGCATCGCGCGAACATCGGATGAAACGCTCGCCACAAGATGGGGCAGGCCATTCTCATTTGCACGATACATTGCACCGAGCAGGTCTTCCTCGACGGGGCAAAAATCGTTTTCAAAAGCTTGACGGCTGGACCGCATGGCGTTTCTCCTCGTTGATGAGGATGCGGTTGAATTTCCTAACGTGCAGTTAACCAACAGCCTTAATGGCCGGGTGCGACTCTTGAGTAACAGTTTGAAATGTGGCAGCCGCGCCGCGATACCGCCACATTGGAACTCGAAGCGTTCAAATGCGCATCAGCTGTTGGCGACGATGAAGATGGCCAAGAAGAAGTCGGTCAAGTGGTGCAGCGCCTGATCGATACCGATCAGCCACCAGAACCAGCGATGACCCTGCGTTACGCCGAAATGCGACACGCAGATGCCCTTGAGCCGATCGATGGTGATGTGGATGGCGAAATCGACCAGCCCCAGGAACCAGAGCTTCGGCTGTACGACGGCCACGAACAATGTCGTGAGGACACCATGGATTGCACAATGCGTCAGCAGCGGCAGCGCCCATCCGGTCCGCTGATCCTTGCCCATCGCCATCCAGGCGTTCTGCAACAGGAAATCCGCGATCACGTGCTTGACGGTGAGGACGAGCATCCACCCGACGAGCCCGCCCAGAGCAATCGACGACGACATTGCAGGAAACAACAAGCTGACGTCCCTCTCACCGGTCACGAGAGAACGGCCTGCCCAGCCGATCCCGATCGCGCGCCCTATTTATGACACTCCAAAACCGGGAATGCACGCTGCGGAACCTGAAACTCACCGCTTCCTGCACAGCCATTCAACCGGGATATCACCGTCCATATTCCATTTTCACGCTAGCTGATCACCTCGTGCGCGCGGAGTTCGCCGATCGCCTTGCGTAATTGGTCACCCTTGGGGTCGCGCGGAACCGCACGCGCACGTGCGATTGCGTCCGACAGATCGGCAATCACCAACGTTCCATCGAAAACTGGCTTGGCAAGCCCGTCGATGATCTGATGCCAGGCGGCCATGCCTTGCCGGTAGCCGGTGCCGTAGCCTTCGATCATGGTGGCCGTCTGCACGATGGCCAGTGCCGCGTCGGGCTGCCGGGTCAATGCGCGATCGATCATATGCAGCCAGCGCTCAACCCAGACACGCTCGGTCTCGTAGCGCGTCGACAACAGGCGCCAGCGTCGCAGCCAGGATTCGAACTCAAGACGTTTGACGCCCCAAATGCTCGCCTTGCTGAACCGAATGGGCACCGTGCGATGCGCGCAATAGATGCGCTCAAGTGCCCACATCAGGGGATCACCGACGATCTCCGGCAATGCCGACACCAGTTCATCAAGCCGAAAGCGCCGCTTGTCGACCACCGGCGGCCGACCGGGTATCACGGGCTCCTGCAGCTTGAGCTGTGCGATGCGGATTGGATCTTGATAACTCATGCGCACGGCGAGCAGCCGCGCAATCTCGCAGAACAGTTCGTCATCGACATTTCGCCGGCCGACGAAGCGACGCAGCCGGTTGCTATAGAGCTGTGCGTAGCCGGCGCTCTGATAGTTGACCAGCAGATTCACGCCATCCTGCGCCACCGGACGCACCGCATCCGGCAGGCCTGCCGGCAGGACAGGCGCCACAGGTTCGTCCTTGTTCGCCAGTTCGGCGAGCGTGGAGCGGATGACGTTGATAAAGCCTGCCACAGGACGTCCTGACGCTTATACGGGCTGCGGCGCCATCGGCAATGCGGGTGCATCCTGCTTGGCGAGGCGCGCTTCCAGCTTGTTGATATTCTCGAACAACCGCGCGCTGGCGAGACGCAAGAAAAAGAAACCGAATTCCGGATTCTGCACGTAGAGCTCTTCAACCTGGCTGTAGCTGACGCTGAGCACCATGCCTGGCTCGATACACTCCAGCGTCTGGGTGCGCTCATTCGTGGGTGACAACATGCCAAGCTCGCCGACAATGGCGCCGACCGGCAGTTCGATCCCGGACTCGACGAGACGATAGCGGCCACTGACGATGTAGAACATGTCCTCGGCCTTCTCGTCCTTGTAGAAAAGGATCTCGCCGGCCTTGCAAGGGCGCTTGGTCATGAACGGCTTCAGCCATTCCATCGACAGGTCCGAGTTCACTGACTTCTTCACATCCTGCACCAATTGCAGCATCTGGCGCAGGCGATAGATATTGAGCGGCAGCAGGACCGTATGCAGAGCCATCGTCGGATAGTTGTGGGTCGGGATCGAGATCGCGATCAGCAGGACGTTGGCCATGATGCCGAACACCCGCAGCGGGATCATCGTGCGCATCGTGCAGGTCGCCACCACGAAGATGGTGGCGAAGGCACTGCCGGCGTGATGGAGATAGGACATATCCATGGGAGCAAACCGGGTTTTCAGGAACGACCGCATCGTCACCCGCCAACATGAAGGACGGATAACCGGGCCTTTTGCATCTGCAATATAGCCCATCCGGTTAAAATAGCCCGCTTTGCAGCCGCTCAAAATCGCGGTCCGATGCGCGGATTGACGCGCCATCCGGGTACGGGCACGGTCCATTTACTGCCCGCACCGAGATACGCGATTTTTGATTCGACGCGTTTTCCAAACGCGAACCGGGCTCGAAAACGCCAGGGAGAAGAACAACATGTCGGAAACGACAGAAACCGCGTCAGACCAGTCCTCGCCACCCGTTCTGACCATCGACGGCCCCCGCGCCACCATCCGCCTGAACCGCCCCCGGAAGCTGAACCGGCTGTCCCAGCCCGATCTGGACACCCTGATGGAGCTGTTCGATCGCGTGGAGGCGGATCGCACCATCAGGGTACTGGTCCTGACCGGCACTGGCCGGGCCTTCAGCGCCGGTTTCGACCTCAATGCCATCACCGAGCGCGCGGCAAGTGCACCCAAATCCGTAGCAGAAGGTTCTTCCGGATCGGCCTTCGAAGCCGTCGCCAACCGGCTCGAGGATCTGGGGCTGCCGACCATCTGCCGGCTCAATGGCGGCGTTTATGGCGGCTCGACCGACCTGGCGCTGGCCTGCGACTTCCGCATCGGCGTCGATACCTGCGAGATGTTCATGCCGGCAGCCCGGCTCGGGCTGCACTACTACAAGGGCGGCATCAAACGCTATGTGAGCCGGCTCGGGGTCGACAACGCCAAGCGGCTGTTCCTCACCGCTCAGAAGCTGGAAGCCAGCGAACTGCTCCGCATCGGCTACCTCACCGCCATGGTGCCCGCCGAGGCGCTGGACGAGGAAGTCGACAAGCTCGCGAATACTCTCGCCGGCAATGCGCCGGTCGCCATGCGCGGCATGAAGCAGGCGATCAACGAATTCGCCCGCGGCGAGCTGGACGAGGCTGCGGCCGACCAGCGCGCGCGGGACAGCATGCGCGGCGACGAGATCAAGGAAGGCACGAAGGCGTTTGCGGAGAAACGGGCGCCGAGGTTTTGATCTGGCGCTGTGCTACTCTTCCCTCGCCCCGCTTGCGGGGAAAGATCGAAGGCGAGCGAAGCAGAGCCTTCGGGTAAGGGTTCACTCGCTGGCTCCCCCTCACCCGTCTCGAACGGCCGTCGGTCATTCGAGCCACCCTCTTCCCGCAAGCGGGGCGAAGGAAGCGAGGCACAGCCTTATCTATCCGACAAACGTCGCTACATCGTCCAGCTGCGCGCGGTTCGTCCGATAGCTGTTTACCTTGTGCTCGCGATCCGGATAGCCAAACGAGATGCCGCAAACCACGCGGCGGTCATCGCTCATGCCAAAATGCTGGCGGACCACCGCCGAATGAAATGCCAGCGCGGCCTGCGGCACGGTCGCCAGTCCCAGCGCCTGCGCCGCCAGCATGAAGTTGTTCACGTAGCCGCCGCAGTCCACCGCGCCATAGACGCCGAGCGCCTCGTCCGAGGTAATGATCGCCACATGCGGCGCGCCGAAGAATTTGAAATTCTGCAGCGCCTGTTCGGCATAGGCGGTCTTGTCGCCCCTTGCGATGCCCAGCGTGTTGTAGAGCTGAAAGCCGCTTTCACGGCGGCGATCCAGATAGACCCCGCGATATTCGCGCGGAAACGGGAAATCGCCGGAATTCGGTGTGCCTGCGGCCGCGACGGGATAGAGCACGTCGCGAAACTTCCTGGTGGCTTCACCCGACGTAATCGTCACCTGCCACGGCTGGCTGTTGCACCACGACGCGGTCTTCTGCGCGGCATTGAGAATGCGCTCGATAATCGCGCGCGGCACAGCGTCAGGTTTGAAGGCGCGGCAGGAGTAGCGCGACGCGAGGAGATCTTCGAGCGTATCGATGGGAGCAGTGTCAGTCATGAAATCCTCGGCCTGTAGGATGGGTAGAGCGACTTCGCGAAACCCATCACGGCAATGCATTGAGATGATGGGTTTCGCGAAGTCGCTCTACCCATCCTACATATTACTCAGGATGAGGACGGAGATGTCACCGTCCCTTGGTCGGAACCTTGTTAAACGGCACGTCCTTATCAACGCGGATGTCGCCCGGCAGACCGAGCACGCGCTCGGCGATGATATTGCGCAGGATCTCGTCGGTACCGCCGGCGATACGCATCGAGGGCGAACCCAGGATCGTCGCCTGGAATTCGCCGGCCGCTTCCGCATCGGCGCCGACAAGCGCACCGGAAGCGCCCTGCAGATCGGCGGCGAACATCGCGATATCCTGCATCATCATGCCCGAGACCAGCTTGCCGATGGAGTTCTCCGGACCTGGACGCTCGCCCTTCGACAGCGCCGAGATCGAGCGATAGCTGGTATATTTCAGGCCGAAATTCTTCACCGCCCAGCTTGCGAGCCTGGAGCGCACATTGGGATCATCGATGGCAAGACCATCCTCCAGCATCAGGTTGCTGCAGAATTCGAACAGTTCCGGGAAGCCGGTCGCGACGCGTGAGCCGATCGACATGCGCTCGTTCATCAGCGTGGTCAGCGATACGTTCCAGCCGTCACCGACTGCGCCAAGGCGCTGGCTGTCTGGAATCCGGACATTGGTGAAGAACACCTCGTTGAATTCCTGCATGCCATTGGCCTGCTTGATCGGCTTCACCTCGACGCCGTCGCTCTTCATGTCCAGGAAGAACATGGTGAGGCCCTTGTGCTTGGGCACATTCGGGTCCGTGCGGGTGATCAGGATGCCGTAGTCCGAGTAGTGCGCACCGGAGGTCCAGATCTTCTGGCCGTTGATGATCCAGTCGTCACCATCCTTTTCAGCACGCGTGCGCAGACCGGCGACGTCGGATCCCCCGGCAGGTTCGGAGAACAACTGACACCAGACTTTCTCACCCGATGCCAAAGGCGGCAGGTATTTGCGCTTCTGGTCTTCGGAGGCATAGGCCATCACGGTAGGACCACACATGCCCTGCCCGATAGCGAAAGGCCGCGCGAGCTTGTCATAGACGCCCTCTTCCTGCTGCCAGATCACGCGCTCGATCGGCGTCGACCCACGACCGCCATATTCCTTCGGCCAGTGCAGGCAGGCCCAGCCGGCATCGGCTTTCTTCTTCTGCCAGGCCTTGGCGACATCGAGCATCGCATCGCGCTTCTCAGAGGCGCGCTTGGCCGACGGCTTGGTCAGCTCGGCCTCCAGCTCCTTCGGCGCATTGGCGTCGATCCACTTGCGCGCGATCGCGCGGAATTCGGCTTCCTGCGGCGTGTCATCGAAATTCATGGCAGTCGTCCTCAATGAGAAAAGAAAGCGTAGGATGGGTAGAGCCCTTGCGAAACCCATCGATGGGCTTGCGCGGACATTGATGGGTTTCGCTGCGCTCCACCCATCCTACAGGCTGACTTATCGTCCCTTGGTCGGGATCTTGTTGAATGGCACGTCCTTGTCGACGCGGATGTCGCCCGGCAGGCCGAGCACGCGTTCCGCGATGATGTTGCGCAGGATCTCGTCAGTGCCGCCCTCGACGCGCGTCGCAGGCGAACGCAGCAGCATCGCCTGGAATTTGCCGGCAACCTCTGCGTCTTCCGGTCCGTTCAGCACACCGGCCGCGCCCTGCAGATCGAGCGCATAGGTCGCGACGTCCTGCAGCATGGCGCCGGCAACGAGCTTGCCGATGGAATTTTCCGGACCCGGTCGCTCACCGCGCGACAGCGCCGAGATGGCGCGGAAGCTGGTGTAGCGGAGGCCGCTGGCGCGCACCGCCCAGTTGGCGAGCCTGGAGCGCACGGCCGGGTCATCTATCGCCGGACCGTCATCCAGCATCAGGCTGTTGCAGAATTCGAACAGCTCCGGGAAGCCGGTGGCGACATTGGCGCCGATCGCCATGCGCTCGTTCATCAGCGTGGTCAGCGACACGTTCCAGCCATCGCCGACGGCACCGAGGCGCTGCGCATCGGGAATCCGCACGTCGGTGAAATAGACCTCGTTGAATTCGGCCTGGCCGTTGGCCTGCTTGATCGGCTTCACCTCGACGCCCGGGCTCTTCATGTCCAGGAAGAACATGGTGAGACCCTTGTGCTTCGGCACAGTGGGATCGGTGCGGGTAATCAGGATGCCGTAATCCGAGTAATGCGCGCCGGAGGTCCAGATCTTCTGGCCATTGATGATCCAGTCATCGCCGTCCTTCTCGGCGCGGGTGCGCAAACCGGCGACGTCGGAGCCGCCGGCCGGTTCGGAGAACAACTGGCACCAGATCTTCTCGCCGGAGGCCAGCGGCGGCAAATACTGCCGCTTATGCTCCTCGGCGGCATAGGCCATCATGGTCGGGCCGCACATGCCGTGACCGATGATGAACAGCGCGCCGAGCTTGCCGAACACGCCCTCTTCCTGCTGCCAGATCACGCGCTCGATCGGAGAAGCGCCGCGACCGCCATACTCCTTCGGCCAATGCGGGACCGCCCAGCCGGCATCGGCCTTCTTCTTCTGCCAGGCTTTCGCGACTTCGAGAATATTCGCGCTCCTGAGCTGAATGCGGCCAAGCGCGGCCTTTTTCAGCTCGTCTTCATATTGCTTGGGCGCATTGGCCGCGATCCAGGCTTTCGCCTCGGCGCGGAACGCGGCCTCCTGCGGGGTGTCATCGAAATTCATCTCGATTGATCCTTACGCCGCGTTCTTCTGGCGCATGCGCTCGATCAACTGGTCTTCCCAATAGGACAGCGAGCCCAATCCGACCGCCACGGCGTTGGAGCGACGGTAATAGAGATGGCAGTCGAACTCCCAGGTGAAGCCCATGCCGCCATGAACCTGGATGTTGTTCTTGGAGCAGTGCTGGAATGCCTGGGTCGCGCTGATGCGCGCAGCAGCCGCTGCTTCCGGCAGTTCGGACGCGTTGGTCGAAAGCGCCCAGGCGCCGTAATAGCAATTGGAGCGTGCCAGCGTCGCCGAGACATACATGTCCGCAAGCATGTGTTTCACAGCCTGGAACGAACCGATCTGGCGACCGAAGGCAATGCGATCCAGCGCGTAGTCGCGGCCCATTTCCAGTGCGCGATCGGAGCCACCGACCTGTTCGAAGCCGATCAGCACGGCGGCGCGATCGAGCACCTGCGAGAGGATGCTCCAGCCTTCGTTGGCGGCGCCGAGCGGCTCGGCCTTGACGTTCTTGAAGGAGATCTCGGCCTGATTGCGCGACGGATCGATGGAGGTCAGCGCCTTGGCCTCGACGCCTTCGCTGGTGAGATCGACCAGAAACAGGGCGATGTCGCTGTCGCGGCCTGTTGAGCCCGTGCGTGCCGCAACGATGGCAAAGTCGGCGATGGCACCATCGGCCACCGGCTTCTTGGTGCCGTTGAGCACGCCGTTAGCTGCCGTGAGCTTGACCGCCTTCGGCGACGGATTGCCCGAGCCTTCGAACAGCGCCAAGGTGCCGATGGCATTGCCCTGCGCAATGGCCGGCAGCCACTTCTGCTTCTGCGCATCGGAGCCGGCCAGCAGCAGCGCTTCGGCGGCAAGATACACGGTGGACGAGAACGGCACCGGCGCCAGTGCGCGGCCCATTTCCTCCGCGATCACACAGAGTTCGAGATGACCGGCACCCGAGCCACCAAAGGCTTCCGGGATGGCGACGCCGAGAAAGCCCATATCTGCGAGACCCTTCCAGAGCTCGCGGTCATAGGGCGCCTTGCCGTCGATCACGGCGCGCACCGCCTTGGGCGGGCACTTCTCGGTGAGAAAACGCCGGGCCTCGTCGCGGAGCTGCTTCTGGTCGTCGGAGAAATCGAAATTCATGGCGATGTACTCTGTTTTCGTATTGTTTCGTAGGATGGGTAGAGCGTTTTCGCGAAACCCATCGCGGCGGTGTTTGCAGTTGATGGGTTTCGCTACGCTCTGCCCATCCTACGGATCGTCATCCTCAATTCAGCACCATCACGTCTTCGCCGGGATGTTCGGCGTAAAGCTGCGCGACCAGTGCAGCACGGCGCTCGAGACCGGCGCGCTGGTTGATGTAGCCCTTGTCGGTGAGTTCGTTACCGTCGATGGACGCCGGCTCGACCATGAACATCGCGCGCGCGATGCGCCGGCTGCTGGCTCCCTCGCAGGACGCGTTGTGGGCCTGCAGACCGTTCTTGAGGCTGGCCAGCACGGCGGGATGTTTCACGACGTCAGCGAAGCTCGCGTCAGGCTCGCCGATCATGATGCGGCAGGCAGGCAGATTCGGCCAGGCGAGCATACCGATATACGGGCGATCCTGCCCGGTGATCAGCGCATCCTGCACCACCGGCGTCGCCGCGGCGATAGCATCGGTACGCAGCGAGCCGACATGCACGAAGGTACCGGTCGTGAGCTTGAAATCTTCCACAACCCGGCCGGAAAAGATCAGGCCTTGCACTGGATCGTTATCATCGACGAAGATGCCGGCATCGCCGATCTTGTAGAAGCCTTCCTCGTCGAAGGCTGCCTTGGTGAGATCGGGCTGGCGATAATAACCGGGCATCACGTTGACGCCGCGCAGCCTGAGTTCGTATTTCGAATCCACCGGCACCATCTTCAATTCGACGCCGGGGAACGGCAGGCCGATCAGGCCGACGCGCTCGGTGTCCCAATAGGTGCCGGTCGAGGTCGGCGCCGTCTCGGTACAACCCCAGCCGGTATAGAACACGATGCGGGTGCCGGTGGCGCGCACGGCCAGCGCTTCCATCCGGTCATAGAGATCGTCCGGCAGCCGCGCGCCGCCATAGCCCATCAGCGTCATATTCTTGAAAAACGACCGCGCCAGCGCATCGTCCTTCTCCATGGCGCTTGCGATGGCCGCATAGCCCGCCGGGACGTTGGCGTAGTAGGTCGGCGAGATCTCGCGCAGATTGCGCAGCGTCTCGTCGATCATGCCGGGCATCGGCCGGCCGTCATCGATATAGAGCGTGCCCCCGTCGATCAGCAGCGGGTTGAACAGCGCATTGCCGCCCATGGTGTGATTCCATGGCATCCAGTCGAGATAGACCGGGGGCTGCGCATTGGGATCGCGCGGGCGGGTCTGCATCATCTGCGCCGCATTGGCGGTCATCATGCGCTGGGTATTGATGACCGCCTTCGGCATGCCCGTAGAGCCTGACGTGAACAGCAGCTTTCCGACGGTGTCGGGCGTGATCTGCGCAATGGATGCATCGACCGCCGGCGTCACCTTGGTCGCGGCCATATCGGCGTAGGCCACGCTGGCGATGCCTTCGGGCGGACGCCCGACATGCACGATCTTGATATCGGTCAGATCCAGCGCATCGAGCGCCTTCTGAAAGGTCGGACCGTCCTGCACCATCACTGCGACCGGCTTGATCAGGTCGAACAGATATTTGAGCTTGGCGTGATCCTGGCTCATCAGCGAATAGGCCGGCGACACCGGCGCTGCGGGATGGCGCGCCTGCATCGCGGCCTGGGTCATCAGCGCGTGTTCGATGGAATTTCCCGAGAGAATTGCGATGGGGCGATCCGCCTCAAGCTTCATGTCGAGCAGCGCCTGGGTCAGTGAATCCACCGTGCGCTTGGCTTCGGCATAGCTGAGATTGCGCCATTGCCGATCCGCACCGGCGCGCTGCGCCAGCCAAGTGTGATCGGGACGCTCCTTCGCCCATTTCGCCAGCGAGGCCGGAAGATGCGTCTCATAAGCCATCAACGGCACGCGCGACTTCATGACAATCACGCCATCCGTGCGGCGCTCGACATCGATGTCGCGCTCCATCCAGTGGATCTTGCGGAAGGCGGGCTTTGTCAGCACCGCGGCAGCCTGCGCGTTCATGTGATTTCTCCCAAAACCGTTCTTGTCGAACCATGGTCTCGTTTGCCGGACCTTGTATTCGCTGCGTGAGATCACGCTTTAACGTGTGACGTAAACCGGCTTTCGTTTCTCGATGAATGCGCGAATGCCTTCCTCGAAGTCCTCCGAGCGGCTGCACAGCACCTGATTGCGATCTTCCATGGCGATGACGGCCTCGATGGAGCCGGCATCGACGGACATGTTGATGCATTCCTTCGACAGCCGCAGCCCTACGGGCGACGCGGTCATCATGGCGTCGACATAGGGCGCGGCTGCGGCCTCGAGCTCGCCGTCATCGACCACTTCGGACACCAGCCCGACGGCAAGCGCACGATCGGCGTGGATGAAGCGGCCAGTGAGGATCAATTCAGAGGCAACGGAGACGCCGACGAGGCGCGGCAGGAAATAGCTGGAGCCGATGTCACAGCCGCCAAGCCCGAGCTTGATGAAGGCGCAGTTCATCCGCGCCGACTTCGCGGCAATACGGATGTCGGCGGCCAGCGCCAGTGCGAAACCGCCACCGGCGGCAGCGCCCTGCACCAGCGCGATGATCGGCTGCGGGCAACGCCGCATCAGCATCACGATGTCGGCGATACGGCGCTGGGAATCCAGGGACTCGGTAACGGTGCGCGGTGCGTTCTGGCCGGAGCGCGCTGCCATCGCGTGCTTGAGATCGAGCCCGGCGCAAAAATTGGCGCCGGCGCCCTTGAGAACCACGACACGCGTCTTGCGATTGCGCTGCAGGCTTTCGAAGTAGTCGTTCAATGCATCGATCAGAGCCGGATCGAGCGCGTTGAGATGGTCCGGGCGATTGAGCGTCACCCGGTCCACGCCGTCGTCGTGTTCGATCAGCAAAGGTGAGGTCACAACGCCAACTCCGTCCCAGCCTCGTAGGTCGCCTTGCCGGCGCTTGTATTAGTGCCCTCTCCCCGCACGAAGCGAAGCTTCGCGTGGGGAGAGGGAAAGAAGGGTAACGACTACCGCGGAGCCATACGGATGGCGCCGTCGAGACGGATGGTCTCGCCGTTCAGCATCGGGTTCTCGACCATGTGGACCGCGAGGTTGCCATATTCCGAAGCGTCGCCGAGGCGGGCCGGATGCGGCACCTGCGCGCCCAGGCTGGCGCGGGCTTCTTCGTTGAGGCCCATCAGCAGCGGCGTCAGGAACAGGCCAGGCGCAATGGTGTTGACGCGGATCTTCTGCGACGACAGATCGCGCGCGGCCGGCAGTGTCAGACCGACGACGCCGCCCTTCGATGCAGCATAGGCGATCTGGCCGATCTGGCCTTCATAGGCCGCGACGCTGGCGGTGTTGATGATCACGCCGCGCTCTTCGCCGATGACGTCCTGCGTGACGAGCTGTTCGGCGAACAGGCGCAGGCAATTGAAGGTGCCGACGAGGTTGACCATGATGACATTGGTGAACTTCTCGAGCGGATAGACGCCCTGCTTGCCGACGATGCGCTGCGAACCGCCGATGCCGGCGCAGTTCACCAGCACGCGCGCGGTGCCGTGCGCAGCGGCTGCCTTGGCGAGCGCCGCCTTGACGTCAGCTTCGCTGGTGACGTCGCCGACGGTGGCAACGCCCTTCACTTCGGCGGCGACCTTCTCGGCATTGTCCTGCGCGCGATCGAACACGGCAACCTTGGCGCCCTTGGCAGCCATCGCGCGCGCGGTCGCGGCGCCCAGCCCCGAGCCACCGCCGGTGATGAATACGGCTACGTCTTTCAACTGCATGGAGTATGCCTTTCCTTGGGCGTTTCTGATCGTTTCTTGAATTTTTGGGTCGCGAAGAAAAAGAAGAAGAAGAGGTCCTTGGGCGTTTTCTTGTTTTGTTATTCTTGAATTTGGTTCCTTGGGCGTTTCCAAACGTTTTTGAATTTTCTCGGTAGTCTTTCCTTGGGGCCGTTTCTTCTTAGCTCTGTGTCAGGCCTTTGCGGCCTTCTTGTTTGTCAGGATTCCGCCGAGCAACATCGCCTCCATATGGGCGACGTAGTCGCGGCAAACTTCATCCGTCACCGGGCCGACGCCAATGGCGCGGGACATGGCATGACGGCTGAAAAACAGGTTGTCGCAAGCGCCGATCAGGCTGGTGTAGAACAGCACCGGATCGACCTTGCGGAATTCGCCAGCTTCAAGCCCCTCCGCCAGCAGGCGGCGATGGAAGCCGAGCAGCGGCCCCACGAAGAACTTCGAGACCTCGTCGGCCGCCTCGTTGCTGCTCTCGTGCAGCAAGTAGTGGATCAGCCGGTTCATGTAGGGAAACTGGTAATAGGCCTTGATGATGCCGGCGATATGCAGCCGCAGTTTTGCGGTGGCCGAGATCGGCTGCGCCAGCAGATATTCCAGATTGGTCATCTCGGTGGCGGCGTCGCGCGCAAGCAGCGCCAGCAGCAGGCCGTCCTTGTTGCCGAAATGATATTTCACCAGCGCGGCGTTCACACCCGACTGCTGCGCAATCTCGCTCAGCGACACCTCGATGGAGTTGCTGGCGATCATGAGTTCGCTTGCCGCGAGCAGCAACTTATCGGCCGTCGGATTACGGCCGGCGGCGGTTTTCACGGAGGTGCTGGGGTTCACAGTCGGTGCCATTCGGGGCGCAGATAATACGAACAATCACCCGCACTCAAGAGTTAATTGACCGATTGACTAAACTCTCCGCGGCAACTTAAATCCCGCGCACCGACAAGCCATCAAAATAAGCCAAATAAGGGAGAAATGCCATGGCCGAGGCCTATATCGTCGCCGCTGCACGCACCGCTGGTGGCCGCAAAGGTGGCCGTTTAGCTGGTTGGCATCCGGCCGATCTCGCAGCTTCGGTCCTGAACGCATTGGTGGAGCGCACCGGCGCAGATCCCGCCTCGGTTGAAGACGTCATCATGGGCTGTGTCGGCCAGGGTGGCGAGCAGGCCGTGAACGTCGCGCGCAATGCCGTGCTGGCCTCGAAGCTGCCGGAAAGCGTGCCCGGCACCTCGATCGATCGCCAGTGCGGTTCCTCCCAGCAGGCGCTGCATTTCGCCGCCCAGGCCGTGATGGCCGGCTCCATGGATATCGTGATCGCCGCGGGCGTCGAGAGCATGACCCGCGTGCCGATGGGCTCGCCGAGCATCCTCGCCGCAAAAGCCGGCATGGGCCACTACAAGAGCCCCGGCATGGAAGCGCGCTATCCCAACATCCAGTTCAATCAGTTCACCGGGGCCGAGATGGTCGCCGCGAAATACGGGCTGACCAAGGATGAACTCGACCAGTATGCCTTTGAGAGTCACCAGCGCGCCATTGCCGCGACCGAAGCCGGCCGCTTCAAGGACGAGATCATACCGCTGCAAATCACCCGCGCGGATGGCACCACGGATACGCACCACATCGACGAAGGCATCCGTTTCGATGCGACGCTGGACGGCATCCGCGGCGTCAAGCTGATCGCCGAGAATGGCAAGCTCACCGCAGCATCGGCCAGCCAGATCTGCGACGGCGCGTCGGGCGTGATGGTCGTCAACGAAAAGGGTCTCAAGCAGCTCGGCGTCAAGCCGATGGCACGCATCCACCATATGACCATGATGGGCGGCGATCCCGTGATCATGCTGGAAGCACCCCTGCCCGCCACCAAGCGCGCGCTCGAAAAGGCCGGGATGAAGATCGACGACATCGACCTGTTCGAAGTCAACGAAGCCTTCGCCTCAATTCCGACCGCCTGGCTGAAGGCCACCGGCGCCGATCCGAAGCGCCTCAACGTCAATGGCGGAGCGATTGCACTTGGCCACCCACTCGGCGGCTCCGGCACCAAGCTGATGACCACGCTGGTGCACGCGCTCCAGCAGAACAACAAGCGCTACGGGCTGCAGACCATGTGCGAAGGCGGCGGCATGGCCAACGTGACAATCGTGGAGCGCCTCTAACGATTCCAACCGGCGGATGGTGACCAACGCGTGGATAACCGGCACAAGACCGTTCCACTGCTCGCCACGTCCCATCCGCCCAAACTATTCTGAACTACCACGAGCGGAAAATCCGCCGGTCTTCGAGGAAATACCAAGGAATTCTCCATGACGCATCCGTCGATTCACGCGAAGACCAATCCCGACAAGATTGCCTATCGCATGGCCGGTTCCGGTCAGGCGCTCACCTATCGCGAACTCGACGAACGCTCCAATCGTGGCGCGCAGCTGTTTCGCTCGTTGGGTCTGAAGGCCGGCGATCATGTCGCGCTCTTGATGGAAAACCGGCTCGACTTCATGGAGATCTGCTGGGCGGCCCAGCGCGCGGGGCTTTATTACACGGCGATCAGCCGTTACCTCACGCAAGACGAGATCGCCTATATCGTGAAAGACTGCGGCGCACGCGTCGTCATCACTTCCGAGAAATGCGCCGACGTGGTTGCACCGCTGATCACCATCGGCGCCGATGCGCCGGTGTTCTATATCGTCGATGGCTCCCGCCCCGGCTTCCGCAACTGGCAGGAGGCGCTGGCCGCACAGCCCGGCACGCCAATCCTGGATGAAGTCGCTGGCTACGACATGCTGTATTCATCGGGCACAACGGGCCGGCCAAAAGGCATCAAGCGCGCATCGGAGAACAACCCGATCGACGTGCCGAATCCGTTCTTGAAAAGGCTCTGCGCCGATATGTGCGGCATGACATCGGACAGCGTCTATCTGTCGCCAGCGCCGCTCTATCACGCCGCACCTTTGCGCTTCAACATGATGGCGATCACGCTCGGTGGCACCTCGGTGATCATGGAGCATTTCGACGCCGAGGAGTTCCTCAAGCTGGTCGAGACGCACAAGATCACCCAGTCGCAGCTGGTGCCGACCATGTTTGTGCGGATGCTGAAACTGCCCGACGAAGTCCGATTGAAGTACGATGTGTCGTCACTGAACGGCGCGATCCATGCTGCAGCCCCCTGCCCGGTTGAGGTCAAGGCGCGCATGATCGACTGGTGGGGACCGATCCTGATCGAATATTACGCCGGCTCCGAGGGCAACGGCGTCACCGTGTCCAACTCGCAACAGTGGTTGTCGCATCGCGGCACGGTGGGCAAAGCCGTCACCGGCGTCATCAAGATTCTCAACGAAGAGGATCAGGAACTCCCGGTTGGCGAAATCGGCACAGTCTATTTTGCCGATGCCCCGCAATTCACCTATCACAACGATCCCGAGAAGACGAAGCGCGCCTATAATTCCCGTGGCTGGTCCACGCTTGGCGATGTCGGCTATCTCGATGACGAAGGCTTCCTCTATCTCACCGACCGCAAGTCCTACATGATCATTTCCGGCGGCGTGAACATCTACCCGCAGGAGACGGAGGACGTTCTTATCACCCATCCGGATATCGCCGACGTCGCCGTGTTCGGCGTGCCGAACGAGGAGATGGGCGAAGAGGTCAAGGCCGTGGTGCAGCCGCACGACATGAGCCGTGCCGGCAAGGCGCTGGAAGCCGAGCTGATCTTGTACTGCCGCAAACACCTGTCCCCTATCAAATGCCCGAAGAGCATCGACTTCGAGTCCGAATTGCCGCGCACGCCCACCGGCAAGCTGGTGAAGCGCCACCTGCGCGACAAGTACTGGCCGAAGAAGGAAAAGGCCTCGGCCTAGACCGCACTCTTGCGGCCCCGCATCCGCCGCGGTAATCCGCGGCGATGTCGCAGATCATTCCATCATGACGGCCGGCCTGCTGGTTTCCGCGGCGCGATCCGGCGCGGGCAAGACCACCGTCACGCTCGGGCTGCTCGCCGCGCTCGGACGACGCGGCATGGTGCTGCGTGCCGCCAAGGCCGGGCCTGATTATATCGACCCCGCCTTTCACGCGGTCGCCACCGGCGCGCCCTGCATCAATCTCGACAGCTGGACGATGCCTCCGCCACTGCTGCATGCGCTGATGACCGGTGCCACAACGACCGCCGATCTGCTGGTGGTCGAAGGCGTCATGGGCCTGTTCGATGGCGTGCCTGACGTGGCCGAAGGTGACGGCAGCAGCGCCAGTATCGCCGCGCGCTTCAAATTGCCGGTGCTGCTGGTGCTCGATGTCACGGCGCAATCGCAATCGGCCGCCGCCATGGTGCGCGGCTTCGCCAGCCATCACCCTGACGTGTGCGTTGCCGGCGTGATCCTGAACCGCGTTGGCTCTGAGCGGCACCGCCGCCTCATCACGGATGCCATCACGCCGCTCGGCATCCCCGTTGTCGGCGCCATCCCGCGCGACGCCACGCTGGCGCTGCCGGAACGCCATCTCGGCCTGATCCAGGCCGGCGAACACGGCGACCTTGCCACGCGGATCGCCGTTCTCGCAGACATGGCGGAGAGACATCTCGATCTCGATGCGATCATCGCGCTGGCCGCGCCGATCGAGCGGCAGCCAACACGCTATGCCGTGCCGGCATTGCCGCCGCCCGGTCAGCGCATTGCCCTTGCCGTCGATGCCGCATTCACCTTCATCTATCCGCACGTGATCGACGGCTGGCGCAGTGCCGGCGCGGTGGTCGTGCATTTCTCACCGCTCGCCAATGAAGCGCCGCCGGATGATTGCGATGCCTGCTGGCTGCCCGGTGGCTATCCCGAACTTCACGCGGCGACGCTCGCATCCGCGCAGACATTCCGAAACGGGCTGGTGCGCTTTGCACGGACAGGTTCGGTCCATGGCGAGTGCGGCGGCTATATGGTGCTCGGCGAGGGCCTCGAAGACGCCGACGGCAACCGGCACGCAATGACGGGCTTACTCGGCCACACCACGAGTTTCCACAAGCGCCGCCTGCATCTCGGCTATCGCGAGGCGCAATTGCTATCCGACAGTCCTATCGGATCAAAGGGATCGCTGGTCCGCGGCCACGAATTTCACTACGCGTCGCTGATCGACCTGGGCCGCGATGAACCGCTGGTGGATCTCCGGAATGCACAAAACGAGCCCATGGCCGAACGTGGCGGACGGCGCGGCCATGTCACCGGCACGTTCTTCCACGCCATCGCGCAGGTCAACCGCTAGCGGGACTTAACGACCCCAGCGATCCTGCCAGATCTTCTCGCCGATCAGGCAATTCACGCGCGGCTCCCTGCTTGTGTTGGCGACTGGAATCGCGCGCGGCTCCGGCATCAGACCGGCGACTTCCATCACGAGCTTGGTGCGGATCGCTTCCTTGAATTTGTCGCGCTCCTTGATCGGCACCACGAAGGAGCCCGCGCCGCCGATCACGCAATCCTCGTAATAGAGATCGAGGTTCTCGATATCCATGGTCGAATAGGACAGTTCTTTCGCCATGATCGGCAGGCCATTGATGACGATGCCTTTGCCGACCGCCTCGTCGCGCGCGATCGTCACCGGCCCGCCATTATTGTTGGGACCGTCTCCCGAGATATCGATCACCCGGCGCAGGCCGTGCAACTCGTTTGCATCGAACAGCGGCATGGCAAAATTGATCGCGCCCGAGATCGAGGTACGCGACGCCCGACGGATCGGCGTCTTCATGATTTCGGATGCCACCGCATCGGCAGACTCAGGCCCGTCAATGACACGCCACGGGATGATGACCTTCTGATCGTTGGAGGCCGCCCATTCGAAATAAGTGACGGCGATCTTGCCGGTGGGGCCGCTCTTGAGCGCGGCGAGGAATTCCTTGGAGACAATGGCCTGGGCATAGCCCTCGCGCTGGATCGCCAGTTCGTCCATGTCCATTGAATAGGAGACGTCGACCGCCAGAACCAGTTCGACATCGACCACCGGGTCCTGCTTGCTCTGGACAAATTGCGCTTTTGAGCCTGTCGCCGCCATGCTCGCGACGTCGCCGCCGGCCATCGCTCCCGCGACGAGTAATGCTCCAATCGAGACACACCAGCGCATAGCGGCCCTCCCGTTGATGATCGAATGGTGACACGCAAATGACGAGCCGCAAAGCAGGAACCCGCGGGCATGTTCACAATCAAGTCAGGGATGCAGCGCGCCCGGATGGATGGCTTGGCTGATCGACAGTCGCTGGTGGTGCCATTATATTGATATTGAAGTGTGCTCCGCCCGCGTGAGTTGCCATGCCCGACACCGTCCTCAAGCCGACGATCAAGGCCAAGCCGAAGGTCGAACGGCCGAAATTGTACAAGGTCATCCTCGTCAATGACGACTTCACACCGCGCGAATTCGTCGTGCGGGTGCTGAAGGCGGAGTTCCGCATGTCCGAGGACCAGGCCGCCAAGGTGATGATGACCGCGCATCAGCGCGGCGTCTGCGTCGTCGCCGTGTTCACCCGTGACGTTGCCGAGACCAAGGCGACCCGCGCGACAGACGCCGGCCGCGCCAAGGGCTATCCCCTGCTATTCACGACCGAGCCGGAAGAATAATACGCGACCGCGTACTCCTCACGATGAGGGCGAAGTTCGCGAGCCGGACTCATCAGCCAACCCGTAAACGCGCTCCGCCTTGGCGAAGCCGGCAATCGGGAACTCACCGAGAGCGGTCCAGTCCGCCTCGATCGCTCCGGCAAAGGCCTCCGACGCGACGATGGTACGCTGGAGATTTCCGGCGATCTTCTCCAGGCGTGCGGCGAGGTTCACCGCCGGGCCGATGCAGGTGAAATCGAGCCGGTTGCCGCCGCCGATATTGCCGTAGAGAACCTTACCGACATGCAGCGCCAGACCGAAACGGAAGCGTTCCTCGATACCTGCTACGCGATCCGACCAGCGCAGCGCTTCGACGGCAGCGCTGGCGTCACGGGCCGCCTCCAGTGCGTGACCGCAAACCCTCGAACGATCTGCATCGTCCTCGGCAATAGGAAACACAGCCAGCAGGCCGTCGCCCATGAATTTGAGCACCTCGCCGCCATGTTTGAGGATCGCAGGCACCTGACAATCGAAATAGTGATTCAGGATCTCGACCACACTTTCCGGCGGCAACCGGTCCGATAGCGCCGTAAAGCCGCGCAGGTCGGACAGCCAGATCGCGGCGCGCATGGTCTCGGTATGGCCGCGTCGGATCTGGCCACCGAGAATACGCCCACCGGCGCGGTTACCGACATAGGTATCGAGCAATGTCATCGTGATCCGCCGCATACCGATGACTTCGATCAACCGCGCCAGCGTCGGCAGCACCGTTTTCAGGGCCGCAATCTGCTCGTCGGTGAATCCGCCCGGCTGCTTGGTGGTCCAACTCGATGCGTGAAGCATGTTGTCGACGAAGGTCAGCGGGAGCGCGATATAGTCGGTGACACCTTCCGCCCGCATATCGTCGAAAAATGGAAATGATTTGCTCGATGGCTCATCAAGTCGGCTTCTGACCTCAATGCCTTCAAGGAAGACGAGCGCAAGTGGGCTTGCGAGGAATTCAGGCGCCGACTGAATATCGAAATCGACCGACGTCATGACAACTCCGGTATCCGGACGCCAGATGAAATTGCGGCCGAAGACTTCCGGGTGCAATGTGCGGATGAACACACCGACACGATACAGCGGCAGGCCCGCAGCGACGAGCCGCTCGCAGCATTCCGCCATCATGCCCGAAGGCGTCGGCGCAGACCGCGCGCCGTCGCTGAGCCAGTCGGTAATCTCTCTGAGCTTCTCGGGCAACATGGCTGGCACTTTCAAACTCGCGCGAACGCGGGTTGCGGTCAGTCATTCAAGTCTAGCCGACCTGCCCGCGATGCCTAATGAAATGATCGGCGAGCACACAGGCGGCCATGGCTTCGGCCACAGGCACGGCGCGAATGCCGACGCAGGGATCGTGGCGGCCCTTGGTCAGAATATCCGTGTCGGCACCGCTGCGATCCACGGTCTTGCGCGGGGAAAGGATCGACGAGGTCGGCTTCACCGCAAAACGCGCGACCACCGGCTGGCCGGTGGAAATGCCACCGAGGATGCCGCCGGCATGGTTGGAGAGGAATGACGGGCCGTGATTGGTCATGCGCATCTCGTCCGCATTGTCCTCACCGGACAACGCCGCGGCGCCAAAACCATCGCCGATCTCGACGCCCTTGACCGCATTGATGCTCATCAGCGCTGCGGCGAGATCACCGTCGAGTTTGGCGTAAATGGGCGCGCCCAATCCCGCCGGAACGCCCTCGGCGATCACCTCAATCACCGCACCGATCGACGAGCCCGCCTTCCGGATGCCGTCGAGATAACCTTCGAAGAACGCGGCCTTGTCCTTGTCGGGACAGAAGAACGGGTTACGGGCGACCTCGTCCCAGTCCCAGTTGCCGCGGTCGATCTTGTGCGGGCCCATCTGAACCAGGGCCGCGCGCACCGTCATCCCCGGCACGACCTTGCGTGCGATGGCGCCAGCGGCCACGCGCGTCGCCGTCTCGCGGGCCGACGAACGGCCACCGCCGCGATAATCGCGCAGCCCATATTTGGCTTCATAGGTGAAGTCGGCATGGCCCGGACGAAACTTGTCCTTGATGTCCGAATAGTCCTTCGAACGCTGGTCGGTATTCTCGATCAGCAGCGCGATCGGCGTGCCCGTCGTAACCTGCACGCCGGTCTCCGGATGCGCCATCACGCCGGACAGGATCTTGACCGCATCGGCCTCCTGGCGCTGCGTGGTGAAGCGCGACTGGCCGGGACGGCGGCGATCGAGATCAGCCTGGATCTCGGCGACATCCAGCGGGATCAGCGGCGGACAGCCATCGACCACGCAGCCGATCGCCACCCCGTGGCTCTCGCCAAAGGTGGTGACGCGGAACATATGGCCGAAGGTATTGTGGGACATGGGGCGCTCGCTGATTGAGCAGATGTCGTAACGCGGGCCGTCCGAGGGGTCAAATCGCTCCCGGTCGGCGGAAATCCTTAACTAAACTTGTCCATCCCGTCGGCATTGAACACATAGACCGCGCCCTGCTGGATCGGCATTTCGCTGACGCCGTCCGGCGTCTCGTAGCCCAGTGCGACCATCAGCGCCCGTGCCGTGCCGCCATGCGCCACCGCGACGGTATCGCCCGTGAGTCCGTCAACCCATTCGCGCATCCGCTGTTGCACTTCGGCATAGCTTTCACCGCCCGGCGCAGGCAGGCTCCATTTGTCGCGCAAGCGCGCCGCGAAAATATCGGGATGCGCTGCTTCCTGCTCGGCCAGCGTGAATCCTTCCCAGTGCCCGAAGCCGATTTCGCGGAGGCGATCGTCGAGGCCATAATCGTGGTGGGGAAGATCGAGCCTGCCGCGCACCAGCTCCATGGTGTTGCGCGCGCGGCCGAGCGGACTGGAGACGAATGTGACATCGGCGCTGCTGCGCCCGTCGCGCGTCAACAGGTCCTTCAGCACGGTGCCGGCATGCGCCGCCTGCTCCCGGCCAAGATCATTGAGCGGAATATCCTTCGAGCCCTGAAAGCGACCGGCGGCGTTCCATTCGGTCTGGCCGTGGCGAATATAATAGATCGTTGGCTTCGGCATGGACGTTAGCAATCAATCCTTGCCGCCAAGCGAGATGTCCGGCGACTCCGGCCGCTTCATGCCGACGACATGGTAGCCGGCATCGACGTGATGCACTTCGCCGGTAACACCCGTGGACATGTCGGACAGGAGATACAGCGCGCTCTGGCCGACTTCGTCCGTCGTCACGTTCTTGCGCAACGGCGCGTTATATTCGTTCCACTTCAGGATATAGCGGAAGTCGCCGATGCCCGACGCGGCCAGCGTCTTGATCGGGCCGGCCGAGATCGCGTTGACGCGGATGTTCTTCTCGCCAAGGTCAGCCGCAAGATAGCGCACGCTGGCTTCCAGCGCAGCCTTGGCGACGCCCATCACGTTGTAATGCGGCATCCACTTCTCGGCGCCGTAATAGGTCAGCGTGATGATTGAGCCACCGTCGGTCATCAGCTTCTCGGCGCGCTGCGCAATCGCGGTCAGCGAGTAGCACGAGATCAGCATGCTGTTGGTGAAGTTTTCCTGCGTCGTCTCGATGTAACGGCCGTCGAGCTGATCCTTGTCGGCAAAGGCGATGGCGTGGACGACGAAATCGATCTTGCCCCACTTTTCCTTCAGCACATCGAACACCGCATCGATGGTCGAGGCATCCGTCACGTCGCAATGGCCGAGCACGAGGCCGCCGAGTTCAGCCGCCAGCGGCTCGACGCGCTTCTTCAGCGCATCGCCTTGAAACGTCAGTGCGATCTCGGCGCCCTGCGCCTGACATGCCTTGGCGATGCCCCAGGCGATGGAACGGTTGTTGGCCACGCCGAGAATGACGCCGCGCTTGCCTTTCATCAGGCCTGAAACTTCGCTCATGTCGTATCCTGTTTGCTTGGCAGGCAGCCTTGGCCGCCCGTGCCGATCCGGCCTTCGGGGTACACCAGCACTTGCGCCCGGTACAGCCCAAAAGGCCGGTTATGCGGCTGTTTACAGTTCGGGCTTAACGCCGGAATAGACGGCCAGCCAAGGTGTTATCATGGATGCGGCGTATTTGCGGGCCGCCCGAAATACCGTCAGGATTGCAACGGATGGCAGCAGCCCCATGGCACTAACAGCATGAGCGCCTTTCGCGAGAGCGTGGAAAGCATGATCCCGGCGCTCCGCCGTTACGCACGGGCGCTCGCGCGTGACGCGGACATCGCCGACGATCTGGTGCAGGACACACTGGTGCGCGCGCTACGCTCCGAAAAACTGTTCATCGGCGGCGACCTGCGAAGCTGGCTCTATACGATCCTGACCAACCTCAATCGCAACCGCCGCCGCTCGCTGGCGCGAAAACCTGTCTTCACCGAACTGTTCGACAACAATCCGGATGCCAGCGGCACCGAAGCCGAAGGCCGTGACATCTCGCGCGCGCTCGCCGCGCTGGTCGAAGAGCAGCGTTCGGTGCTGCTGCTCGTGATGCTCGAGGGCCTGAGCTACCGCGAAGTCGCCGACATTCAGGGCGTGCCAATCGGCACTGTGATGTCGCGCCTCGCGCGCGCCCGCGCCCATGTCAAAGCCTATCTCGACGGCGAGCGCCCGACGCTGCGCGCGGTCAAATGATTTAAAGGAAAGATGGTAATGACCGAACCGAACATTTCCGTGACCGAAGACGAATTGCACGCCTTCGTCGATAATGAATTACCCGCCGAGCGCCGCGCCGATGTCGAGGCATGGCTCGCGACACATCCCGACGATGCCGAGCGCGTCGCATCATGGCGTGCGATGGCTGAGTTGCTGCATGCCCGTTACGATGCGATCGCCGACGAGACGGTGCCGAAGCGGCTGGGGATCGAGCGACTGGTTCAGCAGCCAAGGCGCTGGATCTACGGCGCCGTCGCGGCCACGCTGGTCGCCTTCATTGCAGGCGGCAGCGCAGGCTGGCTTGCACGCGGCGCAGCGGCCACGCCATCGACGTTCCGGAATTTCACGGTGGATGCGCTCGATGCGCACCGGACCTATGTGGTCGAAGTCCGGCATCCCGTCGAAGTCGCCGCGAACGAACGTGCACATCTGCAGCAGTGGCTGTCGAAGCGTGTCGGTTACGAGATCAAGGCACCCGAATTGGATGCGGCCGGCTTGAAACTGGTCGGCGGACGCCTGCTGCCTGGCCCCGAAGCACCCGCCGCCTTCTTCATGTATGAGAGCCCGTCGGGCGAGCGCTACACGCTCTACACGTCGCGTGCAGCGAAGGCCGACGCCACCCAGATGCGCTATGCCGCGCAGGACAAGGATGGCGCCATGTTCTGGGCCGAGAAGGGCGTCGGCTATGTCGTGTCAGGCCCGACCGACAAGGACCGGCTCAATCAGGTCGCCCGCCAGATCTATGACCAGACGGAGAAGATGGGGGGATAACGACAGCGAGGTATCGCTGTTCATCTCACCCCAACTCACTGCGCGGATGATACGGATGTCCGGCGCGCCACTTCTCCATCAGGGCTTCCAGCTCGGCATCGTTGCCGTCGGGCAGCATGATCCTGGTGGTGAAGTAGAGATCGCCCGCGGCGCCTCCGGCCAGCGGCAGGCCTTTGCCCTTCAGGCGAAACACCCGTCCGCTCGACGTGTTCTTCGGAATTGAAAGCTCAACGGCGCCGGTGAGCGTCGGTGCACGCACCTTGGCTCCCAGCACGGCTTCGTACAGCGTGATCGGCAGCTCGACCCGCAGATCATTGCCGTCCACCTTGAAGTAGGCGTGGGGCGCGATGGTGACGGTGATCATCAGATCGCCGGGGCGATGACCGGGCGCGGTTTCGCCCTGCCCGCGCAACCTGATCTGCTGGCCTGACGTAACGCCGGCCGGCACCTTGACGTTCAATTCCTTGCCGGTCGGGAGGCGCACGCGCTTCTCGGCGCCCTTCACTGCCTCTTCCAGAGTTACCGTCATGGCGACGTTCAGATCCAGATCGGGCATCCCGCCGGCATAACCGCCGGTGTCGAACTCAAAGCCCTGCGCGCCGGCGCGCGCGCCGCGCGGGCTGGCGCCGCCGAACATGCTGTTGAGGATGTCCTCGAAACCGCCACCCACACCGCCGCCAGGAAAGCCTTGCTGTGCGCCGGGACCGCCGCGGAAGGCATGCTCGAAACCGCGCTGCGACGCGCCGGCACGGCCGCCGCCAGGAAAGCCCTGGAAACGCGGCTTGCCCTCGGCGTCGATCTCGCCGCGGTCGAACTGCTTACGCTTGTCCTCATCGCCAACGATCTCGTTAGCCGAGTTCACTTCCGAAAACCGCTCGGCGGCCTTCGGATCGTCCTTGTTGTTGTCGGGATGATGCTTCTTGGCGAGCTTGCGATAGGCACTCTTGATCGCCGCAGCGCTGGCGCCCCGCTGCACCCCCAAGACCTCATAGGGGTCGCGCATCCGTCGTCTCTCCTTCAGGTAACTAAAAGGCGGGCCCCCGGCCCGCATATTCGGTTTGCAGGCCGAAATTCGCCTGGCTCTTCATCTGGTGACTTCGTGTCATTTTTGCAACTGGGCTGCAAGCGGCCGGCTGGCGAAAACTAGCTCCGTTTCCACGGTTTCAGCGTGTGAACGTCCCAGCTGCCGCGCTCCCCCTTACAGGCAGCACCTTGCATCCAGCTTTCGCTGGTGCCGTTGACATAGCTGGCCAAAAAGTCCCTGCAGGTGCGGCCTTCCGCGACATAGGCACTGGACAATGGCGTCACCGATCCGCGCGCGCCGGTCGACGGGTTTTCCCAGGGCTGGCTGGAATCCTTGCTGCCCTTGCTGAGGACATCGCAGGCTGCCGTGCGCGTCAGGACAAGATCGGCTTCGGTGGGCTCGTAATTGGTGGCCTGGACCGATGCCGGCGAAATCGAGCCGGTGACGTCGCCGCCCTCCATCCTGGCCAGCGCGGACTCGTTCCGGCCCATACTGCAACCGCCGAGCGTGCTGCCGATAAGAATTGCTGTCAAAGCCGCACCGAGCGGGCAGATGGCTGATAGGCCAATGCGCAGCCGTGCCCTATATAGGTCTTGCCTATGCAGCGGCAGCAGCAAGCTCTCTACAACAGGCCAACGCAAGCGGAACTCCGGACATGACCGATACGACCTCCCCCATCAAAGACTCAACTCCGTTAACGTCAGGTGATTTTACGGCCGCTGCGGAACCATTTGCGCTGTTTTCCGAGTGGTTTACCGAGGCGAAGGCGTCCGAGCCCAACGATCCCAACGCAATGGCGCTGGCCACCGTCGATGCCGACGGCCTGCCGGACGTCCGCATGGTGCTGATGAAGGGCTATGACACCGACGGCTTCGTGTTCTACAGCCACGTCGCCAGCCAGAAGGGCCAGGAGCTCGCCGGCAATCCCAAGGCTGCCCTGCTGTTTCACTGGAAGTCGCTACGCCGGCAGGTCCGCATTCGCGGCCCGGTGACCCGCGTGACCGAGGCCGAAGCCGACGAATATTTCGCGACGCGCCCGAAACAGGCCCAGATTGGCGCCTGGGCGAGCAAGCAGTCGCAGCCGCTGGAAAGCCGCTTCGCCTTCGAACAGGCCATCGCCAAGGAAGGCGCCAAGCACCTGATCGGCGCCGTTCCGCGTCCGCCAGGCTGGAGCGGATGGCGCGTTACGCCTGTTCGTTTCGAGTTCTGGCACGACCGCCCGTTCCGCCTGCACGACCGTATCGAATTCCGCCGCGACAACCCGGCAGCAGATACGTCCTGGACCAAGGTGAGACTGTATCCGTGAACGCCGACAACGAGACGAGAACCAGACACGTGAACCATCCAGGATCGAACGCACCCAAGCGCACCATGCTGCTGACTGGCGCAAGCCGGGGCATCGGTCATGCCACCGTGATGCGCTTTTCCAGCGCCGGCTGGCGTGTACTGACCTGTTCGCGGCATCCGTTTCCGGAAGTCTGCCCATGGGATGCCGGCCCCGAAGATCACATCCAGGTCGATCTCTCCAATCATGACGACACTGTCCGCGCCATCGACGACATCAAGGAACGGCTGAACGGCGGCGCGCTGCATGCGCTGGTCAACAATGCCGCCATCTCGCCGAAGGCCGAGGGCGGCGCGCGCATGGGCTCGATCGACACCGACGTCGCGACCTGGAGCCACGTCTTCAACGTCAATTTCTTCGCGCCGATCATGATGGCCCGCGGACTGATCGAACAGTTAAAGGCGGCCAAAGGCTCGGTGGTGAATGTCACGTCGATCGCCGGCTCGCGCGTGCATCCGTTTGCCGGTGCGGCCTATGCCACATCGAAAGCGGCGCTGGCGTCGCTGACCCGCGAAATGGCGTCGGATTTCGGCCGCCTCGGTATCCGCGTCAATGCCATTGCGCCGGGCGAGATCGACACCTCGATCCTGTCGCCGGGCACGCAGACCATCGTCGATCAGCAGATCCCGCTGCATCGGCTCGGCACGCCCGACGAAGTCGCCAAGATCATCTATGTACTGTGTACGGAAACGAGTTCATACGTGAATGGCGCCGAAATCCACATCAATGGCGGCCAGCACGTCTGATCAGCGGTGTCAGATGGGACATGGTTATGCTGAGGGCCGCGCCATTCTGGCGCCCCCCAAGACAGGCGGGACTTTCTAGTCCGCGTAAAACTTCCGCGGCATCGGCGCAGCCGCGCTGATCCCGGCGCTGGAACAATCGTCTTCGGATTCGCCGTCCATCAATCCGGCGCCGCAATGCCGGCAGGTTCGCGCAGAGATTGCCGGAGCTCTACCGGCCATGCGCGCCTGTTGATAGGACCTGAGATCGACGACGTTCCGTCCCGATGTTTCTGTTTTGTCAACCATTGCTGTCCTCATCGTTACTGACAGCGTTATGACAGCAACCATTAGCGCAACCGTTCAGCGGAACGCTCGAATTTTACCGGATAAATTGTGGCGGGAACCGCGCCGAGCCTATGATCATTAGGCTTTTCCAACGCGCATCGTGAATGCGTTTTGATAGTTGATAAAAGATTCAGACGCCCGCGCCTCTATGATCCCGCGAGCGCATGCTCGGGGTTATCGAAGCGGTGCCCCCTCCTGAAACATGAGGGGTGGCGGCGCGCCTGACGGCGCAAATGGTGGTAATTTTCGCGATCCGCTCCGCCGGCAAGCTGCAACCGCGCAACGCTATCAGGCGCCACCCCGCAGACAAGTTTACGCAGTCTGCGACTGCTATGGACGATTTCTGTCCCCGGGACCGTTCTTCGGGGCAAAGGCGCAGAGCTCCGCACTCCGCCGATCCCGGCGGTTTCCCGCCGTTCACCAATGCCACGTCCAGCCAGCATGAGTGGCAGTCCCCCGTAGTGGGGCCGGACGGCGACCCAGGACCTCCCGAGTGCGCAGGGTACGTCACCCCACGCTCGCAGGCGCCGCATCCTGTCCCACTTCAAGACGCCTCTAGAAGCGCCCCTCGTGAACCGGACGGGCGGAGGATAGTCCTTATGGGGATATTGTCATTGACAAATAGGAAAAAATATTTGGCGCTGCCCGTCCCTATTTGTCACTCCGAGCCGCGCCCCGGAATGACAAATGAGATGTTAGTGCCGCCCTGCGTGCCCTACAGCCACTTCTTCCACTTGAAGAACATGTAGGGCAGCACGGCCGCGAAGACCATCATGATCAGTGCCGCGGGATAGCCGAGGTCCCATTGCAGTTCCGGCATCAGCTTGAAGTTCATGCCGTAGACCGATGCGATGAGCGTCGGCGGCATCAACACGACGGCCATGACCGAGAACAGCTTGATGATGTTGTTCTGTTCCAGATTGACGACGCCGAGCATCGCATCGAGCGTGAAGGTGATCTTGTTCGACAGGTAGGAGGCGTGATCGGTTAGCGACACCACGTCGCGCTGCATGGTCTTGAGCTGGGCACGCATGTCCTTCGACCACTTCACGCCCTCGGCTTCCGCGGTAATGAAGGTGACGACGCGGCCGATCGAGACGAGGCTTTCACGCACTTTCGAGGTCAGGTCGCCCTTACGGCCAATGGTGATCAGGATTTCCGAATAGCGTTTGGCATGGCCGGTCCGCAGCGACTCATCCGGCTCGAAGATGTCATGGCTGACCTGATCGACATCGGCGCCGACGCGTTCGAGAATGTCGGCGCAGCGATCGATCACCGCGTCGAGCAGTTCGAGCAGAATGGTTTCACCATTGGCGCCCGCGGGTGCGTTGCGGCCAAGCTTCAGTTCGACCGACGCGAACGGACGCGGAGTGTCGTAGCGCACCGTCACCAGCCGCTGCCGGGTGAGGATGAAGGTCACCGCCGTGATCCGCGGTGACTCGGTATCGGAACCGCACATCAAGCTGGCGGTCATGTAGCGGGCGCCGTTCTCGATATAGAGCCGGCTGGAGATTTCGATCTCCTGCATGTCTTCACGGGTCGGGATTTCGATCCCCGCCAGTTTCTCCACCGCCTTGTCCTCCGCCGGCGACGGCTTCACCATGTCGATCCACACCGCGTTGTCCGGCAGCGCCGCAAGATCGGTCGGCTCGGATTTTCTCAAGGCATGATCGGCAGGCGTGAAGACAGCGAGCATGGGCAACTCCGGGAAACTGAAAAGGCGGGGAACCGCGATCCGGACCGAATCGACTGGGGCGATCGACCATGACCGATGCAGATGCAGCCGTCATGACAGCCTTTGTGCGGCGCGCCAACCCCGCGCGCGCCCGTGAAATCCTTCCCCTATGATCGGGCGTCCTGTGCACCCGAGACTGACAAAATTATCACGCCTGCATCACGGATTCGCGAGGCGCTGCGCTTCTGCACAGGATTTGGCCGAGCAGTCGGAAATTCTGCGGCAAATATGACACAGGTTGTGCGCTGCATGATGCGCAGCGCATCTAACCGCTGGAATTGCAGCGGATTTCAGCGATAGTGACTTTAACGGAATCGTGGCGTTCGCGGGCTATTTTGGGTGCGTTTCCTTGCACCAGCCTGCCTGAATTCGGACCTCACGCAATTGGAACAATGACATGTCGCCGCTCAAGATTAAGCTTGGACTGATTGTCGCCGCCGGCCTGATGCTGTCGGGCTGCATGCAGACCGCAACCCAATTCCAGGCCGCTCCGGAAGCCAGCCTCAAGCCAAATGACAAGGCCCAGCTCGCCAAGGCGCGTTACGCCAAGGTACAGCCGGCGGAGCCGTTCCGCCGCGCCATTGTCGACTTCCACCGCAAGGAAGCGCCGGGCTCGATCGTGGTCGATTCCGATAATCACTATCTCTATTTCGTCCAGGACGGCGGCAAGGCGATCCGTTACGGCGTGACCGTCGGCGAAGAAGCGCTGGCCTTCTCGGGCGTCGCGCGTGTCGGCAACATGGCCGAATGGCCGAAGTGGACCCCGACCGCCGATATCCACAAGCGCATCGAAGGCCTGCCGGCTCAGGTGCCTGGCGGCGTCGACAATCCGCTCGGTGCCCGCGCCCTGTATCTCTATCAGGGCAACAAGGACACGCTGTTCCGCATCCACGGCACCAACCAGCCGGAATATATCGGCTCCTCGATCTCGTCGGGCTGCATCCGCATGACCAACGAAGACGTCATCGACCTCTACAGCCGCGTCAAGCCGGGTGCTGTGGTCGTCGTGCTCGAGCCGAAGGCCGGCGACTCGCCATATAACTCGAAGCTCGCTTTGCAGGGCGGCGGCGGAACGCCGTACTGAGCTGACTGAGTTTTATCTAATTAGAAAAGCGCCGGTTTTGCCGGCGCTTTTTTTTGTTTTAGTCGAAGCGCAAGCGGGAGCGGTCTCCCTCCCTCAAACGGCGAAGCCGCGCAGTGGGATCTGGCGAACGAAGTCGTTCGCCATGGGTCGGCCGAACGAGGCGATGCGCAGCCTCGATGAAGTGGAGGCCGGGGTGGGGTGCCTCCGCCAACGCCGTCGCCTGCGGCACCCCCACCCGACCGGCAAGAGGGAGGGAAAAGAAAGCACCCGCCCGGGACGTGGCCACAAATACGCGATCAGAACGTCACCGCAAAAAGCCGAACGGCGATGGTAGCGGCGCGCGGCGTTTCTTCGGCTTGGGTTTTGGCTTCTGCCTGGGCTGCTCCGGCGGGGGTGCCGCTTCCGCTTCGGGCTCCGGCTCGGCTTCACCCGGCTGAGCGGCTTCAGGCTCGGCGGCCTTGGCCGCCTCGGGCGTCTTCTGGCCCGGTTTGCCCTCGGCCACCTCGCGCGGCGGCGCCTCGTCCGGGCGCATCGCGGGCATCAGCGGGGCAATGCGAGGCCACTCGTCCCAGACGTCCCACTGGCAGATCCGGTAGTTGCCGCGCCGCTCGGCGATATCGAGATGGATGTGATCCTCGTGATAGCCGTCGGAGCCCGGCCCCAATACGGTGGTGAACCGCGTACAGACCGAATGCAGCACCGCCTCGCGCTGCTCGCGCGGCGTGTTGCGCTCGGTGAGCGCGATCGAGCGGCCATTCGCGAGTTTCAGCCCACGCACATCCAGCGCATTGGCGCGGCCATGCTCCGACAGTTTCGCACCGACCACGCGGTTGCGCCCACGGCAGTCGAAGGAATCGAAATTATCAAGCTCGAGAAGCCTGGTGCCGAGGCTGGTCGCGAGCGGCGCCATATCGGCGCGGATCCATTCCGCCACCGCCGTTGCCATGGCACAGCGCATCGTTCCCGCCGGCTTCAGCGGCACGCGCGTCTTGTCCGGCAGCACCACTGCCTCAAGCCGCACCATGTCGGGGCCACCGCAGGCGCCCGGCCCCTTGATGTCGGGAATACCCGGCGCAATGGCGACCGCATCGGTGAGCGCCAGGCGGCAGGCTGACAGCGGCGGCGGCTCCGGCGGGCGCGCTTCGGCGGCGGGCTTCTCGGGCTCAGCGGGTTGTCCGGATTTGGCAGGCTCCTCGCCGGGCTTTTGCGCCGGCTCGATCGCGGGCGCTTCCACCGGGCGGGGCTTCGGCAGCGGGACGCGCGACGGGGTCAGATAGGCCTGCGCCGGCGCGGCAACCAGCAACAGCGCCAGAACCGCTCCAATTGTCCTTTGGTCGCAGCCGGATAGGCCAAAAGTCCATTTCCGGGCCGCTTTCCCCGCGCTAAACTTCATGCCAAGACCTAAGCCCAAAAGAGCGGTCGAAGTTCCCCGGCAATGATCGGGGGACCGGCAGAACAATCACAAGACGGAGGAACGATCGAATGCGTGGCTTGATGCAAGACTGGCCTTTGCTGTGTCACCGGATCATCGATCATGCGGCGCGGGTCCACGGCGAACGTGAAGTCGTGACCAGATCAGTCGAAGGTCCCATACACCGCACCAATTACGCCGAAATTCGTACCCGCGCCCTGAAAGTCGCGCAGCGCCTCGATCGCGAAGGAATCAAGATGGGCGACCGCGTCGCGACCATCGCGTGGAATACGTGGCGACACCTGGAAACGTGGTACGGCATCATGGGCATCGGCGCCATCTGCCATACGGTCAATCCACGTCTATTCCCCGATCAGATCGCGTGGATCATCAACCATGCGCAGGATCGCATCGTGATGACGGACCTGACCTTCGTTCCACTGCTGGAAAAACTCGCCGACAATCTGCCCAGCGTCGAACGCTATATCGTCTACACCGACAAGGCGAACATGCCGCAGACCACGCTGAAAAACGCCGTGGCTTATGAGGACTGGATCGCGGAAGTCGACGGCAATTTCAAATGGAAGGAGTTCGACGAGAACACCGCAGCGGCGATGTGCTACACATCCGGAACCACGGGCGATCCGAAGGGCGTGCTGTATTCTCACCGCTCCAACGTGATGCACGCGCTGATGGCCAATACCGGTGACTCGCTCGGCGCCAATGCCGCCGACACCATGCTGCCGGTCGTCCCGCTGTTTCATGCCAATAGCTGGGGCATCGCGTTTTCTGCACCATCGATGGGCACCAAGCTCGTACTGCCCGGCGCCAAGATGGACGGCGCCTCGATCTACGAATTGCTCTCGACCGAGAAGGTGACGCACACCGCCGGCGTGCCGACCGTGTGGCTGATGCTGCTCAACTATATGTCGCAGAACAATCTGAAACTGCCTGACCTGCGCATGGTGGTGTGCGGCGGCTCGGCGATGCCGCGCTCGATGATCAAGGCCTTTGTCGATATGGGCATCGGCGCGCGCCACGCATGGGGCATGACCGAGATGTCGCCGATCGGCACGCTGGCCGCGCTGAAGCCGCCCTTCGACCAGCTCGAAGGCGACGAGCGGCTGGATATCCTGCAGACCCAGGGCTATCCGCCATTCGGCGTCGAGATGAAGATCACCGACGACAGCGGCAAGAGCCTGCCCTGGGACGGCAAGACCTTCGGCCGTCTCAAGGTGCGCGGCCCGTCAGTGTCGCGCGCCTATTTCCGCGTCGAGGACGAGATCCTCGACGAGGAAGGCTACTTCGACACCGGCGACGTCGCGACCATCGACAAGCATGGCTACATGCGCATCACTGACCGCTCCAAGGATGTGATCAAGTCGGGCGGCGAATGGATCTCGTCGATCGACCTGGAGAACCTTGCCGTCGGTCATCCGAAGGTCGCGGAAGCCGCGGTCATCGGCGTCTATCATCCGAAATGGGACGAGCGGCCGCTGCTCATCGTACAGCTCAAGCAGGACCAGACCGCCACGCGCGAGGACATCCTGAAATACATGGATGGCAAGATCGCCAAGTGGTGGATGCCCGATGACGTGGTATTCGTCGACGCGATCCCGCACACCGCCACCGGCAAGATCCTGAAGACCGCGCTGCGCGATCAGTTCAAGACCTATAGCCTGCCGACAGCGGCGGCGTAGTTAAAGAAAAACCTCTCCTCGCTATGCGAGGAGAGGTTTTCAATTTGTGGGGCGACGAGAGCCTCAGCCGTTCAGCGCGGCCTTCACCAGACCGCTGGCCTTGCCGAAGTCCATCTGGCCGGCATATTTCGCCTTCAGTGCGGCGATCACCTTGCCCATGTCTTTCATACCGGCAGCACCTGTCGCTGCGATCTCGGCTGCGATGGCGGACCTGGTCTCGTCCTCCGACATCTGCTGCGGCAGATAGGCTGTGATGATCGCGATTTCCTCGCGCTCCTGGGTCGCGAGTTCCGCCCGACCGCCCTTGTCGTAGAGTTCGACCGACTCCTGACGCTGCTTGATCATCTTCTGCAGGAGGCTTAGCAGGTCGGCGTCTGACAGCGGCGGCTTGCTCTGGCCGCGCGCCTCGATATCGGCATTCTTGATGGTCGAATTGACCATCCGAAGCGTCGAAAGCTTGCGCTCGTCCTTGGCCCGCATGGCGTCCTTGACGGCGTTGTTAATGTCATCGCGCAGCATCTGCGTCTCCTCTTGCGGCCGCCAATCGCAGCGCCGGAACTCGGTTAGCCCCGATCTAAGCGTTTTGAGGGGTATGCACAACCGCACCCGCCAGTTCGCCGGGCTGACCCGAATCTACTGCCCAGACCTATTGCCGATGGCTGGAGCTGAAATCCTCGGCGCCTCCGGACGATGGCCCGGGCGTGGTGGCTTCGTTGGCGCGCGGCAGAACCATCAGCGCCGATACGGTGGCCGGAATACCGGCCTGCCCCCACAACCGGGGCTGAACCTCGAAATCGAAGCGGACATGCTGCGGCTCGAGCGCTGCGACACGGTCCATCCACGCCACGCAAACGCTGTCCGTCGCGAAGCACATCGCGGCCCAACCCCTCTGCAACGTCGTCGGGCGCGGCATGCCCCAGGTGTACTGGAACTGGAACGGGCGACCGTAGAGCGGATGGTCAGGACTGTAGAAAGCCGTCGCGAATGCCAACCCATCATCGCCACTGATCCGTGGCATCGGCCGGTCCGTCATCTGGTGCCAGCGATTGGTCAGCTCTTGAGCGGCCAACCGATAGTAAGTCCGCTCGTTGGGATTGATGCTGTTGCGATAGATGGCATGAATTGGCGCCGCCACGACGGTTGCAATGACAGCAATGCCAGCGACGAAGACCACCATGTTGACCACATAAAGGCGCTCGAGCGTGAAGCGGGCGCCACAGACGATCAAGATGGCTGGCAGGAACAGACCCTGCAATGCCCATAGCGAGGGCATATCGGTGCCAACAGCAACAGTGGTCACGACTGGCAACAACACAGAGCCGACGAATACCCAGAACAGCAGCAGCAACCCCGGACCCATCGCAAGGAAATCGGCCCGAAAGTACCTCAGGCGCAGCTCGGCCGACAAAACCCAGACGATGGCCGGCAGCGCCATCGTCGCCGCGAGACCGAGCACAAACATGCCCGCCTCCTCCAGCGACTGAGCGAAGCCGAGTCCGCCGTGAACATCCAGAGCATAACCGAATGGCGCGGCGCCCGTGGTGGCAAGCCAATGAATATGCGGTCCCAGGGCAACGATCCCGGTCAGAGCCGAGACCCACGGTGCCCAGGACCTGAAATAGATCGCCCGCTGCGGATGCACGACCGCTGCCAGCACGAAGCTGCCGACCAGAAAGATTGAATAATATTTCCCAAGCATCGCCAGCGCGGATATGAAGCCGGCGGCAGCAGCCCAGCCGATGGCGCGCGTTTCAAAGGAGCGCAGGAAGCAATAGGTCGCCAATGGCCAGATCGCGAGCAGCACGGTGTTGGCGTTGAAGCGCTGGGCATGGAATTGATAGGCCGGCAGCAACATCAGCAGCAGCAATACGACGGCCCGCGAATCGCCCCGCGCGAAGCGCCGCGCAATCAGATCGACGGCCCAGAGCGCCACCGCCGCATTGGTCATCGACAGCAACTGGAACGACCAGTCGGTGAGCGGGAAAACCAGCGTCCACAGCCACGCGACCCAGCCCATCAGCGGCGGATGTTTGGGATAGCCCCATGCGAATTCGCGGCCGAGGCTCCAGGTTTCCAGCGCATCTGCATGCAGGTCGCCGCTCTGATAGGCGATGACGAGAAACAGCAGCCAGATCGACGCAAAACCAGCGATCAGCGCAGGGATCGTCCAGCCCTTCTCGATCCCATCAAGCCAGGTCAGAAAAGGCCTGCGCCATCGCGCTGGCGCAACGGCCGACCGCGCAGCCATCCTGGCGAAATAATCCAACTGCACTGAAATATCCGGAAATAGGCGAAGCTGTAGATTGCTAGCGGCGAAAGTTACCTCCGGCAAGCGCTCGGATTTATAATTGTTTGATTCTACGTCTTATTCTGCGAGTTACGCGGTATCGGTGTGTCGGATTCACCGGACAACCGACATGCCGCAGCACGGTCTGGTTGAGATATTTTTCCTCCACCACGGGCCATTCGGCCCCTCCGGCGGAGCTACGCTCCCCGCCCCAAACGCGGCCGATGGCACTTGACGTGTGAATCCGGCGGTTCCGGCTTTGACGGCGGCAGACGCCGGGACTATGTAGTCCCCTCATGACCCCCTCAGAAACATCCCCAGCCTGGCCGGACCACAAACCGACCGCGCTCCTCGTGCTCGCCGATGGCACCGTGCTGGAAGGCTTCGGCCTCGGTGCGGAAGGCCAGGCCGTGGGCGAAGTCTGCTTCAACACGGCGATGACCGGTTATGAGGAGATCCTCACCGATCCCTCCTATGCCGGACAGCTGATCACTTTCACCTTCCCGCATATCGGCAATGTCGGCACCAACGACGAGGATATCGAGACGGTGAACATGGCGGCGACGCCAGGCGCCCGCGGCGTGATCCTGCGCTCGGCGATCACCGACCCGTCGAATTACCGCTCATCGCGCCATCTCGACGCCTGGCTGAAGGCGCGCGGCATCATCGGCATTTCCGGCATCGACACCCGCGCCCTGACCGCACTGATCCGCAACAAGGGCATGCCCAATGCGGTGATTGCCCATGCCAGGGACGGCAAGTTCGACCTGCACGGCCTCAAGGAAGAAGCGCGCGAATGGCCCGGCCTCGAAGGCATGGACCTGGTGCCGATGGTGACCTCCGCCCAGCGCTTCACCTGGGACGAGACTCCCTGGGAATGGGAAAAGGGCTTCGGCCGCCAGACCAATCCTGAATTCAACGTCGTCGCCATCGATTACGGCATCAAGCGCAACATCCTGCGCCTGCTGGCAGGCGAAGGCTGCAAGGTCACGGTGGTTCCGGCCACGACCTCGGCAGAAGAGATCATGGCGCTGAAGCCGGACGGCGTGTTCCTGTCGAACGGCCCGGGCGATCCCGCCGAGACCGGCAAATATGCCGTGCCTGTCATCAAGCAGGTGATCGATTCCGGCGTGCCCATATTCGGTATCTGCCTCGGTCACCAGATGCTCGGCCTCGCGGTCGGCGCCAGGACCAAGAAGATGCATCAGGGCCATCACGGCGCCAATCATCCGGTCAAGGACGAGACCACCGGCAAGGTGGAAATCACCTCGATGAACCACGGCTTCGCGGTGGACGAAGCGACGCTGCCCAAGGGCACGACGCAGACCCACATCTCGCTATTCGACGGATCCAATTGCGGCATCCAGCTCGACGGCAAGCCGGTGTTCTCGGTTCAGTACCATCCGGAGGCTTCCCCCGGTCCGCGCGACTCGCACTACTTGTTCAAGCGGTTCGCGGATCTGATGCGGGCGAAGAAGGCGTCGTAAGCGCTTCGATCCGACAAACGCAGTCTTATCGGTCATCATGGCCCTCGCGTCTGCAATCGACGGATCGCTGAAAGGCAGGGCGTGACGCACGTGATCGACTCACGCACGTGGCCTGCGCAACGGTCAATATCGGGCCACCTCCACAGCCTTTCGTAAAGCCGTGCGGAATTCCGAGCAATCGGCCGTACGCCGCTCGACGCACTGCGGTCGGGTTGGTAAGCCGTCTCCGCAAGGAGACCTGAGTCGAGACATGACCGTTGCGATCGAGATGGGGCAGACGACGTCAGGCGCCCCGGCGGCTCTGGACCTCGAGGAACTGCTGGCGACGCGCCTGCTCGTGCAGGGCAATTCGGGTTCCGGAAAATCGCATCTGCTGCGCCGGCTGCTCGAACAGAGCGCCCCCTGGGTGCAGCAGACCATCATCGATCCCGAAGGCGATTTCGTCTCTCTGGCCGAGCGTTTCGGTCATCTGGTGATCGATGCCGAGGCGCACACCGAACGCGGGTTGCAGGTCGCCGGCGAGCGCGCGCGCATGCACCGCGTCTCCACGGTGCTCAATCTCGAAGGGCTGGATGCCAAGAATCAGATGCGCCGCGCCGCCGCCTTTCTCGGTGGACTGTTCGACGCGCCCCGCGACCATTGGTATCCGATGCTCGTGGTGGTGGACGAGGCGCAGCTGTTCGCCCCGGCCGTCGCGGGCGAGGTGTCGGACGAAGCGCGTAAGCTTTCGCTCGGCGCCATGACCAACCTGATGTGCCGCGGCCGCAAACGCGGGCTTGCCGGCGTCATCGCCACGCAACGACTGGCGAAGCTCGCCAAGAATGTCGCGGCCGAAGCATCGAACTTCCTGATGGGCCGCACCTTCCTCGATATCGACATGGCGCGCGCCGCCGATCTCCTCGGCATGGAGCGGCGACAGGCCGAATCCTTCCGCGACCTCGAGCGCGGGCAATTCATGGCGCTCGGCCCCGCCCTCTCCCGCCGACCGCTGGGACTGCGCATCGGCACAACCGAGACCAGCCCGCGCAATGCGACGCCGCGCCTGATGCCGCTGCCTGAAGCGACACTCGACGACGTGCGCGCGACGATTCTCGCAGCGCCGCCGCCGGAGCCCGTCCGGGCGCAGCGCCGCGCGCCGTCATCACCAGATCTGCTTGGTCAGCTCATGGCGGCAAAGTCCGCCGCGCTGGAGGTTCGGCCCGATGTACCGGAGACGCCAATCAGCGCCGAGGAACTGGCTGCGCGGCGCGAGCGCGTCGACCGCGTGTTGCAAGCCTTGATGGCAGAACCCGATGCAGGATTTCGGGTCGTCGGCGTGCTCTATCAGGAATTCGTGGTCCGCTGCCGGATCGAGGGGCTCGGTGCCGCCGTGCCGGACCTCGATGACTTCCGTCGCATGCTGACGCGGGCCCGCGCCGGCCTCGGCTCCGAGATGGCAGATGATGACGGCTGGCAGGACGTCTCCGTCCGCGCCTCGATCCTTCCCGACGACATGCAAGGCGTCTTCATGATGATCGCCCGCGCCGCCAAGGAAGGATGGCCATGCCCGAGCGACGCAGCGATTGCCCGCGCCTATGGCTCGCACTCCCTGCGCCGTGCGCGCCGCCTGCTCAGTTACATCGAGGAGCAAGGTCTCATCGTGTGCCAGCTCGACGGCGCCGGTCGGCGCATCGTGACGCTCGTTGAGTTAGCTTGGGCGACGGCACCCGGCGATCCCAATGCCGAGGAAGTGCCCGCGGAGCAGGCCTGACGCCGCTTCAGTCCGCCGAGAAGCCGAACGGAACGTTCAGCGTCCTGAAATCATCCGGCAACAACTCGCGCCCGATCGGAAGCGCCGAGCGCGCAGCGCAGCGTGGACGGTGGCAGACGCGGCATGCGACGCCGATTGGCGTCGGCGCATCCGCGCGCGGCGCCGACGCATCGCGGGTGTAGATCAACTGCCCCGCATGCTCCGCAGCGCAACCGATGGCAATCGCGCGCTCCACGCGCTGTGCGCCGTAGGCACCTCCGCCGGCCGTGACCGTGCGGGCGATGGAGAAAAAACGCTGGCCATCCGGCAATTCCAGCCACTGTGTCACGATCTGGCGCGGCGTTTTGAAAACGTCATGCACCGACCACAGCGGGCACGCACCGCCGTGCTTGGCGAATGGAAAGCCCGCGCCATCGAGCAGTTTTGAAATATTGCCGGCGGGATCGACCCGGATCAGGAAGAACGGGACTTTCTCCGCACCCGGCCGCTGCAAGGTGGTGATGCGATGCGCGGTCTGCTCGAAGCTGGCGCCGAATTGGCGCGCCAGCGCTTCGAGATCATAGCGACGCGTCTCGGCGGCGCGCGCGAAAGCCGCATAGGGCATGATCAGCGCCGCGGCGGCATAGCCCGCGAGTGCACGGCGTGCCAGAAGTTCGGCACTCTTGGTGGTGAACTGGCCGTCTTCCAGCGCTGTGCCGATCTCGTTTTCCATTTCGAGATAGACGAGTTGCTGGGCGAGCTGGAAGTTGAGACTGGCGGTGTCGAGCGAGTCCTCAAGCAGCAATTGCTTGCGATGCAGATCCAGTCGTCGCACCGAGCCGAGCATGACGTCCGGCGGCAGATAGCGCACTTGCAGCTTGTGTCGGGTCTTGAGACGCTCGACGAAACCGCCCGGACCGGCCGTCGCCTGCACGAGCCGTTCGGCTGCGTCATCGAGACCCGCGAAATTGTTGCGGCGCGCCGCGAGAAATCGCCTGACCTCGGCCACGGGATCATTGGCATCATAGCCTTCGCCAGCCGCTTGCGATGCACTGCCCGCGAGCGCCGGCGCGCGCCGGTCCGCCAGCGCAAGCTGTTCCTCGCGATAGGCCGTGTAGAGCCGCAGGAACGCTTCGGCCATGCCGGGATAGCTGACCGCGAGATCGCTGATTTCGAGCGCGGGGATATCGATGTCCGAAAACATCGGCTCCTTCAGGATCGACTGCATCCGCGCCGTATTGTCGGCGCCGCCGTCGCCGGCGAGATCGGCAAGATCGATCGTATAGGTGCGGGCCAGCCGCAGCAGCATGTCGGCCGTCATCGGCCGCTGGTTGCGCTCCAGCAGCGCGACATAGGGTGCGGATATTTCGAGATCTGCCGCCATATCGGCCTGAGTCAGGCCCAAATCGCGCCGAAGCCGCCGCAATCGGGGACCCATGAAGACAGAACGCCCAACCGAGGTAGCCATCTGCGCCCTCCCACATCTTGTAATTATCTTACAGAATTACACGCATAATTTGTAAAGTATGACAAGTTATCTGCGTTCCGTCTAGCGACTGGCGATCCCGCCCTTACAACCAGGGACAGGTTTTTCGTCAGCCAAAGGGATCGAGACAATGAACTTCCAGCCACGCGGGATCAGCAACCAGACAATCCTCGGCACGGGCTCCTATCAGAGCGAAATCGAGGCGGCGTCGGCGCTACTCAAGACCAAGGACACCTGGAACGGCGTCACCGCCGAAGCCGTCGCACGCATGCGCCTGCAGAACCGCTTCAAGACCGGCCTCGACGTCGCACGCTACACCGCGTCGCTGATGCGTGCCGACATGGCGGCCTATGATGCGGACACCACCAAGTATACCCAGTCGCTCGGTTGCTGGCACGGCTTCATCGCGCAGCAGAAGCTGATCTCGGTCAAGAAGCACTTCGGCACCACCGACCGCACCTACCTGTATCTGTCAGGCTGGATGATCGCAGCGCTGCGCTCCGAATTCGGCCCGCTGCCGGATCAGTCGATGCATGAGAAGACCTCGGTGCCGGCGCTGATCGAAGAGCTCTACACCTTCCTGCGTCAGGCCGACTCGCGCGAACTCAACGACATCTTCCGCAGCCTCGACGCAGCCCGCAAGGCTGGCGACAAGGCAAAGGAAGCAGCATTGATCGAGAAGATCGACAACTTCCAGACCCACGTCGTTCCGGTCATCGCCGATATCGACGCCGGCTTCGGCAATGCGGAAGCAACTTATCTTCTGGCCAAGAAGATGATCGAGGCCGGCGCCTGCGCGCTGCAGATCGAAAACCAGGTCTCGGACGAGAAGCAGTGCGGCCATCAGGACGGCAAGGTGACCGTGCCGCACGAAGTCTTCCTCGCGAAGATTCGCGCCTGCCGCCACGCCTTCCTCGAAATGGGCGTCGAAGACGGCATCATCGTCACCCGCACGGACTCGCTCGGTGCCGGTCTGACGCAGCAGATCGCTGTCAGCCACAAGCCGGGCGACCTCGGCGACCAGTACAACAGCTTCCTGGATTGCGAGGAGATCACCGCTGACAACGCGAAGAACGGAGACGTCATCATCAACCGCAATGGCAAGATGATGCGTCCGAAGCGTCTGCCCAGCAACCTGTACCAGTTCCGCGAAGGCACCGGCCAGGACCGCGTCGTGCTCGACTGCATCACCTCGCTGCAGAACGGCGCCGACCTGCTGTGGATCGAGACCGAAAAGCCGAATATCGAGCAGATCGCCAAGATGGTCGATCGCATTCGTGAAGTGATCCCGAATGCGAAGCTGGCCTACAACAACTCGCCGTCGTTCAACTGGACGCTCAACTTCCGTTGGCAGGTCTATGACGCGATGAAGGAAGCCGGCAAGGATGTCAGCAAGTACAATCGCGCCGAACTGATGAAGGCCGAATATGACAACACGCCGCTGGCACAGGAAGCCGACGAGCTGATCCGCACCTTCCAGGCGGATTCGGCCAAGCGCGCCGGCATCTTCCATCACCTGATCACGCTGCCGACCTATCACACGGCTGCACTGTCAACCGACAACCTCGCCAAGGAGTATTTCGGCGAACAGGGCATGCTGGGTTACGTCAAGAACGTCCAGCGCGCCGAGATCCGCCAGAGCATCGCCTGCGTCCGCCACCAGAACATGGCTGGTTCGGACATCGGCGACGATCACAAGGAATACTTCGCCGGCGAGGCAGCCCTGAAGGCGGGCGGCGCGCACAATACGATGAACCAGTTCGGCTAATCTCTACGGTTCAGTCCATCGCAAAATCAGCCTGGGGTCTTGTCAGACCTCAGGCTGATTTCGTTGTTGGTTCAAATGCCGCCCCGACCTCGGGCGCACCCGTCACTGGACGGCAGCGACAGGAATGCCGGTGGTCCGGATCATGCCCGTCAAGCTCGGCAGCATCTTCCTGGCGCTATTCGCATCGGCCAATCCATGATCGAGCAATAGCTATCGAGATCGACCAGGGTAGCTAGCACCCTTACGTCCGAATGGGTGAACTCACCGAAGCGCGACTCACCAAACGCCCCTTCTACGATTGCTGACCCAGCGATACATGCCTTCGATGTTCGGGACCCGCATGAATGCATATCCGAACCAGGCCTTGTATTCGTCTTTGAAGGTCACGTGGCGCCAGATCTGGTCCCAGCTTTCGCCCTTGCGGATAAGTGCGAGCACTTGGTCATGCAGGCTTATCATGTATTCCCGCAGCGCTCGTTGGTCATCCTTGTTCGAAAGTTCATAATGCCCGACGTCGATGTATTGCACGTCCTGCTTCAGCACCCAGTCCAGAGACTCGATCCACCCATCATAGTAAAAATCGAGAAAATCCATGTACGGAAGCGTCTTGGCCTCGCAGATATCCGTGCACTGGAGCGCCTTTTCCTTCGGGAAGTACACCAGCGTCATGCTGTTCGAATGGCTCGGTGCAATGTGGTGAAGCTCCACCGTTTCACCACCGAGCGTAATGGTCATTTTGCGATCGAACACCTTGTCCGGCACGGCAACGGGAAGCCGCTCCCCGACAATCGCCTCGAGTGCGTTTCGCTGGGCCACGACGATGGCACCGTCTTGCTGCAACACCTGGGAGCCTGCGATATGGTCGAAGTGGCCGTGCGTATAGACGACGTATTTGATGCCGACACCGAAGCGGCTTTTGATCTCGTCACGCAGCCAGGTCGCCGTGCAGGTCAGCGCCGGATCAATCACCAGCGCGCCCTCATTGGTGATAAGGACGAGGCCGCTGTGAAGCGCAGGCAGCGCTGTGTTGGTGTGCCGGTAAACGTTGCCACTGACCTGAGTGAGGGTTCGTGGCGTGCTCGAACAGGCTGCGGCGGTGGGATCGGGTAGAATCTCCCGGTTGGTATATTGCGCGCGCGGGACGGCCTCGCCGGTATCGCTTGCCGCGAATGCGGTGAGCGGGGTGAGCGCGGCGGCGCTCACTAACGCCGCCGCCAGAGCGGATATCAACTTTACCATTACTGCTTCTCCTTTATTGCGAATCTAGATGCTGAATCCCGGGACAGCCGATCGCTCACGGCGGGAGGCCGTGGTTTCTCATCCGGTCCGAGGAACGATTGCATTCACCCGCTGTTCGGCTAGCCTCGACGCGAAGCGGAAGCCGAACGCGAAAGAGCGACACTGCCGCGATCGATTGCGGCGATGCTTTTGGCGCCGGCGAATACCATCGCGCCCTTCAGTTCATCGCCAAGAAAATCAATGACGCTCTTGACCCCTGCGGAGCCGCCAAGTCCGAGGCCATAGAGGACCGGACGCCCGATGGCGACAGCGGTCGCTCCGAGCGCGAGCGCGCGAAATATTTCGACGCCTCTTCGGATGCCGCTATCGAAAATGATTGGTGTCTGTCCGCCCAGCGCGTCTGCTATTGCGGGTAGCGCCGTCACGCTCGCCGGGAGTCCGTCGAGCTGGCGAGCACCGTGGTTCGAGACCTGAATGGCGACCGCGCCCGCTTTGACGGCCTGGACCGCATCGTCAGGCCGCAAGATGCCTTTGACCACCACGGGCAAGCCCGAGACGTCCCGGCAGAAGGCGATGTCGTCCCAGGTGACATTTTTCTTCTGGTTGTAGAAATTGCCTGTGCCGCCGAAGCGGGGATCATGATTGCCGAAGGTGAGGCTGTCCGGGAACCGTCCGCCTATCCGGGCGACGCGCTCACTGCGCCCGGGGCCGGTGGCATCCACGGTCAGGATAATTGCGGTGAAGCCTGCTTGCCGCGCCCGCTGCAGCAGGGACCGCGTCACCCCGACGTCGCGGTTGAAGTAGATCTGAAACCACTTCGGTCCCGACGTCGCTCGCGCGATCTCCTCCATCGTTCGGTTTGAGGCGCCCGAGCATTGGTAGAGCGTGCCGGCCGCACCTGCCCCGGCTGCCGTGGCCACCTCGCCTTGCTCGTGAACAACCCCGTGCACCCCCATCGGCGCGACGATAATGGGAAACGGCAGATCGACATCAAGAAGCCTGGTCTTGAGATCGACCGACTTTGCGTCAACGCCGGACAGCATCCGGGGCATGATCGGAAAGTCTTCAAAGGCGCGGCGGTTTTCCCGGAGCGTCCATTCGTCGCCGGCGCCTCCCGATACGAATGCATAGGCGAATTCAGTCAATTTCCCCTGCGCCTGCTGCTCCAGCAAATCGAGGTTGATGATCGAAACCGGATGATCTTCAGTACTGGCGCGATAAGTCGGCGAGGCCAAAGCTGGCTTGGAAGATGTTGCAGCATTTTGGGCCAAGACGGAGCGCGGATGCATAGTAAGCGCCGCAGCGCCAAGTCCAACCGTCGTTTCGAAAAGGCGACGTCTCGAAAGGCTCATTGTCTTTGCTCCAGCAGAAAGTTCGGCGTATTCGTTCATTTTCTTGTCATCGATACGCCAGACCGTTGCCTCGACACCTACGTCGAAGATACTTTGCGCGGAAGGCACATAAGTTAAATCGTAACGATCAACATCATCGATATGCCAGCGGCGCCCCCCACGTTCGAGCAATTGAAGGTCTTCATCGCGGTTGTCGAAGAAGGCGGATTCTCTGCAGCTGCCCGGCGACTGAATCGTCGTCAATCCGTCATCAGCTACACAATTTCAAATCTCGAAGATCAACTTGGTGGCGTTCCGCTGTTCGATCGCACCACGCGTCGTCCAACACTCACGGATGCCGGACGGGCCGTTCTGGCGAACGCTCGCACGATAGCCGCGGGAATGGACCAGCTATGCGCTCGCATAAACGGCCTGCAGTCCGGACTTGAGGCAGAAATTGCCCTTGTGGTTGACGTCATGATGCCAATGCAGCTGCTGGTCGGGTCTCTTGCCGACTTTCACGCGAACTTCCCCGCTGTCGGGTTGCGGCTCCATGTCGAAACGCTCGGAGGCGTTGCCACACGCGTCCTCGACGGCACGTGCACGATCGGGATCAGCGGGCCGTTGTTCTACGCGGTCGATGGGCTGGACCAGTGCTGCATAGGATCGACGTCGCTCATCCCGGTTGCAGCGCCATCGCATTCACTAGCGCAAAGTGTCGATGCCATTCCCAGCGCGATGGCTCGCAAGCATACCCAACTGGTCCTGGCCGATCGCTCTCGCCTGTCGGAAGGGCGCGACTTCGCTGTTCTTGCCGCCGACACCTGGCGTGTTTCCGATCTGAGCGTCAAGCATGCCTTGCTCCTGGCCGGAGTCGGATGGGGCAACATGCCTGCCGCTGCGGTGGACGACGATATTCGGGCGGGGCGGCTGGTCCCGCTGCCGTTGGCCGAGTGGCGCAAGCGACCATATCCCCTGTACGCGGTTCACCGCGCCCAGAAAGTGCCCGGTCCTGCTGCATGCTGGCTGATAAAGCGCATTTCCCAAGAGGCCGCATTGATCCAGCCGTAGTCGGCCACGCGTAGTCCCGCACCATGCTCCCGGCGAATCTGTTGAGCGCGACGCCGGGCAGCGCCGTTACCTACATTGTTCTGCTCCGGGCGTACCCGCCACGCGGCGACGGGCAGCAGTCGGCTACGATCCGGGTCAATTTGATTCACTCCGGTCAGTAGACCGCGCCAGTATCCGGATCCACAATGATCTCGACGAGATGCGGGCCGTCATGCCTGAGAGACGCGGCTAATGCGTTCGGCAAATCCTCCGCTCGAGTTACGCGCGTCCCCTCACCGCCGAATGCCGCGGCGAGAGTGGTGAAATCTATTCCCGGTACATCGATGCCGGGCGGATACTTGCTCTGCATGATCTTGCTGAAAGCACGCATGGCGCCATAGCCCCGATTATTAAGAACAACGACCGTGAGCGGCAGCGCTTGCTGGACGGCGGTCCATAAGGCTTGCACCGAGTACATGGCGGAGCCATCACCGATCAGGCAGATCACGCGGCGACCCTTGGCGAGCGCTATGCCCACGGCAGCAGGCAGGCCGTAACCGAGGCCGCCGCTCGCCATCGTATAAAAGCCACCACTCCGTCGTATCGGCAGAAATCGCTGCATGGCCGGGCGATGAGACGGTGCCTCTTCGACAATGATGGTTTCAGCCGGGACGACTTGCGACAGGGACTGCATCACGAACTCGATCGGGATCGGATCGCGAGCCGCGACCGCGGGCGGCGCCGGCCTCACAGGAGTGCGCGGGCGCGAGCTTGGTAGAAGCAGATCAAGCAACGCCGAAAGGGACAACTTCATCGTGCCGAGGATGCTCGTCGCACTCGGCGCCCGGGCCGCCGCGAAAGCATCGTCTACGATCTGATAGATCGGTACATCCGAGCGAAACACATTGGCGTCGCCAGGCACATGAAAGGTGAACACCGGTGCGCCCAGGACGACGATCAGGTCGTAGGCTTCGAGGATCTGCGATAATTTCTCAGGGATCGCGGGCAGAAAGCCCGCGAAGAGCGGATGGTCTTCCGGGAAGTTGGCGCGACTCGCTGTCGGCGCTTCCCAGACCGGAGCATTGACCCGCTCGGCCAAAGCCACTGCGAGTTCGAACGCGCCGTCACGATCGATGGCGGGTCCCACGACGAACACCGGCCGTTCGCTCCCGTTGATGGCCGCGGCTAGTTCGGCAAGGAGAGCCGGGTCTGGTGCAAAAGCCCGAGCGACCTTGCGGGGCGCCACCGGAAAGGTCGAGCAGGACCAGTCGTCGGCGGGAATCGACACGAAGGTTGGCCCGCACGGCTTTTGCATCGCCATGTAATAGGCTTCGGCAATTGCCGCAGGCACGTCCTCCGCCCTGGCCGGCTCACAACTCCATTTGACGTAGGGGCGCGGGAACTCCGTGGCGCGGTCGGCACCGAGATAGGGATCAAGGTTGAGCAGGCTGCGCGCCTGCTGACCGGCCGTGATGACCAAGGGCGTCTGATTGCGATAGGCCGTGAAGATGTTGCCGAGCGCGTTGCCGACACCCGCCGCCGAATGAAGATTGACGAAAGCGGCGCGTCCGGTCGCCTGGGCATAGCCATCCGCCATTCCGACGACCGACGCTTCCTGCAGCGCCAAAATATAGCGGAAGTCATCAGGCCAGTCGTGAAGGAAGGCGAGCTCCGTCGATCCGGGATTTCCGAAGACGGTCGTCATATCAAGCGCACGCAATAGATCGATGGTGGCCTGCCTGACGGTGACCGACGCAGGCTTTCTGTTGTTCTGGTGCATGTTCATTTCATCGATAACCAGGGGTTACAGCAAGTTCGGGCAGGTCCTTCCGGCGGCCGTAGGGTCTGGCGAAATGCACCAGGATTGCCCCAACGATGGCCGGGAGGACCGGCAACAGCAGGATGTCTTTCGCCTCCCAGCCCCAGCCAAGAGGAACAGCCACGATCGCGGGACTCGCGATGGCGCCGATTCGACCGACTGTGAGAGCCCAGCCGACCGCAATGGAGCGGACAGTCGTCGGATAATTATTGGCGATCAGCACCACGATTGCTGATTGCCCGGCGATCCAAGCGCCGCCCGCGAGGAAAATCGCCGACATGAGAATTGCGACGTTACCGCCAGCGTGTGTCGCGAGGAACAAGGACGCCGCCCCGAGCAGAAATGTTGCGCTCACAATCCGTCGAGCACCAAAGCCATCGCAGAGCCGTCCAATGAAAAGACCAAAAAGAATACCGCCGATGTTGAGTACCGCCGATCCCAGAACCGCCGTTTGCATGGACAAACCGCTACGTGCCAGCAGACTGGGAATCCAGTTGACGAGGAAATAGAAGCCCATCAGCAGAATGATCTCGGAGATCCAGAACAGCACCGTCATGACGGCGCGGCCGTCACGAAAGACACCGACGATCGAGGTCTTGACAGTCTCGTCAGGACCCGCGATCAGCACGCTGTCACGCTCGATCACATGCTCCGGGGCAACCTTCGACAAGATCGCACGCGCACGACCCTGATCGCCTTTTTTGCGCAAGAGGAATGCGAGCGACTCCGGCATTGCGAACGCGGCAACGGCCGCGACGCAAAGAGCGCTGGCTCCGCCGAGCCAATAGACGCTCTGCCAACCGAAATTGGGAATGAGGTAAGACGCCAGCAGCCCACCAAGGAAGCCGCCGCCGGGTATCCCGATAAACGCCCAGTTGCCAAACGTCGCGCGACGATGTTTGGGCGCGTATTCGCTCACGAGCGAAGCCATCACCGTCGGAAGACCGCCCAGGCCAAGGCCGGCCACGAACCGAAGCACCAGCAGTTGCGTGACTGTTTCCGCCATCGGCGTGATTAGTGTCACGCATCCGAAAAGAGCAGTTGCCCACACGAAAACGAACCGTCGCCCCAGCCGATCGGCGATTTCACCGAACATGAGCGACCCGAACATCATGCCCGCAAGTCCGCTGCTGAATGCTGGCGCGAAGGAGATGATGGATATGCCCCAATCCGCAGCTATCGCGGGAGCAGTGAAAGCAAGCGCCTGATTGTCGAAGCCGTCGACTAAGGCGACGAGAATATTGATCGCAAGTACTTGGATGTGGATCAATCGTATCGCGGCTTGATCGATGACCGGATTAATATCGACCGTACGTGTCATTGACGAGTCCTCCCAATCTTTCTTTTTTTCTACTCCTCGCCTCGATCGCATTCATGCTTTTGGATTGTAGTGATCCGAAAGCATGAACGTGATCGAGTCAAAAGCGTTAGAGCATGATGCCGTCTGGAAAACGGCATGCGTTTTTTCGGCGCCGTACTAGATCTGTTCGGAAATTCGGCCGGAGACGTTCTGAGTGATGTGTTTTGATTCGAGGAATAGTTCGAGTGCAGCAAGGCCATTCAAGCGGCCGATGCCGCTTTGCTTGAATCCGCCTTCCTCGAACTCGTCGAGAACCGAAGCCCATTCATTGATCCAGACGGTGCCCGCATCGATTTCGGAAGCGACCCGCAGTGGTCGGTCCGCGTCGCGCGACCAAACGCTGGCAGCGAGGCCATACTCGGTGGCATTCGCCAGCTGAATTGCCTCGGCTTCGGTATCGAATACCTGCATCACCAGAACCGGCCCGAAGACTTCCTGCGCGACGATCGGCATGTTCCCGCTGACTTCCAGGAGCGTCGGCCGGTAGAACGCCCCGCCGGCGAGAGGTCCATCGCTCACGGGGCCGCCTCGCACGATACTCCGTGCACCCGAGGCAATCGCATCCCTCACGATGTTGTCGACCCGCTCGACGTTCTGCTTGTCGATCATTGGCCCCATATCACTTGCAGGGTCGCTTCCAGGTCCTACGCGGACCCGTTCGAGCCGCGCAGAGATCCCGTCTCTGACCTTGTCGGCAATCCCGCGCTGAACGAGCAGACGGCTCCCCGTCATACAAAATTGCCCCGCGAACACGGTGACTGCTTTCTCGAGAACGGGTAGCAATGCGTTCACGTCGGCATCGTCGAAGACGACGATGGGCGTCTTTCCGCCCAGCTCATTCCCGACGGCCTTGAGCTGCTTTGCGGCCGCGGCGCTGATCATCCGCCCCGTTGCAGTGCTGCCCGTGAAGCTGATGACCGGCACATCGGGCGACTCGACGATCAGTCGCGCGCCCTCGCTACCGTGTTCCGTGAAAATGTTGACGACACCGGTCGGTAGTGACGGTGCCTGAGCGATCACCTCGGCGATCTTGGCGTTCACCTGAGCGGTTTGGGCCGGCATTTTGACGACGGCGGTCGCCCCCGCGGCTAAAGCCGGGGCGAGCGATCGCACGAGTAGGATGACGGGGGAGTTCCATGGCACGATCAGCCCAGCCACACCGGCTGGCTCGCGCAGGACGATCGAGAAACGACCCGGCCGAGCCTGAAGCGCCCTTCCTGCGTCGGTAAGCGCCAAAGCCGCATAGTAGCGCAGCTTGGGCGCGACGAGCGACATCTCGAAATCTGCTTCGCCGCGGACCTTGCCGTTTTCGAGCGTGAGCAGACGACTCAATTCCTGAAAATGAGTCTCGAACAAATCTGCAAGTTCATTGAGGACGCGGGAACGTAACGCTCTGTCTTTCCTCCATGTCGTATCTATGAACGCGGTGCGCGCAGCAGCAATGGCCGCGCCGGCCTCGGCAACCCCACCGTCGGCGTAGACGCCGATAACCTCACCGGTGGCGGGATTAATGCTTTGGCGATGGTACGGAGAGTCGACCCATTCGGCACCGATCCAGTGACGAGCAACTTCGCTATGTGTCATGCGATACCTCCCTCTGGCGAGCATTCTCGCTTCGTGTGTTGTGCGTCGATTGGCTTGGGGGCAGGGTCGCGCCGCCCCTACACCGTCAGTGCTGGATTCTGCTCCGGATGTGCTGCGGCGAAGGCGGGGACCTGTGAGGCCGCCTCGTCTATGGCCACGAGCGTCGGGCAGGATGAAAGATCGCATTGGAATCGCCGCGCATTGTAGAGTTGCGGCACCAGACAGATGTCGGCGATCGTTGGTACCGTTCCGAAACAGAAAATATCTGTTGGATTGCGTGCCTCCGTTACCAGCCGCTCACAGGCAGCAAGGCCGGCCTCGACCCAATGCCTGTACCATTTGGTGATGTCCGGTTCATCCCGCGCGAATTCTTGACGGAGGTAGTTCAGAACACGTGGATTGTTGATGGGGTGAATGTCGCACGCAATGGTGAGTGCGAATGCACGCACACGCGCCCTTGCGAGTGGATCTTTCGGCAGAAGCGGGGGCTCGGAAGAAACTTCCTCGAGCCATTCCATGATCGCGAGCGATTGGGTGAGCGTCACGTCGGCAAAACGCAGAGCCGGAACGAGACCTTGCGGCGCCACAGCCATATACTGAGGCTGTTGTTGTTCACCGTTGCGCAAATTGATGTCAATGATCCGCTCTGGCCGCAGCCCCTTCAGAGCAAGCGCAATGCGAACGCGATAGGACGCGGAGGAGTAAGGCCAGTTGTAGAGTGAGGCGTCACTCACATCGACCGCGGACGGCGAACTCATATACGTGCACCGATCGTCACGTCGAGCGAGGACAAACCGTCAATCGTCGCGAACAGCCGATCTCCAGGCACAACCGGCCCGACACCAGCCGGCGTACCCGTCATGACGACATCACCTGGCCGGAGCGGATAGAGTTCGGACAGAAAATGCAGTATCTCCGGAACGGACCATATCATGTCGGAGAGGTCAGCCTCTTGCTTGACTTCACCGTTGACCGTGAGCCGGATGCTCCCGCGGTCGAGGTGCCCCACATCGGAGACCCGATGAAACGTTCCCAAGGGGGCCGATTGCTCGAAGTTCTTGCCCGTGTCCCACGGTCGGCCTTCGCCACGCGCCTTCAGCTGCAGGTCGCGACGGGTCATGTCCAAGCCTACGGCATAGGCGCGCACGCAATCCAACGCCTTGTTCGCCGTCACACGAAATGCGGGCTCGCCGATGAGCGCGACCAGTTCGACCTCGTAATGAAAATTTTCGGTTGCAGCTGGATAGGCGATCTCACCTCCGCCGATAACCGCCGTCTCCGCCCATTTGGTGAAGAAGAACGGAGGATCCCGATCCGGATCCTTGCCCATCTCCCGCGCATGCGCCTCGTAGTTGCGACCGACGCAAAAGATACGGCCCAGCGCCACTCTTTCGCCGCCCTGAATTTCGACAAGAGGGGCCGGCCATACATTATCAAGACTGTGATTCATTTATCAGCTCCGATTTGGAAGAGCGGCAGCGCCGAATGCTGCAGAGCATCGGTTGGCGACTGCGCGCAGCGTAAGCAGCTGGCGTTTGGGCTACGGGAAATTTGGCAGGGGAAGGACCTGGTCGGCACGTAGGCGCGCCTTCGCTGGCAGGGTCATTCCTTCCTCTCTTGCCAGAGGTCGAGCTTTTCCTGTGCACCCCTATCCGAATAGGCGAACAGGATGAGGTCGGTCGTCGCCTCGAAATGCACCGGTTGCCATGAGGGAGCCACGATCAAATCGCGGATAGCGAGGTCGTAGACGCTATCGCCAACCGACATTTTGCCCTGCCCTTCGACGACAACCCAAACGGTTCCGTCCGTGGACCTAAGACGCCGCGTCGACATACCCGCAGGAACACGTTGAACGAATGCGGAAATCGTCGGCAGCACGGGGCCGGCTGTGAACGGATTGATGAACTCCATCCGGCAACCGACATGCGGATCGGGCGCGGAATTCAATGCCGTGTCCTCTAGCGCCTCGCGCCACTCTGCATAGGGATAGTGGAACAGCGGGTGATTGCGGACGTTGCGATCGGCAGTCGTCCCGCGGACCGGCCGCAGGTTTCGACCGTATCGACGCGAACTATCGCCCACGGGAATGAAAGCCGGCGCCCCTTCATGCGGGTCACGCTCGGCGAAGCCGGAATTGAAATGGAGCACCGTTGGAATATCCAGCCCGTCCAGCCAAACTGCCGGAGCATCGGTCTCGTTGCCGTGCTCGTGCCATCGCATGCTTGGCGTCAGAACGAGATCGAAGGGGCTCATGACCACCTTTTCGCCATCCACAGCGGTGTAGGCGCCAGAGCTTTCAAGGATGAAGCGAAGCGCGGACTGGCTGTGACGATGCACCGGCGCGATCTCGCCGGGCAGCACAAGCTGGAGTCCTGCATAAAGGGAGTTGGTTGCGCGCCGCCCCTCCGGCAGGCCGGGATTTTCCAGGATCAGCACGCGCCGTTCTGCCTGCTCGGCGCTAACAGCCTGGCCCGCCTCCAACAGCAGAGGCCTGAGACCATCGTACGACCAGTGGACAGCACGCTCTTGCGGTTGAGGCCGCTCGGTCACGAGCGTCGCCATCACATCCCACAATGGCGTCACCCCTGCCTCGGCGAGCCGCAGGCGGAAGTCGGAGTTTTTCGGAGCAAGTCCGCGGACTGGAGATGTCACGGTATATACCTCCCTTATAATTCACTAATGTATAATCTATTTTCCAATGGGACATATATCGAGGGAAACCTTTTGTCTAGCGGTGAATTATCTCTGCTGACGACGATGCGAGCAGTCTCAGGTTCCAATGGATTGGACGTCATGGGCGATTCACTGATGGGCTTTGCACCTGGCCAAATGCCCCTGAACGCCAAAGGCATCAATTCCTGCGCCGAATATCGGTCAGCCGTCCGAGCGGGCGCGCGTAGCCGGACGCGCCCGCTGCGAGTCGACGGGCGACTCAAGAACTCAGCCGCACAAATTCACCGTCGGACTTACCCTCGAAAATGAGATGCGGCTCAGGCAACCAGCAGCGGCAGCGTCGCTGAAGGTTGATCCTTGAATCGATCGCCCACGAAGATGTGCAAATTCCCTAGGCGATCTAACTTCACCAAAGTACAACGCATCAGCTCCGCCGCATCTCAATTAACCAATGTGTATTCGTTGTCCGATAGTGAATGATTGAATTCCGATCAACGAGGCCAACCAACATCTCGCGGCAGCGCGGCGGCGGACAAATGGTGGTGTAGCGCTAACGTTGAGGACCATCGGCGCTATCCAGCCGTTCAGCGGGACGCCCGCTCGGCTGGCAAGACGCGCAGTCACCTCATAGCCGTGTCATTTGGCACGATGCGAACCGCATTGGCGGATCAGGAGAATGAATTGTCAGACGATGACTTCATTAGCGAGGACAACGAGTCCGAGAGCAGAGGCATTCAGTCGGTTGAGATCGCAGGACAGCTCATCGATGTGCTTTGCACCGCGCCGAAGGATACTGCACTGAAGCAACTAAGCGCTTTAGCAGGTATGCCCCCGAGCAAGGCGCATCGTTACATGGCGAGCCTCGTTCGGATCGGTATCGCGCGGCAGGATGACAACGGGCGATACAATTTGGGACCTTTGGCGCTGAGACTTGGTCTCGCAGCGATCGGGCAGTCGGACATCATCCAGGCGGCTGGCCGCGCCACCGAGAAACTCGCTCGCGAACTCGGCCTTTCCGTTCACTTGAATGTGTGGGGTGACTGGGGGCCCGTCGTCGTCCGTCTCGAGCAGGGGCCCTCGCCTGTCATCTCAACGGTGCGCCTGGGCTCGGTCCTGCCATTGACCCGATCGGCGACAGGTTTGGTATATCTCGCCTTCTCTAACCCAAGCATCACGTCGCCCGTTGTGGAGCGCGAATTGGCGGCACATGCTCTTCCCATCGATCGAGACGAGCTTGCGTCGCGGGTCGAAGCGACACGCGCGCAGGGATTTGCAGCGGTGGGCGGGTTATTGATACCGGGCCTCGCAGCCATTTGCGCGCCTGTGTTTGATTTTCAGAATGAATTGGCCTGCGCAATCACTGTAACAGGAGCGGACGTCACAATAACGGATCCTGCCGGACGGTTCGTCGAGCAGCTGTGCTCAAGCTGCGCAAGGATCTCTGCAGAATTTGGCAGCACTGCGCCTCATCGCTAGAATCGGCTCTTCCATACTCATTCAAGACCTCTCGGAGCTTGACGCTGAGATTGACCGTCCGATCTGAGGCTTCCGCGCCCGCATCCAGACCTCATGAATCACGAATCCGAATGCATCCATCGCATAGCAACATCAGAATGGATCATCACGACTATATCATCGGCGCAAGGCGGTGCTTTCCGCATTCGCCGATGCCGAGAAAGCGCTGGTTGCTCTCAAGCAATTTACTCTACAGGAACAGCTGCAAACCGAGGCCGTGACCAATTCCCGGACGGTATTCGATGTCGTCGAAACTCAGTTGCGCGGCGGCACCGTCAATCTCATCACTGTTCTGCAGACGCAGCAAACGCTCTTCGCTGCCGGGAACACGCTGGTGCAGGCACGATTAACAAAGTTGCTCGTCGCGACAAGCCTGTTTCAGGCTCTCGGAGGCGGGTGGACCCCAGCCGCAATGATGATAGATGCCCGCACCGCTCGGCAGCCGCGCTTGCCTCAAAAGAGAGACAACGCGTCGGCGGCCAGGGGAAGAACTGTGAGGCAAATGAGAGGACGCCCCGTCGATCGAAAGAGAAAGCATGTCTGGTCTAACAAGGCACCCCCGCCTGATCTTGTCTTGGCGCGTTCGTCGTCAGAGACTGGTCAATCTCGTTCCATCTCAAATGAATTACGTCAGATCTTGTATAGGCGCGTCGCGGTGTCATGCAGGATACTCAATTGTTGGCTCTCGGTCAGTGGCTGAATAGCCTTTCTGAAAGTCCGATAGAGAGTCGTATAGTCCGTCCAGAGCTTTTCGATCGGAAAATTGCTGCCGTACAGACAGCGCTCTGCGCCAAAGATGGCAACGGCTTCCATTATGATCGGCGCAATCGTCTCAAAACGATAGGCATGGTCAAAAGTGCCCAGGCCCGAAAGCTTCACGCTGACGTTCTTGCACTCGGCCAAGGCCATCATGCCGGCACGCCAACGCTGCCGGCCTGTCACCGACGTATCTTCAAGCATCCCCGCATGCTCCAGCACAAATGTCGTCTCCGGATATGACCTCGCTAGATTGGCACCGTCCGTCATCTGGCTGGTGAAAATCTGCAACTCGAACAGCAAATCCAGCTCTGCAAGCATGGACAACCCGCGGCGCCAATCGGCATCGTTCATCTGGTTCGCTCGCGGCGCGAAACAGTATTGTGGATTTTCGTGCCAGTGCAGTTGCTGCCTGATGCCGCGGACGGCCGGAAGCTTCTTCAACTGCCGCAGCAATTGTCCGACATCGGGCTCCGCAAGATCGGCATAGGCCACATTGGCGTGTGGCCATCCTGTGGCGTCTGACACGGACTGCACCCAGAGAGCCTCGTCGTAGCTCTGCCCTGCGGGCCAGTTGGTCTGAACATAGATGGATTTCACGACGTTGGAGCCGGCAGCATCGTTGCGAAACTCTTCGATCGAATAATCCCTGCAGATGGGCTCGTAAGGCCCGAAGATTCTTGCGACCTTGGGACCTGACAGCCAGCTGAGATCCTTCAATCGCCAGATGTGATGATGCCCATCGACTGTCGGGATTGCTTTCATTGCTCGCTCCAGATTGAAAAAGCCTTTTTGGAATGAATGCGGTCGTCAACCGAAGTTCTGAGCTGACCAGACTGTCCAAGAAGCCGAGGGACCCCGCTTCCGCAGTTCTCGCTCGGTCGAAGTTGTCTCTCAGGTAGTTTCCGTGACGTCCGGTGGAGAACTCTGGCCGAATATTTCTGCGGCAATACGATTGGTCTCTATCGCGGCCGGAACGCCACAATACATGGCGATGAGCAAAAGCAGGTCCTGGATCTGTTCTCGGGAACATCCGTTCGCCAGAGCGCCTTTCGCATGAACACGGAATTCCGCAGGTTTATTGCTCGCGGCCGTGATGGCCAGCATGATGAGGCTGCGGATTTCGTTTGAGAGACCCGTCCGCTCCCAGACGTCGCCGTAGACATAGGAGTTGATAATGTTCTGGAGCGGAGCGCCAAACTCTCCGGCCGCAGACATCCGCTCTTCAACGTCGGCGTCCCCGAACAGCGCCTTACGCCGTTGCAGCCCCCGCGCATACAATTCACTGATTTCCACGGCCCGCTCCTATTTGTACGGTTATTTTAAACCAGGTGACTAGCCCGAATCCGGGTTTTTGAAGCAGCTGCTTGCCTATCGATCACATTTGTCCGTATAAAGTATTCCTAGGAGTTCGAAAAGAGATTCCGGTACGCGGAGGAAGTCGGATGAAGATGCGGTTGCTAGTGCTCGCTTTCCTGATATTCGCCGGAGCGCCGGGCTCCGCAGCAAGGGCTGCTGACGAAGACTATCCCAAGAGGCAGATCAGGTTGATCGTTCCCTTCCCCGCCGGCGCGGGACCCGATCAGGTGGCGCGCATGCTGGGACAACATCTGCAGGATACTTGGGGCCAGAACGTCGTCATTGAAAACAGGACGGGGGCCTTGGGCAGCATCGGTGCACAGGAGGTCGCGCGCAGTGCACCGGATGGCTACACGCTGCTGATGGGTACGAATACGACGCAGGCAGCAAACGTCGCGATGTTGAAAAACCTTCCATACGATCCGATCAAGGACTTCACACCAATCATTCGGACGGTGACGACAGCAATGGTGCTTGTTGTAAGACCCGATTTTCCTGCGAGGAATCTTTCGCAGTTCATGGATTATGCACGCGCGCATCCAAACATGACGGCAGGATATGGCTCGGGCGCGTCACAAATATCGATCGCGCAGTTGCAAACCCGGGGGCGCATGTCAGTGGTCGCGGCTTCCTACAGAGGCGTCCCCCAAGCCATCACTGACGTTATGGGCGGCATCATCGATCTGGCGTTTGCGGACTTCTCACTGGCCATCCCCCAGATGCAGGGCGGCACGCTGCGGGGGATTGGCGTCACTTCGCCAGGGCCCAACGAGCTCACGCCCGGCCTTCCGCCGCTCGCCGAAGCGATGCCCGGTTTCGAGGCCACGATCTGGTACGGATTGCTCGCTCCGGCAGGTACGCCGACCGCAATCGTCGAAAAGATCCATGCAGAAAGCGTGAGGTTCCTGTCGATGCCCACCACGCGCGCAAAGCTCGAAAGAGTCGGCGTGACCGTTTCCGCCATGCCACCATCCGAATTCGGAGCTTTCATCGCCAGCGAAATCACGCGGTGGACAGCAGATGCCCGGGCTGCAGGCATTGAACCCAAGTAATCAGGCACTTCTCTGAGATGATACCCATTGGAATAATTGGACTTGGCTTAATGGGCTCAGCCATGGCCGAACGGCTCGTGGAGGCTGGTTACGGCGTGCTCGGCTACGATTGCGATCCGACCCGCGGCAACGCCCTGCAGGAGACCGGCGTATCGGTTGCAGCTTCTGCACACGAGGTTGTGGGTCGGTGCCGCACGCTCCTCCTCGCCGTTTATGATGCAGCGCAGGTCGAAACGACCTTGGAGGCTCTTGGAGGCCTTGACGAAAATGACCGGCCGGTTGTGATCTGCACAACGACTTGCAGTCCTGCGGAAATTGTGCGGATCGCCGAACGAGCCGGTGCGATCGGATCGGCCTTCGTCGAAATGCCGGTCTCAGGGACCAGCAGCGAATTGCGTGCCGGGATGGCAACCTGCCTGATTGCCGGTGACGCGGCGGCCATCAGGTCCGTCCGGAATATCATCGATATTCTTTGCCCACATTCTGTCCTTGCGGGAAACATCGGGGACGCCAATCGCGCTAAACTCGCTATCAATTTGATCCTGCAGGGTAACAGAGCCGCGTTGGCGGAGGGCATCGTTCTCGCGGAACACATGGGCCTCGATGGCCACGCATTTCTCCGCACTGCGCGGGCATCGGCGGCCTATTCAAAAGTGATGGATACCAAGGGCGAAAAAATGCTGACGCGAGACTACCGCCCGCAATCGCGAATTTCCCAAACCTTGAAAGATGCCGAGCTGATTCTCAAGGAGGCCGACCGGCACGACCTGGAGCTTCCAATTACAACAGCGCAGGCTTCGCTTCTTCGCAAAGCCATTCTGCTTTCCGGCGCGGACAGCGACAGCGCTTCGGTGATAGAGGCAATCCGACGGCAAATGGATGGGAAGGATTCCTGATGATCGATGCGGCAATTGTCGGCCTGGGCCGGTGGGGCCGAAACCTTGTTGAAGCAGCCGTCGACCACGGCCGCCTCAACATTCGCCGGGCTGTCGAGCCAATGATGGGCGAAGCACAAGATTTCTGTGCCAAGCACCGGCTCTCGCTCTCCGATGACCTGAGCGCTGTGCTTGCCGATGAAACAATCACTGCGATCCTGTTAGCGACCCCACATTCGATGCATCCCGCGCAGGTAATTGCATGTGCAGCAGCTCGGAAAAGCGTGTTCTGCGAGAAGCCTTTGGCGTTGCGCTACGCAGACGCAAGGGCCATGTTCCACGCCTGCCGCAGTGCCGGCGTTCCACTGGCCGTGGGTCACAACCGTCGGTTCTGGCCAGCCATGCAGGCGCTCCGGGACATCGTTGCCAGCGGCGAACTCGGAACGCTTCTTCACATCGAAGGCCACAACAGCAACGAAAACTCGCAAAACGTCACCACTGGGTGGAGGCTTTCGCCGGAGGAATCGCCGGGCGGCGGATTGACCGGAGCAGGCCTGCACGCCCTTGATGCCTTTGTCAGCCTGCTGGGCCCGGTTAGAACCGTCCACGCGAAGTTCACATCCCGTGAGCAAGGACCGCCCCCGCTCGATACCACAATATTGATGCTGGAATTCGAGAATGGGGTGACCGGCACCCTCGCCACAGTAAGGGCAACCCCGCTTTTCTGGCGGATACACATATTCGGGACAAAAGGATCCGCCGAGGTGCTGGACGAGACGACGCTCATCCTTCGCGACAGCGGCCGCTCGCCGCAATTGCGGGTCTTTCCAGCGATCTACGTCCTGCGCGCAGAGCTTGATGCGTTTGCAGATATGATTGAAACAGGATCGCCATTTCCAGTACCGGATTCGGATGTGCTGGCAACGCTGTCTGCTTTTGAGGCCGGCCTGAAATCGATCAAGCTCGGAGAGACCATTACCTGTGATCGCCAAGAGCCAGAACGCCCGTAAATCGTCGCGCTATCGCGAGATTGCTACGGAGATACAAAAAGAGATTCGCCTCGGCACCTATGCCGTCGGTGATATGCTTCCCATCGAGACGGAGCTCATGGCTCGCTTCTCCGCGAGCCGCCAGACGGTCCGCGAAGCGCTGCGCCTTGTTTCGGAACAGGGGCTGATCGTTCGCCGCGCAGGTTTTGGTTCGGTTGTCATCGCTGCCGAGCCACCGGTACTCTTCACTCACAGCGTCAAATCTCTTACGGAATGGCTTCGCTATTCCAATGAAACTTATCGCGAAGTGGTGCGCAGCGGCGATGTCACTGCAGATCGCAAGCTCGCGGCCGTTTTGAAATGCGAAATTGGGAAAAACTGGTTTTTGATCGAGGCCATGCGTCGATCCGACGAATTTGCGGCGCCGTTAGGCTGGACAGAGATCTATGTGCTGCGCAAGTTCGCCGGCGTGCTTGAACGGCGTGATCATGGCCGGACACCGGTTCATGAGCAGATTGCAAAAATGTTTGGCCAGACAATCGAATACGCCCAACTGGAGATATTCGCACGCGCGATGCCAGCGAGGCTCGCAAAACCTCTCCAAGTAAAAGCAGGGTCTCCGGCTCTCACCATGGTTCGACGCTACTATGGACAGAAAGACGAACTATTTGAAGTCACGGTCACCACCCACCCGGAAGGTCGCTACACTTATTCAATGGACATGCAGCGTTCGCTTCGCCCACGAATCTAACGGAGGCTGGCCGCCTATTGTCTGTAACAGCACTGCCGTGATGCAGGCTTTCAACTTCGCGCGACGGCGCGCTTGCCGACAAGCTCGTACAAGTCTTCTGGGACACCCTCACGGAGCCAGTAGACACCACTGTCTGGATGCTTCCAGAGGCGACTCATTGCAAGGAGCATTTGCATCGGCCTTCTGCATCAGGCGGGTAGCGCCAAGTTGCTGATTTTACTGATTTTATTCTAAAATGAATATTTGGAAGCTCAATGGTGCCCAGAATCATAGGCAACCACCGACACGACGCCTCCTGTTTGTCCTAAGTATAGCGGCGTGAGCGCTCAGCATTGGCGGCGTCGGCCCGCTGCTCCGCATCGCAGGGGCACCGCTTTCCGGTCGGAGGGGCAGCCGGTGCATCGGAGGCACAACGTTCTCCGGATGGCGGCATTGCGCAGAGCGATCAACCCATGATCGTGCCGGTTTTTGGAATTCCCCAGATCGCCTGCTTGGGACTCTAATGCGTCATCAGTGATGACGCCTTTCACGCCCCAATGCAGGACAACGACAATGCATGCCAGACGAATGATCTTGAAAGCCGTCATCGCCATGGGTCTCGGTGTGGCTGTCGTCTCCGCTCCCGCGTTGATCGGTTCCGGATCAGCACAGGCGCAGGAGAAGATCGTCCGGATTGGCTTTCAGAAATACGGCAAGCTGGTTCTGCTGAAGAGCAAAGGCAGCCTGGAGCCGCGCCTGAAGGCACTCGGCTGGAGCGTCAAGTGGACGGAGTTCTCGGCAGGCCCCGCTCTGCTGGAAGCGATCAATGTCGGCGCGCTGGATTTCGGCAATACCGGCGAGGCACCGCCGATCTTCGCGCAGGCCGCCGGCGCGCCGATCCGCTATGTCGCCTATGAGCCACCGGCGCCGAAGGGCGAAGCGATCCTGGTGCCGAAAGGCAGTTCGATCAAATCGGTCGCCGAGCTGAAGGGCAAGAAGGTTGCGCTCAACAAGGGCTCCAACGTTCACTATCTCCTCGTCAAGGCGCTGGAGAAAGCGAACGTCAAATATTCCGACATCACGCCGGTGTTCCTGGCGCCGGCTGATGCGCGCGCAGCGTTCGAGCGCGGCGCGGTCGATGCCTGGGTGATCTGGGATCCGTTCCAGGCCGCCGCTGAAGCTGCGATCGAGGCGACGGTTCTCGCCGACGGCACCGATACGGTTTCGAACTACCAGTTCTATCTGTCGTCGCAGAAATTCCTGGAATCCGATCCCAAAGTGGTCGATGCGATTCTGGAAGGCCTGCGGGAAGTCGACGACTGGGCCAAGACAGACATCAAGGCTGTGGCCGAACAGCTCAGCCCCTCGGTCGGCCTGCCGGCTCCGGTGCTGGAGGTTGCGCTCAAGCGGCAGGCCTACGGGATCAAACCGATCGATCGCAAGGTCATCGCCGAGCAGCAGCAACTGGCCGATACGTTTCTCGCGCTCGGACTGATCCCCAAAGCCATCGCCGTAGCCGACGCCGCCGGGACACCTGCACCATGACCGCGGCCGACGACGCGCTCAAGATTCTCTGGTTCCTGCCGACCAGCGGCGACGGCCACTATCTCGGAACCACGGCCGGCGCACGCGAGGTCGATTTCGATTATCTGCGGCAGATTGCGCGCGCCGCGGACAAGCTCGGCTATTACGGGGCCCTGCTCCCGACCGGGCGCAATTGCGAAGATTCCTGGATCATCGCATCGGCCATCGCGCCGTGGACGGAACGATTGCGTTATCTCGTTGCGGTGCGGCCCGGACTGCAGTCGCCCACGGTGGCGGCGCGCATGACCGCCACGCTGGATCGCCTGACCAATGGACGGTTGCTCATCAACATCGTGACGGGCGGCGACGCCGTCGAGAACAAGGGCGATGGCGTTTTCCTCGATCACGACGAGCGCTATGAAGTCACCCGGGAATTTCTCAATGTTTACGGTCGGGAGCTCGCCGGCGAAGCCGTTACTGTGGCGGGCAAGCACATCACGGTCGAAGATGGCCGCATTCTCTACCCGCCGATTCAGACGCCCCATCCGCCGTTCTATTTTGGCGGTTCGTCCGATGCCGGCATCGACGTCGCGGTCGATACCGTCGACAAATACCTGACCTGGGGCGAGCCGCCGGCGCAGGTCGCAGAGAAGATCGCACGCGTGCGCGGGATCGCCGAGCAGCGCGGCCGCAAGATCACGTTCGGCATTCGGCTGCATGTCATCGTCCGCCATACCAACGAGGCGGCATGGAAGGCCGCCGACGAACTGATCGAGCATCTCACCGACGACACGATCGCATCTGCGCAGCAAATTCTCGGGCGAATGGATTCCGTCGGCCAGCAGCGCATGTCGCAATTGCACGGCGGCCGGCGCGACCGGCTCGAGGTCAGCCCGAATCTGTGGGCCGGCGTTGGCCTGGTGCGCGGCGGCGCCGGCACAGCGCTGGTGGGTGATCCCGCCACGGTCGCCGCACGCATCCGCGAATATCAGGACCTCGGCATCGATACGTTCATCCTGTCCGGCTATCCGCATCTCGAAGAGGCCTACCGGTTTGCCGAACTGGTGTTCCCGCTGTTGTCGCTGCAACGGACCGATAATGTCCGGCAGTTCCGCGCCAATACCGGCCCGTTCGGAGAGCCACTCGCAGATCACCGCCGGACGACCGCAAAAGCTTGACGCGCTGCCGGACTTGATCCCAGCGGCGTAACGACGCCGCCGCATCTGGAGGACACCACGTGACCAAGCAGATTCGCCTCAACGCATTCGCCATGAACTGCGTGTCGCACCAGTCGCCCGGCCTGTGGACGCATCCCGACGATCGCTCCAGCGACTACAATCGCCTGCCCTACTGGCTCGATCTCGCGCGGACGCTGGAACGCGGACGGTTCGACGGACTGTTCCTTGCGGATGTGCTCGGCGTCTATGACGTGTTCGGCGGCAATCCGGACGCGGCATTGCGCAATGCCGCCCAGGTACCGGTGAACGACCCGTTGCTGCTGGTGTCGGCGATGGCTGCCGTCACCGAGAATCTCGGCTTCGGCGTGACCTGTACGCTGTCCTACGAGCCGCCCTATCCATTCGCCCGCCGGATGTCGACCCTCGATCACCTCACCGATGGCCGCATCGGCTGGAATATCGTCACCGGCTATCTCGACAGCGCCGCCAAGGGCATGGGCAAGGCCGGCCAGAATGCCCATGACGACCGCTACAATGTCGCCGAAGAATACATGGAGGTCGTCTACAAGCTGTGGGAAGGCAGCTGGGAAGACGACGCCGTGCAGCGCGACAAGGCGCGCGGCATCTTCACCGAGCCGTCGCGTGTTCACCGCGTCCAGCATTATGGCGAGAACTATGCGCTCGACGCTATCCATCTCTCCGAGCCGTCACCGCAGCGAACGCCGGTGCTGTATCAGGCCGGAACGTCGCTGCGCGGTAAGTTGTTTGCAGCCCAGCACGCCGAATGCGTGTTCATGTCCGGTCCGTCCGCAAAGGTCATCGCGCCGCGCGTCGCTGCGATCCGCGCGCTTACGGCAGAGACCGGGCGCGATCCGGCGGAAGTCCTGATGTTCAGCATGATGACGGTGATCCTCGGCCGCACCAAAGAGGAAGCCGCCGCGAAACACGCAGAATATCGCCGCTATATCAACCATGAGGGGGCTCTGACGCTGATGTCCGGCTGGACCGGCGTCGATTTCTCGACCTATGATCTCGACCAGAAGGTGGAGCACGTCCACAACGAGGCCGGCCGCACGGCAATGGACAACATCACCCGGGCCGATCCCGATCGTACCTGGACGGTACGCGAAGTCGCCGAGCATGTCGGCATCGGCGGCATCGGGCCAATCGTGGTCGGAACGCCGGGGCAGGTGGCTGACGCCATCGAGGACTGGGTCGCCCAGACCGACGTCGATGGCCTGAACCTCGCCTTCGCGATTTCGCCGGGAAGCTTCGAGGACGTCGTCGATCTCCTGGTGCCGGAACTAACCCGGCGCGGCATCTACAAGAGTGTCTACGCGCCCGGCACACTTCGCGAAAAACTGTTCGGTGCCGGTCGGGCACGCCTGCAGGCGCCGCATCCAGCCTCCTCGTTCCGCCCCGCGCTGCCATCCGCTATCGCCGCGGAGTAACAACCCGAACGATTCGACGTCGGCCTTCTGCTCGGGCTGGCACCAAAACAGCAGAGGATCGACGCATGCGAGGCGCTCTGATCATTCCGGGCCTTCACGGATCACCTGACGGCCACTGGCAGACCCTGTTGCAGAGCCATACGCCGTTTGCGCGCCGCGTCGAGCAGGACGACTGGGACGCGCCTGTGCTCGATCGCTGGGTGGAGCGACTTCTGTCGAGCGCGGATGCCAATCCCGGCGCGATCGCGGTCGCCCACAGTCTCGGCTGTATCCTCATTGCCCATGCGGTGCTGCGGGTGCCGGACATCAAGATCGGCGGCGCACTTCTGGTCGCGCCGGCCGATGTGGAAACGAACACCGATGCATTCCCGCAATTGCGCAACTTTGCACCGATGCCGACGACATCCCTGCCGTTTCCGAGCATCGTCGTCGCCAGCAGCAACGATCCCTTCATGTCGCTGCAGCGGGCGCGCATGCTGGCCGAGAGCTGGGGCTCGGACTTCGTCAATATGGGCGATGCCGGCCACATCAATATCGCGTCGGGCTATGGCTGGTGGCCGGCCGCGCACCACCTGGTCGATGCGCTGGCAGAGAAAGCCGAGACGGCACAACGCCCACCACGGCCGCCCCGAAACCGCACGACCGGCAAGCGGGTGCCGACGATGTAGAATATTTCAAGCCGTCTTGTCGTTCCGTTCAAACCGATCGTGCCGTCGAACGGCCAGCTGTCGCCGCATGCGCAGACGAACGCACGAAGGCACTATCGATCGCGGGGATCGATGACAACAGGGCCCTAGTGTAGTCATCCGCCGGGTTGGAAAACACCTGATCGACCGGTCCGGCTTCGACGATCCGCCCGCGGTGAAACACCAGCACACGATCGGCGATATGCTGGACGACGCCCAGATCGTGCGAGATGAAGAGCAGCGCGGTGCCGAGGCGTGCCTGCAGTCCGCTCAGCAGATCCAGCACCTGCGCCTGAATTGACACGTCCAGCGCCGACACTGGCTCGTCGCACACAATGATGTCCGGCTCGGCCGCCAGTGCACGTGCAATCGAGACGCGCTGCCGCTGGCCGCCGGACAGGGAGCGCGGATAGCGACCGAGATGACCGGCGTTCAGACCGACCTGTTCGAGCAGCGCGACGATCCGGTCGCGCTTTGTGTGCGCATCGCCGGTCAGGTTTTCGGCAATCACATCGGCGACCCGGTAGCGCGGATCGAAACTGCTGAGCGCATCCTGCGGGATATATTGCAGCCTTGCGCGCAGCGCGCGCCGTTCGGCCTCCGCCACCCCGGACCAGCGCTGCCCAAGCAGGCGCACCTCACCCTCATCCGGCGCGAGCAGTCCGAGCACGATCTTGGCGCATGTCGACTTGCCTGAACCGGACTCGCCGACAATGCCAACGACCTCGCCGGCCTTTACGGCAAAGCTGACCCGGTCCAGCGCCGGAAGCGGCGGCTCCCGGCCTGCCGTCCGTCGCTGAGCGTATCGCTTTGAAATGCGCTCAACCTGGAGCACCAACGCTTCATCCGACGGCTTTCGGACCGGAAGGCGTTCGCGGACGATGACAGGCCCGACGGCGCCATCGCCTTCGAAGCTTGCGACATCGAACCGCGCAGAGGCGAGCAGATGCCCCTTTGAATCAGCCGATGGAATTGCAGCAAGAAGCTGGCGCGTATAGGGATGGCGCGGACGGCGCAGGACATCCGCCGTAGCTCCACTGTCCACGATGCGGCCGTCGCGCATCACAATCACTCGATCGGCGATTCCAGCCACGACAGCGAGATCATGGCTGATCAGCAGGAGCCCGGCGCCCTCCCGCACGCGCTCGGCCAATACGGCGAGCACCTGTGCCTGGACGGTGACGTCCAGCGATGTGGTCGGTTCGTCTGCGATAATGAGAGCCGGGTCGGCCGCAATGGCCGAGGCGATCAGCGCGCGCTGGCGCAAACCGCCGGAGAGCTGATGCGCATATTGTGCTGCCCGGTGTTCGGGATCCGGAATGCCGACCTTGCGCAGCACATCACTGACACGTGCGGCAACAGCGTGTCGCCCACGTAATGTCCGATGCGCGGAGAGCACCTCGCCGACTTCCTGGCCGATGGTACGCAGCGGATCCAGCGACACCAACGCGTCCTGCATGACCAGGCCGGTGACCGTGCCGCGCAGCCTGCGCCAGTCGGCTTCGCGAAACTGTAACGCATTGCGGCCCTTGATCAGGAAGCGATCAGCGTTGATCTCGGCCCCATCGCCGGACAGGTTGAGCAGGCTGCGCGCGGTGATGCTCTTGCCCGATCCGGACTCGCCGACCAGCGCCACGCATTCGCCGCAGCGGATCGTCAGGTCGAAATTACGGACGATGGGTGCGCCGCCATTGGCGCCGGCAAAACCGATCGAGAGCCCCTCAATGTCAATCAGCAGATCATCGGGTTGTGGAACGACCAGATATGGCTTGTCGGTCATGCCAACCGTCCTTCGAACCGTTTCTGGATGGCATTGCCGACCAGCGTGAAGGCGATCACCGTCAGTGTGATGGCGAGGCCGGGAAATACGCCGGGCCACCACGCCACGCGGAGCACATCGCGACTCTCCGCCAGCATCACGCCCCATTCCGGCGTCGGAGGTTGCGGGCCGAGCCCCAGAAAGCTGAGGCCCGACACCGCGAGGATCGTATTGCCGATATAGACCGTCGCGATCACCGGCACCGCGACGAGCACATTCGGCAGCACATGGCGAATGAATATCTGCCAGCGGCCGAGGCCGTAGACGACAGCATGCGTCACGTAATCGGCATCGCGCACCAATTGCGTTTGGGCACGGATGACGCGACCGAATTTCGGAATACCGGCGATGCCCACGGCGATGGCGATGTTGAGCATACCCTGCCCCAGAAACGTGACCACCAGCATCGCCAGCAGCACGCCGGGGAATGACGACAGCACGTCGAACACCCGCGATGTCGTCTCGTCGAGGAAGCGGTTGCGCTGCCCGGCGAGAATGCCAAGCGCGATGCCGAAGGCCAGACTGATCGCCATGCCGCCGATTCCGATCAACAGTGAATAGCGCGTACCATGGATGGTCCGCGCGAACACGTCGCGGCCGAGCCGGTCGGTGCCGAACAGATGCTCCCAGCTCGGCGGCTTCAGCCCCAACGCATAATCGCCGATCAGCGGATCGAACTGGGTGAAAGCGCGTGGGAATGCCGCAGCCAGAAACAGCACGAATAGAAACGCCAGCGAGATCGCAAGGCCCGGCGACAGCAATCGCGGCGCGATCACGGCCGCCGTCGTCACCGGTTCCCCCGCGCCGGGCGGGTTAACCTGCGGGTCAAGCACGATGGACAGGTCCGCGAGCGGACGGGTTTGCACGTTCATTGCGCCCTCAGTCTCGGATCGATCAGCAGATACAGGATGTCGAGCAAGGTCGACGCGGCGACATGGATGAAAGCGGCCAGCAGCACCACGGCCAGCACGACAGGCACATCATGTGTCAGCACGGCGCCGAGCGTCACGGTGCCGAGACCGGGACGCCCGAACACTTTCTCCGTGATCACAGCGCCGCCAAGCAGTCCACCGATCAGCCAGCCGCCGAGCGTCACCGCCGGCAGCAAGGCATGCCGCAGCACATGGCGAGCGCGGATCACGAGTTCGCCGACGCCGCGCGAACGCACCGTGGTGACGAAGGGCTGATCGAGCGTCTTCTCCATCGCCTCACGCAGCACCTGCGCCAGGAGGCCCGCCGTCGGCAATGCCAGTGTCAAGGACGGCAGCACGATCGACTTCCAGCCGCTGGCGCCGGATACCGGAAACCAGCGCAGCGTGAAGGAGAACCCCATCAGCAACAGGATGCCGAGCCAGAACACCGGCGTCGATGCGAATACCAGTTCCAGAAAGGATGCGATCTGGCGCGAGATGCGCCCGCGCCCTGCCGTCAGCAACGCGAGCCCGACTGCGATCGCGATGGCCAGAAGTCCGCCGAGCAGCGCAAGCTGTACTGTCGGCATCAATTGCGATCCCACGACCTCGGTGACTGGCTGACGCAGCACATAGGATGTGCCGAAATCGCCCTGCAGGATGCGCCAAAGAAAATCCAGGTACTGCGCGGGCAGACTGCGATCGAGCCCCCACTCCGCCGCAATCGCCTCGCGCAGCCCTGGATATTCCAGATCGCCCGCCAGGATATCCTGGATGCGCCCCGGCAAGGCGTGCAGCGCGAGGAATGCCGCCGTTACGCTTGCCCAGGCCACCACGACACTGGTGAGCAATCTGGAAATGATACGAGACCACATGATCTGGTCTACTTCGCCAGCCAGAAGTCGTAGGCACTCGATGGCGAGTCCAGGCCCGCCTCGAAGCTCAGCCCGTTGACCTTGTTCTTCGCCGCCAGAAACCAGCTCGGTGCGAACATCGGCACGATGAAGGCCTGATCGACGCCGAGTCTCTGGATTTCATCGGTAAGGGCACGCTTCTTCGCCGCATCTGTCGAACGCAGTGCTTCGTCGATCAGACCCGTGATCTGAGTATCCGGATTGGCAATGTTGGAATACAGAAACCCTTTGGAGCCGAGCATGTCCCACAATTCCCGCGCCGGATCCGATGGATTGTCGGTGTTCGGATAGATCGTCCAATCGCCATTGGCGTTGTTCTTGGCATATTCGCCGGCGGTGATGATGCGCAGATTGAGATCAAAGCCGATATTCTTGCGCAGGGCGGCCTGGATGCCCTGGATCAGCACCTCGCGGTTGTCGCGGACATAAGGCTGCGGATAGCCGACGTCGATCTTCAGGCGCACGCCGTTCTTGGTGCGGAAGCCCTCAGAATCGCGGCCGGTCCAGCCGGCTTCGTCGAGCAGCTTGTTGGCGCCTACGATATCGTTGCCCCACGCACCGACCAGCGCCTTGTTATAGGCCGGGTTGGCCGGGCCGATGATGGACCATGCACGCGGCACGGTGCCGAGATAGACCTGTTTGACCAGGGGTTCGAGATCGAAGCCGTCTCGCAGCGCGCGCCGCACCCGCACATCATCTGCGGGCGGAATGGTGTAATTGATGTTGAACGTGAATGACGTGCTGGCGCCGGACGGGCCCGTCAGCAATTTGAACTCGGCCTGGTCCGCGAACAGCGCCACATCGGTCGGCTGCACGCCTTCGATCAGATCGACCTGTCCCGATGTCAACGCGCCGGCGCGCACCGCAGCCTCCGGCAGGAACCGCAGTGTCACGCGATCCAGATAGGCCGGACCGGTATGCGCTGCATAACCCGGCCCCCACCTGTAATCCTTGTTGCGAACGAACACGGCCGACTGGCCGCGGCTGTAGCGCTCGAACACAAAGGGACCCGTGCCTGCGAGCAGCGGGCCGCCGCCGCACAGGTCCCCCTTGGCGAGGGCCTTTGGCGATATGATGCCCAGCTTGACGTTGGACGTGGACTCCAGGAACGTCGAATCCGGCTGCGTCAAAATGAGTTTGACGACATAGGGCGACACCACTTCGGCGCGGTCGAAATATTGCAGCAGCGCGGCTGCATTGGCGGCGTTTTCCGGATTCTTGACGAAATCGAAATTTGCCTTCACCGCCGCCGCGTCGAACTTCTCGCCGTCATGGAAGACGACGTCCTCGCGCAGCTTGTACGTATATTCCTTGCCGTCCGGCGAGATTGACCACTCCGTCGCCAGCCATGGCGCGAAGCTGCCATCGGTCTTCTTGCCAACCAGAGAATCGATATAGTTGCGCGCCACGAAGAACGCGGCCTGCTGCGACGAGCGATGCGGGTCGAAGCAGCTCGGCTCGGTCGCAACGCCCCATGTGATGGCGCCGCCCGAAACCGGCTTGCTCTCCTGCGCTTGCGCAAGCTGCCCGCCAAGCATGACCGATACGATGGCGATCGACGCGCGTGCCGAAATACTAATCTTCCTCATTGGGGACCGTCCGTTGGTGTTTTTCACTACCAACCGCAGCAGCAACGTCTCGCATTTTCTGAAGTGATCAATAACATGAAGTTGCCACTTCATCTGAGCTTTGCAACGCGGTAGCAATTTGCAGCGCGATCTAAATCTGCAATCCGCGCAAAGACAATGCACTTCACGCGATCTCACCGTCGCGACATCAAGTTTGAAAAATCATTCGCGATGCGATGCGATCAGTGGGCAAATGTCATACGCGAAAGCCCGAATGCAACTGGATCGCTCTCCGCCTCGCCCATCAGGAATGCTCCATGAGTGAACGCAAACTGCATCTCAACGTGAACCTGCTCCATTCCGGGGTCTATGCATCGGCCTGGCGGCTACCGGACAGCGATCCCGGCGCATTCTATGACGTGCAGCATTATGTGAATGTCGCGAAGATCGCCGAGCGCGGAAAGTTCGACGCGATCTTTCTCGCCGACACGCCGGCCATCACCGACCGCATCGACCTGCGGCCGTTTCAATCCTTGGAGCCGACCATCGTTCTGGCAAGCGTGGCTGCCGCGACCACGCATATCGGCCTGATCGCCACCGCATCCACGACCTATAACGAGCCGTACAATATCGCGCGGCGCTTCGCGACGCTCGACCACGCAAGCGGCGGCCGCGTCGGCTGGAATGCGGTCACCACGGCGGATGCATCTGCGAGCCGCAATTTCGGCCTGTCGAACGTGCTCGAACACGGCTTGCGCTACGAACGCGCGAAGGAATTCGCCGAGGTCGTGCACGCGCTGTGGGATAGCTGGGAAGACGATGCCTTTGTCGGCGACAAGGCGACGGCGCGTTTCGTCGATACGTCGAAGGTCCACGCCATCGATCATCGCGGCACGCACTACACCGTGGCTGGCGCGCTGACCGTGCCGCGCTCGCCGCAGGGCCGGCCAATCACCGTGCAAGCCGGCGGTTCAAGCGACGGCCGCGACCTCGCCGCGGCCCAAGCCGATGCGGTATTCACGCTGTCGCAATCGATCGAGGACGGTGTCGCCTATGCGCGTGATCTGCGGGCGCGGGCCGTCGCCTATGGCCGCCCGTCGGATTCCATCGTGATCCTGCCGGGCCTTGCGACCATCATCGGCAGCACCGAGGCCGAAGCGAAACGGAGGCAAGACGAATTGTGGGACCTGGTGCCGATCCAGTACAGCCTGTCGCGACTGGCAGGAACACTGCATGTCTCGCCCGACATCCTCGAACTCGACAAGCCGTTGCCCGACATTCCACTGCCGGCCAATGCCAACCAGACGATGTTCAAGGGCACCGTCGCCATGGCCCGCAACGATAACCTGACGGTGCGGCAACTGCTCAAGGCGTTGGGCGGCGGCGTCGGCCATCGCATCATCGTCGGAACGCCCGAGGCGATCGCCGACGATATCGAGGCCTGGTTCAGGGCCGGCGCCGCCGATGGCTTCAACCTGATGCCTGACGTATTGCCGACCGGGCTCGCCGTATTCGTCGACGAGGTCGTCCCTCTGCTGCAGAAGCGCGGCATCTTCCGCCGCGACTACGAGGGCACTACGCTGCGCGACCACTTCGGACTGGAACGTCCGCCCAGCCGCTATGCCAAGCGCCCTGCAGCGGCCGTCACGGCGTGATATCACCGCAGGTGACTGCTCCCGCCGCGATCGACGGGAGCAGTCATGATCGCGCTAGCCGCCCTATGGCGCGTGGAACACCAGCGCGCGCAGCTCGATGCTCTCGCGCGGCGGCGCATCCGCAGGCGCGGTCGGATCTGCAAAGGCCGTATGCGGAGCGAAACGTGCGACGCCGTCTTTGGTCGAGTCGTAGCACTTCAGCAACAGTATCTCGTCAGGCGTCATATCCGGTACGTAATACCAGCGATGCTGCGGATTGAATTTCACCGCATAGGTTTCACCGACCCGGTGCTGATAGACCAGATCCGATCCCACCAGCTCGTCAAAGCGAACGGTGCGCGCATCGGCGACCGCCAGCGGTGAATCCTTCAGCGGGCCGCGGATCGGACGCCACAGATTGATGATCTGCACGCGCCCCTTGAGCAATTCTTCCGCATCCTCCGGGAGCAGATCGCGGACACGTTGCGGACCCGATCTATCGGTGTGATCGACATGCACCCGGGCGACAGGCTGGCGCGGGCCGTCACCACGGTCATTGACGCCATCGACGCGCTTGCGCACGGTATGATCGAAGATGAAGACGCGGCTCGCGCCGGTGATGTCCTTCAGCAGCTTCTCGGCTTCGGGATAGTAGACGCTCTTGACGTTCTCATCGTCGTAAAAATCGGAGACCGCGCTGTGCTGGTGCGCCACCGCAAATCCATGTTCGTCGAGCGACCACTGATCGATGCTCGGCCGCGCATCATGGATCGCAACCGCATGCGGCTCCGGTTCCGCAGTGGAGCGCGGCTCGCCGGCCGGAGGATCGAATGTATAGGTACGAGGGCGGCCATTGATCGGTGCCAGGTAGTTCAGATCCGCAGTGACGAATGCACCGGCCGTAACCTTCTCGTTGAGCAATCCCATGATGGTTCTCCCGATTGACATGGGCTCATCACGCATTTCATGCGGCCCATTTGCTTCAATCTGATCCCGGCGACCCGCCGAGCCAATGGGGCGCTTCAAATAAGAACGTCATTTCCCGACAGCATGACAACAGATGATGCGATTTCAGCATCGGTATCGATTGAAGATGTTTAATGTTGTGATCACGACCATCGTGAACGACGTTCGGCATCGGTGCTCCCACGCAAGGCGGGACATCGCACGCATCCGCAAGCATTTACGCCTCGTGACCGACGCTCCGAAAGAAGGATTGGAAGCCGTTCGGCCCAACTTTGGAATTCCCAAGCGCACTGTGTGGAGCGTTAATAGGTATCTTCAGGAGTCGAATTGATGCCACATCCGCCGCTTCTCGCCGTCGCCATCGCAGGCGCTCTCGCGTTTGCGACCGCCGTCGAGACCTATCACGCCGCCCACCAGCCCAAGACTGACATGTCCCGCAATGCTGCAGCCACAGTGACACCGGTCCAGCAACTCGATCGCGCCTTGCAGGCCCTCCGCCTCGATACTGCCAGAGACAACGCGTCAGCCATGTAGACGGGAGAAAGGACCAAGGCATGTATCTCGAAAAGATGATCGCTTTGGTACTGGGACACGCGACGTTCCTCAGCCTGTTCGTGTGGTGGTTTCACTAAGCGGAGATCACGCCTTCCCGCGGGACCGCCTCGCGATGTCAACTCAACCGCGCGACCAGATTGAGCGCAAAGCGGCCGCGGCTGATATTCTCGATCTGTAGTGCCATCTTGGCGAGTACGACCGGATGGAAGAGATAGGGCTTGATCGCCGCAATGATCTCGATCCGGCTGGTCAGCGCAGCCAGTGCCGCCGCAGAGCTCCAGGTCTCGAGTTGATCGAGACCTTCCTGATGTGGGTTGATGGTGTGCTGCGCGATCAGAGTGGAATCGTAACCCAGTGCCTCGGCCTGCAGGACCAGCGCCTTGTTGCGCTCCCACGACGCATCATACGGCTCTTCAGGATCCTGATCCGACGCCCGTGACCCATGCACCGGTGCCCAGACGCCAAATCGAAGAGGATGCGTGCTCATTGTCTGCCTCATATTCACGTCGCTCGCGCTATGAGACGACCCGTGCACGACAATGCAAGCATCGCCATGCGCTCAAGACATCGGCGGCAAAATGGTGCGCGGATCGAACGAGAAACTTCTTCCTCGCATGACCCACGACACCGCAAGAAATTTCCACTGCGCCTCTGGTCAATTGAATTTCGAGGCAGCACGCAGCTTCATTTTCTAAAATGAAGCACCGCAAAAGATCGTTCGTCTATCAATCGCGTCGCTCGAATATCAAACTGATCTAATATCGTGCGGAGAATGATTTCGCCGAAGAAACCGAAGACGCTGCGCTTTTTGTTGCTCTATCATCCCCGCTGAATTTCAGAACTGCAGCAATGGATGGCAGGGTGAGCAACGTCGACTACGTCATTCAACCGGAGTATCGCGCGGCGGCCGCGCCGGCACCCGCGCGCCAGGCTTCCGCCGTTGCCAAACCCGGCCAAAAGCCGAATCTGATCGTGCTGTCCTGGATAGCACCAGTAGTCCTCATCGTTGTGTGGGAAGCGCTAGCGCAGGCAGGCTGGCTCTCGCCGCAAGTGCTTCCCGCACCCTCAAAGGTGCTACGCACGGCATGGAAGCTGACTTTGTCCGGCTCGCTGCTGAATGATCTCGGCGTCAGCCTGCTGCGTGCGGCCGCTGGCTCTGCAATCGGCGGCAGCATCGCCTTCATCCTCGGCACCCTGGTAGGCTTCTCGCGCATCGCCGAAGCATTGATCGATCGCAGCGTGCAGATGATCCGCGCGATCCCGTTCCTCGCCCTCGTGCCTCTCGTTATCGTCTGGCTTGGCGTCGGCGAAGGACAGAAGATCTTTCTGGTCTCGCTCGGTGTCGCCTTCCCGATCTATATCAACACCACCCTCGGCATTCGCCAGATCGATCCGAAGCTGATCGAGCTTGGCCGCGTCCAGGGGCTGTCCACGCTGCAATTGATCCGGCGCATCATCCTGCCCGGCGCGCTGCCGTCGAGCCTCACCGGTGTCCGCTATTCGCTGGCAACGGCATGGCTGGCGCTTGTGGTGGCCGAAACCGTCGGCGCGCAATCGGGCCTCGGGTTCCTCGCCATGGACGCCCGCGAATTCCTGCGCACCGACGTGATCGTGCTGACCGTCGTGATCTATGCGCTGATCGGTGTTGCCGCCGACTCCATCGCCCGGCTGCTCGAACGCAAATTGCTCGCCTGGCATCCGAACTACAGCAAGGGCCCACGATCATGAGCCCGACATCCGTGACATCTAGCGAAACCGCCGTAACCGTGAGCGACATAACGCGGGCCTATGGACCGCGGGTGGTGATCGACAGGCTGGATCTCCACATCGGACGCGGTGAATTCGTTGCGCTTCTTGGCGAAAGCGGCTGCGGCAAGACGACGTTGCTGCGCGCCCCCGCCGGCCTCGATCCGATCCAGAGCGGGCATATCGATGCGCCCGGGCGACCTGCCGTGGTGTTTCAGGAACATCGCCTGCTGCCGTGGGATACGCTCTGGCAGAATGTCTCGCTCGGCCTTCCCGGCGCGGATCCGCGCAAGCGTGCCGCCGCTGCTCTGGTCGAGGTCGGGCTCGGCGACCGGCTGGACGACTGGCCGCGCAATCTGTCCGGTGGACAGGCGCAGCGCGTCGCCCTCGCCCGCGCGCTGGTGCAGGAGCCGCGGCTGCTGTTGCTGGACGAGCCCTTCGCAGCACTGGACGCACTGACGCGAATTCGCATGCATGTGCTGGTCAAGGAGCTTGTCGCCCGCCACCAGCCCGGCGTGCTTCTCGTTACACATGACGTCGATGAAGCAATTGCTCTGGCTGACCGAATTCTGGTGATGCGCAACGGGGTCATCGCCTCCGAGCACCGCGCCGACACGCATGGCGAGCCCGCCGCATCCCGCGTTCAACTGCTTCGCGAACTTGGCGTCGCCACCAATCTCCAGGTCGCCTGATTCCACTTCACAGGAAGTTTTCTCATGTCAAAGCCGATCTTCACATCGTCACGCCGGGATTTTCTCAGTCTCGCGATGGCGGGGGTCAGTGCCTATGCCGGCATTCATTTCGCCAGCCATGACGACGCCATCGCGCAAAGCGCCGGGCGAAAGACCGACAAGGTCCGTCTCAACTGGGGCTATCATGGTCTCACGCTGATCGCGAGGGAACGCGGCGAGTTCGAGAAGGCCCTCGCCAAGGACGATATCAAGGTGGAATGGCTCGGCCCGTTCCCTAACCACGCGCCGACCTTGCAGGCGGTGACCGGTGACAGTGCGGATTTTGGCTTTGGCGGTAGCACCACGCCTGCGCTCGCGGCCATCATCGCCGGCTCCCCGCTCGTCTTCACCCAGTTCGTGCTCTACGAACCCCGCACGACGGCGATCATCGCCAAGGATGATTCCGGCATCAACAAGGTCGAGGATCTGGTCGGCAAGTCGGTCGCGGTCAACCGGTCCGGACTTGGCGAATTCCTGCTCATCGCAGCGCTCGAGAAGCACAAGGTCGACCGCTCCAAGGTAAAATTCGTCTATCTCAACCCGCCGGACGCCGCGCCGGCGCTCGCATCCGGCAAGGTGGATGCATGGTCGATGTGGTCGCCGGGCGTCGAGATCGCCAGGCTGGACTACAAGGCTCACGACGTTTTCCTTGAAGGACGCGACCTGCCGTTCCAGATCGATTTCTCCTCTTACGTGACGTCGCGCAACTTCGCGAAGGACAATCCAGCCATCCTGCGGGCGCTCAACGCGGCCTACGAGAAGGAAGCGCAGTGGGTCAACAAGAACACCACCGATGCCGAACATCTCATCCAGAAGGTCGCGAAATATGACGACCGGATTCGCGACCAGTTCATTGAGCGCAAACGCAACTACACGCTCATTCCGGTATCGAACAAGAAATTCGTCGGAGAGCTGCAAACCGCAGCGAACTGGCTCACCGAGCGAAAGGTCCTGCCCGAATCCGTCACCGTCTCGGATCATCTGGCCAGTCTTTAAGCGTCTATCGCCGCTCGATCCCCCCTGGAAGCGCTGAGAAAGAATCCCATGAACAAGCCCACGTCGCATCATTCGTTCGACCTGTCGCAGCCGATCCGGATCGGTTCGTCCGATCTGCAACAGCTGTTTGATCACATCGCGCAGGGCGAGGCAGAGCGCGAGCATGACCGTGTCCTGCCTTACGATATCATCGAGCTGATCCGCCGATCGCGGATCGGCGCGCTCCGCATTCCCAAGATCGAGGGTGGCGGCGGCAGTACGGTGCGTGAACTGCTCTCCGCCGTCATCAGGTTGGCGGAAGCCGATGCCAATGTCGCGCATATCCTGCGCAACCACTATAGCGTGGTCGAGCGCCTGCTAGCCTCGCCGCCAAGCGCGCAGAACCGCAAGTGGCGCGACGACGTCGCTGCGGGTGCCATCATCGGCCTCGCCACCACGGAGCTGGGCAGTTCGCAGGTGGGAGACATCGCTCCCGCCACCACGGTCACGCCGGATGGCGACGGCTACCGTCTGAACGGCACCAAATATTACAGCACCGGCACGCTCTATGCGGACTACGTGCTGGTGCGCGTCGCGGATGACAATGAGGCGCTCGCGACCACGATCATTCCGGTCAAGCGCGAGGGTATCGAGCTGGTCGATGACTGGGATGGTTCGGGCCAGCGCCTGACCGGAAGCGGAACCACGCATTTCCGCAACGTCCGGGTGGAGGCGGCAGAACTGATCTTCGATCAGCCCAATATCGGCTATGGGGCCGCCTACCAGAACACATTCGCGCAACTCTATCTGACGGCCATCAATGCCGGCATCGCCGCAGCCGTCCTGCGTGACGCCAGCGATCTTGTCAGGCGGCGTGCGCGCAGTTTCTATTACGCGCCCACTCTTCGCCCGCGCGAGGACCCAATCCTGCAGCAGACCATTGGCCAGATCGCAAGCAACGCGTTCGCGGCAGAAGCAACCGTGCTGGCCGCGGCCGACGCGCTTGATGTATCCAGCAAGGCCCCTGATCGGGAAGATACCAAGCCGGCGCTGGACGCCGCCCTCGCATCGTCCAAAGCCAAGATCGTGGTCGACGAACTGGCCATCCACAGTGGCAGCCTGCTGTTCGACGCCGGCGGCGCATCCGCCACCAAGAAGTCCGACAACCTCGACCGCCACTGGCGCAATGCACGAACGCTGTCGTCGCACAACCCGGTGACCTACAAGGCACAGGCGATCGGCGCCTATGAGATCAACGGCACGCCGCTGCCGGCGAAGGGCTTTTTCTAGGCAATCCGGAAGGCTGCGGCATCGTAGCAAGCGCAATACATTCACTTCATTCCAAACCTGGATACATCATGAAAGCTGCATCTCAACTTCTCATTCTCTCCCTTTCAGCGCTTGCACTGTCGTTACCCGCCCTGCAGGCCAACGCTGCTGACAAGCCGCTCAAGGTCGGAGTTTCCGCAGGGCCTTATGGCGACATTCTTCGCGAGGCCGCGCGGCTTTCCGAGAAAGAGGGACTGAAGGCGGAGATCATCGAGTTCAGCGACTGGAACCAGCCCAATGCAGCGTTGCAGGCAGGCGACATCGACCTCAACAACTTCCAGCACCGCTTCTATCTCGCCAATCAATCGAAGGCGCGCGGCTACAAGCTCTCCGCGCTCGATGAATCGATCCTGGTGCCGGCCGGCGTTTTTTCCAAGAAATACACCAAGGCCTCCGACATTCCCGACGGGGCCAAGATCGCCATCCCCAACGATCCGACCAATGCAGCACGCGCATTGTTGCTGTTTCAGACCGTTGGACTGCTCAGGTTGAAGACCGATGCCGGCCTCTCGGCGAGCATTCTCGATGTGACTGAAAATCCGAAGAAGCTGCAGATCGTCGAGATCGACGCGGCCCAGTTGCCGAGGTCTCTCGACGACGTGGCAGCCGCTTTTGTGTCATCCAACTACGCCTATCTCGCTGGGCTGGACCTCAACAAGGCGCTTGCGGCCGAGACCAGCGTCGTCGAAGCCAAGCCATATTATACCCTCGTCTTCGCCGCACGTGACGATCGCAAGGACGATCCGCAGATCAAGAAGTTCATCTCGATCTATCGTTCGCAGCCGGTGAAGGACTTCATCCGCACCAAGTTCAACGGCTCGATCCTCGCCGCCTGGTAATCCCAATGGGAGGGCAGCTCGCCTATCCTCCCCGACGTAATATGGCATGGCCCGACCACGGTCCGTGCCCGTCGCGACAGCAGCAGCGCCCGCGGTGCGGCGCTAGGAGCTATCCTTTCTTTCGGTGGACACCTCTCATCACAACTATCCGTTGATCTGAGAACGGTTCAGAGGACGCGGAGCCGCCGGCGAGAGTCGTCTCACCGACCATTCCCCCGCTTTCTGTCGTCGCGTCGCTCACCACCAATGGAGTTCGTCACGTCATCGTTGGACGATCCGTTGGTGTTGGTTCTCCCGCCAGCATTGCCGGCGACGATTCCAGTTGGAGCCGGCGAGCTCGGCGGCGCCTGGAAGAGGTTATCGAAGGAGGACTTCACACCGCCGACAGGCGACGGCGACATCGTATTGGCCGTTGGCGCGGCCGGATTAGCTACCGCGATCTGACCGGGGGTCGGCGCGAGCGAGACGTTGAACGACTTGATCGTGAAAACCGCCCCGACATAGCTCAGCGCATAGTTAGGCGAAACGCCGAGCGAGCCTAGCCGAATGGCATAGTCGCCCACCACGTCACCCAGCGCGCGCTCCAGCGAGCCCGAGAAGCGGTCACCGTTGAACAGCGTGCCGCCGGTAAGACGATAGGTCAGCGCTGGATCCAGCTCCGCGAACATCTTGCTTTGGGGATCTGCGGTGACTGTCAGCGGCGCGGCCGTCACGATCCAGGCGCCACTGTTACGGGCCGAGATCGCGTAGTTCGGATTGGTCAACGTTCCGGCTACGTCGAGCAGATAGGGGTTGCCCGCAACGCCGGTCCGGCCGGTGATCCCGAACGAATTGACGAGCCCGGTCAGAACATTGACTCCCTCGCCGTTCTGCAACCCGGAGGCGGATAATCCCGGATTGAGCGGCGAACTGCCATAGACCGAGGTGCCGCCATTGGCGGTGACGACGACCGGAGCGGGAGTGACGGTCCAACTCCCGGGAGTGAACGACGAGATGTAGTAATTCGGGTTCGTCAGCGTACCCAGAACATTCAAGGCATACGGGCCGCCGGCGACGCCGCTGATCGCGGTAATGCCGAACGAGTTGCGAAGGCCCGCAAGAACGTCGACGCCCTCGTTATTCTGCAAGCCGGTGGCGGACAGGCCCGGATTGAGCGGCGAGCTGCCATAGACCGATGTGCCGCCATTGGCCGAGACCACGACAGATGCCGGCGTGACGGTCCAGCTCGCATCGTTGCGCGCCGTCACGCGATAATTCGCGTTGGCCAGTGTTCCCGCCACGCTGAGCGTATACGGACTGCCAGCCACACCCGTTGTCGGCAGGATGCCGAACGAGTTGCTCAGGCCGGTCAGGACATCGACATCCTGACCATTCTTGAGGCCCTGCGCCGTGAAGCCCGGATTGGACGGCGACTGGCCATAGACCGAGCTGCCACCGTTCGCCGACACGATGATGTCCGCTGCGGCGACAGACAGCGAACCGCCGACATAGCTGATGGTGTAATTGCCGAGGCCATTGCCGAGCGCATTGCTGGCCGTGATCCCGTAGGGCGCGCCGGTCACATTCGCCAGTGCGTCCGCGCCGAGGCTCACCAGCGTCACACCAGTCACGCGGTCAGTGCCATAGAGCGTGCCGCCGACGGTGTATCCGGTGCTGCCGAGCGCGAGCATATCGCCATAGGTCTTGGACTGGTCGTTCGCCGTGATGGTCAGCGCCGCCTTGGTGACACTGCCGATATTGCCGCTGTTGTTGACGACCAGCGTGTAATTTCCGGCCGCGCTGCCGGCGAGGCCGCCGGAACCGAGATTGAAGGTGACGGTCTTGCCGCTTCCGGCATTGGCATTGTCATAGCTACCCGAGGTCGGCAGGTTCGCGACCGACAGCAGGCCGGAATCGCCTGCAACCACATTGCTCAGCGCGAAATTGGCGGTGCCGAGCGCCACGGTGTTGGTGCCGTCATACTGCTTCTCGACAGTGCCCGTGAGCGACAGCGTGACGGTGCGCTTGGCGATGCTATAGTCGGTCCCAACGAAACTCACCCGATAGTTCGAGGACGCGCTGAGCGATCCCTGATTGATGGCATAATTGCCGGCATTCTCGCCCGCGGTTCGGCCGAGCGCACCAGTCAGACTATCGCCATTCACCAGCGATCCGCCGGTCACCTGCCAGGTGAGCGATGAACCTGTATCACCATAGACCTTGCCTTGGCCGGCATCGGCGGCCACCGTGATCGCGCGTTGGGTGACCGTCAACTGCCCGCTCGGCAGGTTGACAATGCGGTAGCGCGCCCCGTCGGTGCTGACGGGCTGAAGCTGGGTCGATGTGATCTGCACATAAGGCGTCAGACGCAGCCAGGCTACGCCATCGCCAATCGTCACGCCCATCGGAACCAGCGAGAACGTGCCGGTGCCGGTGAGAACGATGGCGCCGTTTCCATTGACCGTCGCGGTCACGCCATTCTGATAGGTGAACTGATTGATCCGGTCCGCGATCTGCTGTGCGCTCGAATTGCGGTCCCACATAATGTCAGATCCGCCGTTGATGCGCATACCGAGATACTGTGGGCCGTTGCCGCCAACGCCGGGCGTGCCGCCACCAACGGCCCGGGGCGGCAATACGGTCAATCCGGCCGATACGGCATAGGTGCCGACGCCGGACGACTGGTTGGCGGCCGAGCTCAAGGTGATCGGAATCGCATTCGGCGTATCATAATTCCTGAGGCCATAGATCATCGCCGCCAGCGTCGTGTTGGCGTCGCCATACATGCGCGTGGCATTCGACGTCTCGACGACGGCGACATGATTGGCCCAGTAGAATTCCGGATAGCGCGCGACGCCATCCGACTGGCCCGCGTTGTTCGACGGAATCCAGACGTTGCGATAGTCCCAACCGGCATAGACGGTGCGGAACGTGTTGAGGTCCTGCATCTGCGCGGTGGTCAGGCCAGTGCCGACGAAAGTTTGGCCGCGGTTGGGGTTGAGCCAGGACGGATCCGAGACGCTGGAATCGTAGTAGGAATTCGTGACCGTACCTGTCCGCCCGTTGTCGCTGACATTGCGCCCGACAACCGAACCGACAAAGTGAATCCCATAGTTCCAGGCCCGGTCGAGCCGCCCGGTCGTATAGGAATTGACGATGGTTCCAACACCATCATTGGTCGCATTGGTGCCGACGAGACCGCCAATCGTGCCGTTGCCGCGCACCATGCCCGTCGCATAGGAATTAACGATCCGTCCCGAACCGCCGTTTTCGTTCACGTTGACACCCGCGAGGCCGCCCGCCTGACCGACGAAGGTGACATAATCGGACTCCTGACCGACCGCCTCGACTGCTACCGTGCTGTAGGACTCCTCGATCGTGCCGCGATTGTAGCCGACAAGGCCTCCGGCGGCCCAGTTGGAATAAACCGACGTCGAATCGTTGCTACGCGACGCCCAGGAGCGGAAGATCGTGCCATCGCTCACGCCCGCGATCGAGCCAGCCGATCCCCAATTGGCGGTAAAGCTGCCATCGACGATGCCGAGATTCTTCACCGTGCTGCCCACCCCGAGATAGGCGAACACGCCGGCATGATTGCCGTCGGCCGCATTCACGACGAGATTGCGAATCTCATTGCCCTGACCATCAAGCGTCCCCGTAAATGTCCGAGGTGCGGATTCGTTGATGATGTATTGATTGGCCTGCGAGTAACCAGAGTTGAAGAGATCGTAGTAGGTCCGGTAGTATTCAAGAACGTTGCCGTTGTACTGCTTGAACTCAGTCATCGGCGTGTTCGGGTTGCCGATCTGATAGCGCGTAAATATCTTGACGAGTTGTCCGCTGTAGTCGACCGGCGAGATCGGCGAGAAGACGTTGTTCCTCCACATCCCTGTCGCGAGTTCGGGCGCAGCGTTGATGTCACGCGCGAGTTTGTAATTGGCCGCCCCGTTCATATTCACCAGTTGAAGCTGGTGGAGGTTCTGGATGTTGGTCGAATATTCGGCCTTCAGGAACGGCCGCGTATAGCCATCCACCATGTACCAGTGATCGTGGAAATTCCCGATAGTCCATTGATTGCCGGGATTGGGATCGTTGAAGAAGTTATATGAACTCATCGCATACGGACTGTTGCCTGAATTCGTGTTCAGTGGCGCGATGAACTGGACCTGTTCCGATGACCAGCCGCCCGGCATGTCATTATAGGATCGGCCGAAGGCTCGGCCGGTGCCGCTCACGGCCTGATCCCAATAGACGTGCCAGACGCGCGCCGACATGCCGGTCTGCGAGTTGAAGCTCTCCATCGTGTCGTAATCGCGGAAATCATTCTTACCGACGATGCCGCCGACGCCGGTGCCCGACAGAGCGCCCGCCGCATAGGAATCCTCGACCGCGCCCCAGCCGGTGACGCTCCACTGGTTCTCGCCGATCAGACCGCCGGTCCAGCTCGTGCCGCTCACGCTGGCGAGCGAATAGGTCCAGCGGACCGTGGCATGCTCGCCGTTCACACCGACGATTCCGCCGACCGTGCCGCCGGTCACCGAGCCCGACGTCCAGGAATCCTGGATGGCCCCGTAATTGTAGCCGGCGATGCCGCCGGCCACATAGCCACGGACGGCACCGGTCGAATAGGAGCCACCATTGATGGTGCCGTTGTTGCGGGCAACCAGACCACCCGCGCCCAGCGAACTGGCGATATTGGTAACGCTCGCCGTCGAATAGACATTGGTGAGCGTGCCATTGTTCTGCGCGGCGATCGAACCGACATAGCTGCCATTGCCGCTGAACGAGCCGCCGATGATACCGACATTCCGGATCGTGCCGCTATTCATATAGAACACGCCGACATCGCCGCCGCCGACCTGCCCTTCGCCGCGGCGCTGATACATGTTCAGGATCGCGTAGCCGCGGCCGTCCAAGGTGCCTGTGAAGGCCTGGTTCGAATTATTGACATTGGTGCCGATGGGATCGAAGCCGCGGCAGATGCCGTTCAGGCAGGTCCAGGTCGAAGTCGCGCTGGCATCGATGTCGCGGCCGAGGGCGTAAGTGCCGCCGAGGTTGGTTTCGATAGCCTTGAGCTGGTTGACGTCGTTGACCAGCATATAGGCCCTGACGGTCGCGCCGTAGCCGCTCTGCGTCACGCTGGAGTAGTCGATCGTGTTGGCGTAACTGCCAGTCGCCGCATAGGGATTGTACAGGATCTCCACGGCGGTGTTGGTATTCACGCGAGCGCTGGCCGAGAAATTGACGAGGCCGTTGTCGGAGCGGAGCGTCACCGACGAAAGCGGGCTCCCGAGGTCATAGATATGTCCGTTGATCTGGATGTTGCCGGCTGCGCGGAGACTGGCCGTGCCATACGAGCCCAATCCGCCCGCCGTGATCGACCCGCCCGAAACCACCGACAGGTTTCCGCCGCTCAGGTGTCCCGGGCCGGAAATGTCGCCCGAGGTGACGATGGATAGTGATCCCCTGGCGGAAATCCCGCTCTGGTTCGAGAGCGAGCCGCCGACAATCAGTGACATATCGCGTCCGTCGACCCGGCCGACCGCCAGATTGCCGCTATTCGTGAAGGCCAGCGCGCCGGGATTGATGACGTTGTCGTCGCGATCCGGATCGACGCTCGAATAGTCGGTCCACATGTTGGCGACCCGATTGCCGGCGCTGGTCAGCGACACTGACGAGAAGTTCAGCGGCAAGACCAGATTGGTCACCAGGATCGGCGCGGTCTGCGTGATATTACCGGGCGCCGTCAGCCATAGCGTCCCGCCATTGCTGCCGGAAATGGTGCCGTTGATCTGGATGTCGCGATAGGCGTTGAGATACAGCGTATTGGCTGAGGTCCAGGAGATCGGCGCATTGATGACGATATCGCCGGCGCCCTGCGACTGGTTGCCCGGCCCGCTGGCTGAGGACGCCGTGGTGATCAGCGTGACATTGGCCGAGCCGAGATTGGCGCCGATGGTCGCCGCCGCTGCGGAATCGATGGTCAGCGTAACCGGATCGAGCAGCCAGTCGCCGGTGTGCCCCTTCGGCGCTGACGCATCGACGCGAATGCCGGCGAAATCAAGCTGCTTGCCCGACGTCTCGATAAAGCCGCCGTCGCCGCCATTGACGCCGCCGCGTGCCGACAGCGTACCGCGCACGCTGGTGAGACCGTCCGACCACAGCACGATCTTGCCGCCCTTGCCGCCGTCCAACGCATCGGCGCGGATCACCGTGGCCGAATCCGCTGTGACCTTGACGGAATGCTGGAAGTCGCCGCGACCATAGGCATCGCCGCCGATGCGGACGCTGCCGCCGCCCGCCGCGCCCGACGCATCGATGCGCGCACCGGCCAGCGCGATCTCGACGCCGCTGATATCGATCTGGCCGCCTTTCCTGGCGGCAACCTGATTGCGCGACTTGCCGGTTGCCGTGACACGCCCGGACACGTTGACGCGCCCACCCTCGCCGCCACCGAGCACGATGCGCCCGGCACGGGTGCCGACGGAATTGGCACGGATCGTACCGGGCACATTGACCGCGTCGCGCAGGATATTGTTCGCCGTGGCGGCGCTGAGGAACACCTGCCCGCCATCGGCACGGATCTTCCCGCTATTGGTCACCAGCGCCTTGCCGGTGCCATCGACGAGATTGCCAAGCTGATTGGAAGGCACGGCGACCGACAGGAATCCGTCGCCGGAGAGATCGAGCGTGATCATCTCGCCAGAGCCAAGGCCGACCTTGCCGAGCCGCGCCGAAATGACGCCGTCATTGGCGACGCGGCCCCCGAGCAACGCCGCGAAGCCGCCGTCGGACACGTTGATTCGGCCGGCATTGGTGACCACGGCCGAGGAGCCGTTGCCGGTGAACTTGTACTTGCCCGACAGGAAGTCCTCGTTCCTGATGTCGAGGGTAGAGGCTGCGAAAGAGCCCGTATTGACGACACCCGTATTGGCGATCGCGATACCGTTCGGATTGACCAGCAGCACGGTGCCAGGCGCGTTGATCGTGCCGGCGATACTGGAGGGCGTGTTACCCGTAACGCGGTTGAGGGTGGCGGCCGCTGCGCTTGGCTGGTTGAAGTTGACGGTGCCGCCGGCGCCGATCGAGAACGAATTCCAGGTGATGATGGCGCTGTTCGAGGATTGGTTGACGTTCAGCGTCCCGCTCGACGGCGCGGCGATACTCGCAGCGCCGTGAGTTACGGTGCCACCGCCCGGCAGCGTCTGCGCCAGCGCAACGCTGCCACTGAACACTACGCAGCCGAACACCAGCGGTGCAAAGGCCGCCCTCATACTGCCGCGGATCGGCGTCACCTTGTATGTCTGTGCCATGCCCAGTTCCTGTCACCTGCACGGGCGCCGTTGACCGACGTTCCCGAAATTATCTCGTCGGTCCGCTCTAGAATTTGCCGCGCTCTATCCGCGCAATGTCGGGATCGTCACGCTCAGCGATGTAGTTGATGATCAGCTTTGGTGGTCCCTTCGGATCCGGCGATGTAGTCTGGTTGCCATCGCGCTGCATCTGATACTTGACACCATCCGCAATCAGCCGGACCGCCCCCTTCTTCTCGTCCTCGCCGGCGAACAGCACGATGGTGTTTTCGCCAACAGGGATGCCCGAACGCAGGGTGTCCTTCTTCCAGGCGAACCCCGCGAAGTATCGTTCGATCCGCGATCCCGCTGCGATCATCGCATTGGGATCGATCGCCGGCGTAGACGCCACCTCGCCCCAGATGACATTCACCTGGATCAATTTCTTCGACTTGTTGCCAAAGATGTAGGCGACCCGCGCGGCGCCCGGGCCGGGATCGAGCGACGGCAGATTGACGGTAATGACATTCGTGCCTTCGACGCTGTTCACGCCGCTCGTGATATCGGCCAGCTTGAGATTGAATGCCTTCGTCACGATGGCTCGCACCTCCGCCTCAGTCATGCCGAAGCGGGCGTCGCGGAATCCGGTGACCTCATACTTCGGCGCCTCCTGCTGCGCCCGGGCCGGCAAGACATCGGCCACGCCCGCGACAATCGCTGCGACGAGGAGCAGCCGCGCCATCGCGCGCTTGAACGCATGCGACATGGAAGCACGACGAATGGAAGTACCGAAACGATCTCTCACCTGCCCAACTCCTAAGCGATCAGTTGCATCGGTTGATGCGCAGAACCGCCCCGGGCTACGCGCACGCAGCCGATGCCCATGGTAACAGCGTCTTATTAGGGGCTGGATGCAATCAGTTTCGAACACCTTGTGAACGCACGTTCACATCACCCATCAACGACCGTTATGGTTGATGCACGCCAAAACTATCCATGCATATATGCGCCGCGTCACCGTTGCCTGACGATGCCGGTCGTCGGATTGCGCATGCCCGACGGATGCATGCGCACTGCACGTGGGAAGTTCTGAGGCTGCCTTGATGTCTATTCATTCGACAAAGAAATCCTTGGCGTTGATCGCAATCGCCCTGGCATCGTCATGCGGCGGCGCGCTCGCTCAATCCCCCGCGCCCGCACCGAGCCTCGTACAACCACCGACCATTGCCACGCCGCCCGCATCGACGCGCATCACCCTGCCGCAAATCGCCGCCGGCTCAGCTGTGCCAGATGCCGCTAAAAATCTGACATTTATCCTAACCGGAATCGACATCGAAGGCGAATTTGACGAGATCGCCATCGCGAGGAAAGAAGCCGCGGCAGCGCTGCTGGGAAAGTCCGTCACGGTCGCAGATCTGTTCGGCCTTGCCGACAAGCTGCAGCAAGCCTATGTGCGCGCCGGATACCCGCTCGTGCGCATCGTCATCCTGCCCCAGGAACTTGACCGGCGCGCACGTGTAAAGCTGCGCGTGATTGACGGCTACATCGAGAAATTCGACACCAGCACGCTGTCCGGAACATCGGCTACTCGCGTTGCAGCCGTGCTGGCGCCATTACTCAACAAGCGGCGCCTCACGCAGAACGAACTCGAACGGCAATTGCTGATCGCCGGCGATACACCGGGTCTTGTTCTCAATGCCACTTTTGCTGCCGGCTCAGCCGTTGGCGGCTCTGTCCTGGTGCTCAGCGGCCGGTACAGGCCCGTCTCGGCGAGCCTCTATCTCGACAACGGCATGCCCAAATCCTTTGGCGAATGGCAGGCGGCAACATACTTCTCGCTCAACAACCTGACGGGATTTGGCGAACAACTCTCGGTCTCCATCGCTGGCCTGCCCGACAATGATTTCGTGACGCCCTATCCGACGCGTCGCTATCTCGGCGCAAACCTCGCCGTCCCACTCGGTATCGAAGGCTGGCGGTTCGAACTCGGCGTCACCGATGGTCGCACGACCCCGCGGGTCGATGCGATATTCGCTTCACAGGGTGTTTTCCGGCAAGGGCGCGCGAAGCTCGCCTACGATGTCGTCAAACGCCGCGATACCGAACTGAGCTTCAATGCGCGATTTGATCTCACGGAGGAACAGGTCAGCACGCTGATTACGACACCGGCCACGCCGCTATCGCTTGACCGTACGCGCGTGCCACGTATCGGCCTCGACGGCATCCTGCGATTACGCGAAAGCGGAACCACCCTCAGCTATACGGCGACCTATTCTCACGGCATCAATGCGTTTGGAGCCCGCTCCATGGCCGATGCGACGCCGTTGCTCACGCTCTCGCGGCAAGGTGCGGACGCGCAATTCAGCAAGCTCGACGGTCGCATCGATGTCATGCAAACGCTTCCCGAGAACCTGTTTCTCTCGGCTGGGCTTGCCGGACAGACATCGTTCGGTCGCCCGATGCTCACATCCGAGCAGTTTCCGATCATTGGCGCCAACATGCTGTCCGGCTTCGCCGCCGGCACGCTCGCCGGCGATACAGGCTGGGTGGGACGCGGAGAGTTCGGCTGGAGCACCCAGCTTCCGTTCATCGCCGAACCGCATGCAATCGTGCCTTACGTCTTCGCAGCGACCGGCGAGCGCCGCTACGAAATGCCGACCGTCCTGGAGATCCCGGTCATCCGTGCGAACAACTATGGCGGCGGCATGCGCTTTCAGCTCGCGCCGCAGGCACCCGACGCCCCGTCGCTGTCCGGCTTCGTGGAGCTGAGCGAACGACGCGCCAGCGCTTCCAGCCTCGACGGCTGGATGGTGTTCGCCGGTGGCTCGATCCGCTACTAGACTCCAGAAATGGCGACAACGGACAGATCACTTGCTTTCGATCAGATGCCATTCCATTGATACGGCAGGAGCACAAGATGTCGGCGCCAGCCCCTTCATTTAACCGGGATTCGCAGCGCCGCGACAGGCTCCTGATCGTCGAGGACGACCCCGTAACGCGGGCCATGCTGGCCGGTTACTTCACCGATCACAACTTTGACGTTGCCGAAGCGGCAAATTGCGCTGAGTGCCGTCAGAAGATCAGGAAGAACGGTGCAGAGCTCGTTTTCATCGACGTTCAGCTTCCGGACGGCGACGGGTTCGAACTCGCGAGGGAAATCCAGAGCGTAAGCCAGGCCGGCATCATATTTGTCACGCGCCGCGATACCGAAGTTGATCGGATCCTTGGCCTTGAGTTGGCCGGCGATCACTACGTCACGAAGCCGATTAACCTGCGCGACCTGCTCGCACGCGCGCGCTCGGTCCTCAGGCGACGCGCGATCGAGCGTGATGCCGTGATCGCCGGCACCACGATCGTATTCGGGCGCTGGATCATCGATCTCGTGCGACGCGAACTGGCCACACTCGGCGGCGAGCTGGTGCATCTCACACGCGCCGAATTCGACCTGCTCGCAGCGCTGGTCGGTGCCGATGGCAGGCCGCTCAGCCGGGAGTATCTGATCGAAGTCGTCAGCAATCGGCAGACAGATGTCGATATACGTACTGTCGACGCCCTCGTTGCCAGGCTCCGACGCAAACTCGCCAGCGGCAGCAACCAGCCCCTGATCACGACCGTGACGGGCATAGGTTACAAACTCACGATCGAATCAAAGCGCTAAGCTCGTTCGGGCTCTCGCAACCGTTCATTGAGTGCAACGATGGATTCACGGCAGGTTGCCTCCAACTGCACGGCAGCAGCTTCGAGCGCATCCGCCGGCAATCGCGCCGCATCGGCCTCGATCCCGTTGCATTGGGAGAACAGGCGCTCGAGACCGAGCGCACTGGCCGCACTGCCGATCCGATGCGCCAGGCGTTGCATGTGATGCCGATCGCCCGTCCCGGCCGCTTCCACCATGCTCCGCGTCAGCGGAAGGCAGGTGTCAAGGAAGATGGTGCGCAGACCACGCAACCGCGGCACCCCCAACAGTTCTTCCTGATCGTTGAAGAAGTCGTCATCGATGAGAGAACCAGCGGTGAGCTCGGACGCCCCGACCGGGGTGCCTGGCTGATCGTCGACACCCGCCTGCAAGGCTGATTGCAGCGCCTGTAGCGTGATCGGCTTGCTGACGCGCGCGTGGATGCCACTGGCCGTGAGCCGTCCCTGTGTCCGATCCGACAAGTCGGCTGTCAGTGCGATAATCCGTGGCGATCGATCAAGCTGCAGCCTGCGGATGAGCCTGGCCGTGGCAATGCCGTCCATCTCCGGCATATGCACATCCATGAGTACGACGTCGAAGGCGCCCGAGCGAACGAGCTCCAGGGCCACGGCTCCACTCGATGCCACGACAGGTTCGTGACCGAGACGAACAAGGAGGGCATGCCCCACGTCGCGATTGACCGGATCGTCATCGACGAGCAGCACGGACAGCTTCGTTACCGGAGGTCTCACCTCGACAACGGCCGGCACCGGTTGCGCCCGATCGAGGGGAATGGACAGGGTAAACGTGCTTCCCTTGCCGAGTTCGCTGCGGACCGAGAGATCGCCGGCCATCAGCCGCGCCAGCCGGCGGGAAATGGCAAGACCAAGCCCCGTGCCGCCGAACCGACGCTCGATATCGCTATCGGCCTGCACGAAGTCTTCGAAGATGCGCTCCTGAATGTCTGGCGCGATTCCGATACCCGTATCCGTGACCGACAGATGAAGCATACCGGGGGCATCAGGCGTATCGAATACGAGATCGACCTGGATACCGCCCCGCGCGGTGAATTTGACGGCATTGCCGAGCAAGTTGAGCACCAGCCGACTGAGCTTGATCGGATCGCCGGCGACATCCGCGGCCACCTCGCCCCGCATCGACAGGCCCAGCGTCAATCCCTTCGCCTCCGCCTCCCGCCTCAACAGATCCAGATCTGCCTCGATCAGTTGATCCAGGCGAAAATTGCGTAATTCGAGCTTGTCGGCGCCCGCTTCGAGGCGGGCATAGTCGAGAATCGATTCGATCAGTGCGAGCAGGGTATCGCCCGAGACCTTGGCTGCCGTGAGCAAGCGAATCTGGCGCCCGTCCAGGTGGCTGTTATCGAGCAGTTGCAGCACGCCCATCACGCCGTTGAGAGGTGTCCGCAGTTCATGGCTGACCACCGCAAGGAAGCGCGACTTGGTTTCATTGGCCAGTTCGGCCGCCTGTCGCGCGTGATGCGCTTCTGCCCGTTCCTCGATCGCTTGATCGCGCGCCTGCGCGAGCTCGGTCGTCCGCGCCGCAACCCGTCCTTCAAGGGTCAGATATGACTCCCGCAACCGCTCTGCCATCCGGTTGAACTGCTCGCCCAAGGTCTGCAGCTCGTCACCCGTCCGAATGACGAGTCTCTGATCGAGATCACCACTTCCGATGCGTTCAGCGCCTTCCGTCAGCGCACGAATGGGATCGGCCATACGGCGGCTGAGCAACAGCGCCGCGAGAAACGCGCAGAACAGCGAGACAAGCAGCAGCAGGGCCGAATTGAGCATCGACGCGTAAAGCGACGCATAGGCTTCGTGCGTTGGCAGTTCGACGAACACCTTCCAGCCGATCGGCACGATGGATGTGTGAACGGACAGAACGCGCTTCCCCGCGAGATCGGTGACGACGGAACCCGCGTCGCTGTCGACGTTGCCCGCGAGCGCAGAGGCAACCTGTGGAAGCCCCGCCAGATCGGTGTTCTTCAGCACAAGGCGGAGATCAGGATGGGCTATCAAACGCCCCCTTGTATCGACAACGAAGGCATTCCCCTCGTTCCCGACTTTGATCTGCGAGACGAGATCCCACATGAAGCGGAGATTAACATCGGCGATAGTCACGCCGCCATCCGCGCCGCTCACGGCAACGGTGATATAGGGCTCGGTCTCTCGGAAGAAGAAAATCGGTCCATAGTAGATACCGCGTGCCCTCGCATCGACGAATGCGGGGGACTGCGAAAGATCCGTATTGCTACGCACCGTGTCACGCACATAGCGCGACACCCGTAGCTGCTCGCGACCTTGCGGATCGAGTTGGGCGATTTCGGAGATCGCCGGCGTCAGGCGTAGCAGACGAATGCCGGTGACGCGCATCTCTTCTGGCGGAAGCATCTGTAGCGAGAGCTGAGACAACCAGACGAGCTGCCGCTCGATCTCCTTGAGAAACTGATCGATCTTGTCCGCCGCGGCACTGGCCTGCTCGCGTTGCACGGCGATCAGCAGGCGCTGCTGCTCGCGATAGGAGAATATCGCATCGATCACATTGTTGGCGATCAGCGCTGCCGAAACGACCACGAGAAGGGAAACGAGATATTTGCGGAACAGACCGCCGCGTACCGGCGGTCGTGCATCGCGATCGGCGCCGATCGCGCTCATTCGATGATCTTGTCCGCGCGGGCCAGCAGCACCGGCGGCACCGTCAGGTTCAGTGACTTCGCGGTCTTGAGATTGATGATCAGCTGATAGGTGCGCGGCGATCGCACCGGCAACTCCGCGGGCTTGGCGCCGCGCAAGATCAGGTCCATATATTCGACCATCGCCTCCACCAGCTCCGAGCGCTCCGACGCCGCCGATTCATACTTGAAGCCGTAGGAGACCAGGCCACCTTCGGTCATGAAGAAGTGATAGGAATAGACCGCCGGGACCGCATTCGCCGCTACAGCGGATACGATCGCCTTGCGGTTGAGGACGGTGAACGCATCGGGCGTCACGACAAGTCCGCCGGCCGGTGCACCGCCGAGCCGGGCAATCTGTGCGGATATGTTGTCCGGTTCCGAAATCGGAAGCGGGATGATGTCAACGCCGAAAGATGACGCCATCTCCCTCAACGGATCGAGATAGTAGTCGCCATTGCGCGGCGCGGAGAGCGGATTGAAAATCACTCCGACGCGCTTGACGCGAGGCGCGAGTTCCAAAAGGATTTCCAGCCATTTGCTGCCCATCGATGGATGGCTGGTCATGAAGCCTGTGGCATTTCCCCCCGGGCGCACCAGGCTCTGCACAAATCCGCTGCTGACCGGATCCGCGGCCGTCGAGAAGACGAGCGGAATGGTCTGGGTCTCGCTGAGAATCGCCTGCGCGTCGAGCACGCCACCCGTGACGATGAGATCCGGCGTCCGTGCCACGATCTGCTTGGCTATCGCCTTGCGTTGGACCGGATCATTCAGACACGACAGCGCTTCATACGCGATCATACGCCCATCGACCCATCCAAGCTCGGCAAGTCGGGCCTTCATCGCTGCCAGCCGTGCAACGGTCATAGGCTCATCATGGGCGGTGCTCAGCAGGAATGAGACGCGCCGCCGCTCGGGCGCCACCTGCGCGACGGCCAGGCGCGGCAGGGTTAGGATCGCAGCAAACGCCAGAACACTTCGTCGATCGAGCGCCATAGTCTTTCGCATGAGGAATTTCCCACAACCGCGAGCCGTTGTACCGCGGGAGCGGACGTCCCACTACTCGCCTTTCTCAAATATCCGAAATGGACGCTCCGAGCGAGAGCGATCAAAGCAGGTCGGGCTCGCTCGCCGCCGAGCTCTTGGCAGGGCGACTCGCTCCCCTATCTCCGTCTATCAACAGGTTCGAGGATCATTCCGGCCCGGGCCTGCTTGCCACCGAAACTGGCTATAATGGCCTGCAATATCCGCTCGGCTTCATTCTCTTTGCAGGCAAGGGAATGCTCCGCCTTTTCCGCGAGCCAGGTGAGGATGATCTCACGTCGCCGCCCGACGGGAGAGGGGCCTAGATGGTGTCCGTCGTCAAATCATTCGAGACTGACCGAGCGTTTCTCTAAGGGAGGATCTGGCTCATCTGGGCTTAGAGTTGGCCTTCTCGTCCGACCAGTTTTGCATCGACCTTTCGCCCATCGTTGGTCGTGACCTGCGCCTTTGAGATTTGTGCCACCACGTGATTGGCGGTGAGCACATAGCCGCGTTCTGCGTCGACGATCACGCCCGATCCGGTGGCCTGCATCTCTTTTTTAAGCTGCTTGGGAAGATCAAAAAATTCCCGAAAGACGGGATCGTTGTAGAGCGGATTATCCTGTTTTACGCGCGCGTATACCGAAATATTGACAACCGAAGGCGTCGTCTCCTTGACGACAGGGGCTACCGTTGGAGCGTAGGCCCCGCGCGCATCGGCCAAGTTCGCTGGCAACCACGTGATGAGCATGCAAAGGTTAAGCCGACGTTCAATTGTCTTTGACGATGAACGAATGAACATTGCTGCAGCAGGTTTCTTAGAATTGTCGTGGTCGGGCGCTCGAAAGGCCCGACCACGGCGTTGCTGTTAGCCATTGCTGTTAATCGAGATCCGGCGGACATTTTTTGCTTCGGCAGATTTGGGCACCGTTATGGTGAGTATCCCGTTCTTGAATGTGGCCGAGGTCTTGTCGTCGTCGACGTCCTGCAACGGTATGCGCCGCTCGAATCGGCCGTAGTACCGCTCGCTGAATCGACGCTCCTTGTCTTCCGATTCCGACTTCTTCTCGCCTGAGATAGAAAGGACGCCGTCAGCGATTTCGAGGTTGACGTCCTTCTCGTCGAGACCAGGAAGTTCAGCTGTGATGCGCACCTCCTTATCCGTCTCATCGATGTCGATCTGAGGCCACCCCAGCGCGCTCAGCGTCCGGGTCGATCCGAATGGGGCAAGATCAAAACCGCGAAATACGTCGTCGAACATGCGGTTCATCTCACGATGCAGCGTAAGAAAGGGGTTCGCGTCGGTTCCGCGATGAACGCCGACCTCGCGTCCCGTGCCGCTCCAGGGAATGAGATCTTTGAAAGCCATCTTGTCTCTCCTTTAGTTCGAGCGACTTCCGCCGCGAAGGAGCCGAGGAAGTCGAGTCGTTGACGTGAGTTTCGCGTTCAGGCTGCTTTGCCGTCGATCTGCCGGACATTGGGGCCCGCTGAGCCTGCGATCGAAATACGGCGCGGCTTCATGGCCTCCGGTAGCTCCCGGACCAGGTCGATCTGTAACAAGCCGTTGTCGAACGTGGCTCCTTTGACCTGCACGTAGTCGGCCAAATTGAACTGGCGCTTGAACGGCCGCGAGGAAATTCCCTGGTACAGGAAGTCACGCTGTTGCTTATCTGCTTTGTGTCCTTCGACCGTCAGGACGCTCTGTTCGGCAGTGATTGCGATCTCATCCGCGGAGAACCCTGCGACGGCCAGCGAGATCTGATAACGGTCGTCACTCAGGCGCTCGACATTGCACGGCGGATAATTGTCCTCCGTACCGGTCTGCTGCGCCGCGTCGACAAGATCAAACAGACGGTCAAAGCCGATAGTCGACCGCCAAAGGGGGGCAAAATCGTAGCTAGTCCTCATAGCCAAATCCTCCATTGAGCAAATTGGGTACGAGCGGGCGTCGGACACCTCAGGCGCCCGTCTCCGCCGGGCCCTCAAATGGCGCCCGGACCGCTCCTCGCGGCAAACTAAAAATTAGAAAAGGCCGATCTGGTTTCAAGTAGGCCCCCAAATTTTTAGGGAAGCTGCCAACGGTGCCGCCCCCCTTCCGCAGGCGCCACTCCTCGCAGCGCTCAAGCTTGGAGGCAGACTCTCGGCGTTCGGGTGTTACGGGGATCCTTCGATCCCCGAACGCTGCGAAGCGTGTTGCGGGGAGTTTCGATAGTCAGGTCTCTAAACGTTGCAATTCCGTTTCCACCAGTTCGACCAAACGGGTCAAACGGCGGCGGTCTGCTGACGCAAGCTCGTTAGCCTTGAGAAGCCGGGCGCAATGTTCAATCACTTTGCGTTCGCTCTTAATCAGAAACGATCTGACGCCTGGTATCTGGATCGGTCCCGAAATGCGCGTTTCGTGTGGAGGTCGGACACTGGTTGATAAATTCGACATAACTTGTCTAACGAGGGAAGTTTCATTGAAATCCTTTGTCTTCGAGGGGAGCCCGAGATCTGAATCCAGGCTCCCCTCGTCGCTCAGAAGTCCATTTTGGGTAAGGCCGAAACATTCGCCTTCTTTGGCGTGTCAGCCACGAGAGCCTCCGTCGTAATCAGCAGCGAGGCCACCGAAGCGGCGTCCTGCAGGGCGGTACGAACCACCACGCCAGCCTCTAGCAGGTCTTGGTACTGGCCGGTCGCGGCATTGAAGCCGCAATTGTAGTTACTGCTTTCCCGCAGCCGTCCGCACCCGCGTTCTGGACGATCTGTCGGGCCGCTACCTGGATGGCTCGACGCACGATGTCGACGCCAGCCTTTTGATTCGGGTGCGAGGTGGTTACGCCATCCAGCGCCTTCAGGAGAGAGCAAGGCGGGAGTTCACAAAGGAACGAAGTACTTCGCCGTCCAGCCCTGCGCCATGCCATTCAACGGACGGCGAAGTGTCGAAGCTCAGCCATTTTCCATGAAATCTTGGCTGCGCCAGACCCAACGAGTGCAGCGCTGTTAGCCCGCTGCACCCACAGGAGCCCAGACGTTCTCGATCGCAGTAGGCTGATCGCCCCTCGAGCGCCAGGAATCTTCGCGAGCTTAACAGCCGACCGCCGCTTTGGGCTCTTCGAATATGGGAAGCCGCACAGCCGGTGCGCCGCTCAGCGGGGGAGGATCATCCTCCTCGTCGAGGTCTCTCAAAGCACTCAGGATGCGTCCCACCGGGATAGCAGCGGACGAACCGGGAAGCTGCCTCAGCCACGGATTATTCTCGACGGCGAATGCGTCCGACGCCCATGCCGCCAGCACGCAGCGCTTTTCAAGGCTTGTCAGCACCGGGTCGGCCAGCACTTCTGACGGGTCACTGTAGGTCGCTGCCAGAATCGAGTTTGCATGAATGTCGAAGAGTGTCTGGTTCGATTTCATGGTCGTCTCCTTACTCCTTTCTGTTAAGACGGCGACGAGCGATGTAGAGCGGCCGGCCGGCAGGTCAAGAACATCGCCATGGCAGGAGCCAAAAAATTTGCGACTCCCCCTTGAAACTTTCTGCCATTTTTTTTTATTTTAGAACCGTTGGACGCCAAACGTCGGGTCCAACGTGAGGCGGACGCCGGGGGTGTCCGGCGCCTGCTCATACCCATCTTGCTCATTGGAGGATTTGGCTATGAAGAATAATTATGACTTCGCCCCGCTCTGGCGCTCAAGCATTGGCTTCGACCGCCTGGTTGACCTTATGGATGCAGCACGGCGCGCCAACGAGGACAGTTTTCCCCCATACAATATCGAACGGGTCGGGGATGACCGATACCTTATCTCGCTTGCTCTAGCGGGTTTTTCCCCCGACGAGATCACCCTGACGGCAGAGCAGAACGTTCTGACGGTCGATGGCCGCAAAGGCGAACAGAAGCGTGACTTCCTTTTCCAGGGCATTTCCGGTCGCGCGTTCAAGCGGCAGTTCAACCTCGCGGACCACGTCCAGGTGACCAGCGCGACTTTCGAGAACGGCCTCCTGCAGATCAATCTGATCCGCGAGATTCCCGAGGCCATGAAGCCGCGAAAGATCGCGATCAACGCTGCTCCACGCTCAAACGTCGAGCAACTTGAAGCGCAGGCCGCCTAACGCCTTTTTCGATCGCTTTATGCAATCGTTCCGCGATGGCTCCGACCGTCGCGGATTGGCGTGACGTCTGGAATGGCGTGCTGATCACTCGCGAAATCGTCAGGAGACAGGGATGACTCATTTCGCACTTCCGGCCTTGGCCGGCGGAGAAGGCCTCACAAATTATCTCACCGCTATCAAGCAATTTCCGCTCCTCAAACCTGAAGAGGAGCTCGCCTACGCCAAGCGGTTACGCGAAGACGGCGACACGGACGCCGCCTATCATCTTGTGACCAGCCATCTCCGACTGGTCGCGAAGTTGGCGATGCGCTATCGCGGCTATGGGCTGCCTATCGCCGACGTCATTTCGGAAGGCAACATCGGCCTGATGCAAGCCGTGAAACGATTTGATCCGGCCAAAGGGTTCAAGCTTGCGACCTACGCAACCTGGTGGATCAAGGCAACGATCCAGGATTACATTCTGCGGTCCTGGTCGATCGTCCACATCAGCGCTACTTCGACCCAAAAGCGGCTGTTCTTCAACCTGCGTCGCTTGAAGAGCAAGATTGCGGCTCTCGAGGAAGCCGATATGCAGCCCGACCATGTCGCAATGATCGCGCATCGCTTGACCGAGCCGTTGACGTAGGATGCGCGGGTGCTGGCGAGAAAGGCGACCACGTCAGCATATTCTTGTGGCTCGCCATAACGGCCGGCAGGAATACTCGCTGTGCTCTCCGCAGACACGTCCTCGACGGAGCGGCTTTCACGCTTTGCCTTCTGCTCGTCCAGGAAACGGATGCGACTGGTGGCAACCCGGCCTGGAAGCACGATATTGGCTGTGATGCCGTCACGCCCGACTTCGCGGGCCAGCGTCTTCGACCAGCCCACGAGCGACAGCCGCAGTGCATTCGAAATGCCGAGATTGGGAATCGGCGATACCACGCCGGACGACGTCGATGTCACGATACGCCCCCATTTGCGGGCGCGCATGCCGGGCAGGACGCGATCGGTCAGCGTGATAACCGACAGCACCATCTGCTCGAAGCTCCTGCTCCACAGTGCCGGGTCCTGCCCGGCAGCAGGCGTCGGCGGCGGCCCACCGGTATTGTTGACAAGAATGTCGACCGGGCCGAACGCCGTCTCGATGGCACTGACGCGCGCATCCATCGCGGCACGATCGGCCAGATCGAAAGCGACGGCCATCGCGTCGCCTCCACCCTGCTTGATCTCCGCGACGACACGATCAAGCGCGGTCGCGTCGATGTCGGCGAGCGCGACGCGCGCGCCTTCATTCGCCAGCGTCTTGGCGATAGCGCTTCCAAGGCCGCCGCCGGCACCTAGCACGAGCGCGACCTTGCCTTGAAGTCCGAGATCCATGTCCTGTCCTTTGTCGAGATGCGGAATCGATTTGCGTGTTGGCCTGTCAGTCCGGACCTAGATTTGGGTCGCGCTCGGCCACGCGTTGCAGGTAATCGGCCTTGCTGGAATGCATGTGCTCGACGCAGAGCTGCGACAGCGCCCAGTTGTCGTGGCCACGCAGGAGTGAAATCATCAAATCGTGCTGCTGGATCGACACCTGCAGCCCATCGTGATCGGCAAGGTTCTTGGCACGCATGGGCAGTGTCAGGCCCATGTAATCCTGCAACGATTGCACCAGATACGGGTTTCCGCATGCCGCAAACAGAGCGATGTGAAACGCGTCGTTGGTGTCGTGAATGCCGCGCAGATCGCCGCGCCCTGCATGCCGCACATATTCTGCCTGAATGGCTTCGAGTTCGACGATCAACGACGCCTTGGCCGGCAATGGGATCATCAGTGCGGCCTGGCGCGTGAGCATCTCGCGCACCTCGTAGATCTGCTTCACCTCGGCCGCCGAATAGGAACGCACCGTCGCGCCGACATTCTTCTCCCGCTGGACGATGCCGGTATGCTCGAGATGCACCAGTGCCTGACGCACGAAGTGCCGCGAGGCGCCATAGCGTTCCATCAGATTGTCTTCGATCAGCCGCGCGCCCGGCGGTAATCGGCCGAAGATGATATCCTCTTCGACACGCCGGATGATCTCGGCCTGTTCATCGGCGCGCGACGCTATTTTGGTGACGGTCATCTGGCATTGCCTCCAGATGCTTCGCGCCCTGACAGCCGATAGCAATCCTCGACAAGTCGCAGGGTTTGCAGATTATCCGCGGGAGAGGTCTCGAACGGCGCGCCGCTTTGCAGCGCATCGAGGAAATGCGCGATGGTCGCATCATAGGACCCCTGATAGGTCGCAGCGAGATCGTAGGCGCGGATCTCGCTTTGTGCGCCTGTCAGCTTCAATTGCGTGCCATCGAGCCGGATCGTACCGATCGTGCCAAGGATTTCGAGTTGGTCGGCCTGCGATATCGGCGCACCATAAGCTGCAAAGCTCGCGAACAACGATACACCCGCGCCGCTGCGAGATCGCATCTGGATCACGGCACCGTCTTCACCAGCAATATCCGGACATGTTTGGGTCAGCGTCGCCGCGATCACATCCAGCGGGCCCAGCAACATGCGCAAAGTATCGAGATGGTGGATGAGCACTTCAGCCACCAACATGCGGGACTCGCCGCGCATGAACGGCTGGCGCTCGATCGCAGGATATTGACCGTTTGCATCCGGAATCGTGCCCGATGTCAGCAGCGTCAGGCGCGCAGCCGTCACTGCGCCGATACGGCCGTCCCTGATCCAGGATGCAGCATCGCGATAATACGCACGAAAGCGCCAGTTCTCATGCACCATCAGCCGGATGCGGCCGTCGACGTCACGAGCCAGGGCCTCGGCTTCTGTGAGTGTCGGGGCGAGCGGTTTCTGGCAAAGCACCGGCAGACCGCGATCGGCGACGAGGCGCACCAAAGGCGCATGGAAAGCTCGCGGCGCAGCGATATCGACCGCATCGAGTTCACACTCCGCCAGCATGTCTTCCGCGCGCGAGAAGCATTGCCCGATGTTGAATTCCCCGGCGCGCACTGTAGCTTTCTCCGACGAGGGATCGGCGATCGCGACGACCGCAGCACGTCCCGCGAGCTTCTGCCAAGCCTGCAGATGATATTGCGTGACCCACCCCGCACCAATCAATCCGATCCGCAACGGCTTGCTCATCGCCTGATATCCCGACGCTTCTCGCCGATGATGGCCCGGCCCGTCATTGCGTCGAACACGAAGACCGCATTGGCCGGGAAATACAGATCGACGGTCTCGTCGATGGCAACGGGTACGTGACGCGGCAACCGCGCCGTCCACTCCACGCCGGGTTCGATTTCGACCAACAGCAAGGTTTCCGCGCCCAGCGGCTCCACCGCGATCGTGCGCCCCCGCACATGGCCCGCAGGCTCGCCGCCCAGCGCCGCCTTGTTGATATGCAAATCCTCGGCGCGCACGCCGATGGTTACCTTCTGGTCCGCCAGTTTGCCCAACACCTGAGGCGACCAGCGCGTGAGCGCGGTCTCGACGCTCGGGCTGCGTGCCACATGACTGTCATCCACGGCAACAACGGCGGCCGTCGCCAGATTCATCGGCGGCGATCCCAGGAACCGTGCGACGAATGTGTCCGCCGGCTCCCAATAGACGTCGAGCGGCGCGCCGATCTGGGCGACGCGACCGGCATTCATGACGCAGATCCGCGTTCCCATGGTCATGGCCTCGACCTGGTCGTGGGTCACGTAGATCATCGTCGATCCCAGCCGCTTGTGCTGCTTGATGATCTCGCTGCGGGTATTGACGCGTAGCGCAGCGTCGAGGTTGGACAGCGGTTCGTCGAATAGGAACACCATCGGCTCGCGCACCATGGCGCGCCCGAGTGCGACACGCTGGCGCTGTCCGCCGGACAGCGCGCTGGGCTTGCGCGTTAGCAGCGGCGTCAGACCGAGGATATTCGCCGCATCCTGCACCCGGCGTTCAATCTCGGCAGCGGCGAAATTGCGCCGGCGCAGACCGAAGGCGAGATTGTCCGCAACGCTCATATGCGGATAGAGCGCATAGGATTGAAACACCATCGCGATGTCGCGGTCCTTGGCCGGCACCTGATTGACCACGCGATCGCCGATCGAGAGCTTGCCGGAGCTGATCTCTTCCAGGCCCGCGATCATGCGCAGTGTCGTCGACTTGCCGCAGCCTGAGGGCCCGAGCAGAACCATGAATTCGCCGTCGCCGATATGAAGATCGACCTTGTCGACCACCACCGGACCGGTCGGCCCATATTGTTTGGAGAGTTTGTCGAGGGTAACAACGGCCATGGCTGCCTCTTACTTGATTGCGCCGGCAGTCATGCCGCGAATGAGTTTCTCGGAGAAGAAAATGTACACAATGATCACCGGAATGACGGAGATCATGACGCCGGTGGCGATCATGCCGATGTCCTGGAAATGATCGCCCATGAAGGCGCGAATTCCGACCGGCAGCGTGCGCTTGTCGGGATCGGTGATCAGCACGACGGCAAACAGAAACTCGTTCCAGAGCTGGATGAAGTTCAGGATCAGCGTGGTGGCAATCGCCGGCATGCCGATGGGCAGCACGATGCGTCGGAAAATTTCGAGATCGCCGTAGCCATCGATCTTGGCGGCGTCGAACAGATCCTGCGGAATGCGCGCAAAGAACCCTTCCAGAAGGTAGACTGTCAGCGGCAGCTGCAGCGACACATAGACCAGCGCGAGCCCGAGCAGGCTGTTGTAGAGATTGTAGTCAACCAGGATCTGGTACAGCGAGATCAGGGTGATCTGCGGCGGGAAAATGATCGACGAGAACAGGATTCCGTAGACCAGCCGGTTGCCGCGGAAACGATAGCGCGCGAGCGCATGCGCCGCTGCCGCGCCGAGCAGAGTCACCACGGCGACAGCGCCCACCACCACGATCGTCGAATTCCAGAAATAGGTCGCAAAATCAGAATCAACCCAGGCGATCCGGAACTGCTCCCAATGGAACACTTTCGGCCACGCATAATGGTCGGCGCTGATTTCGGCGGTGGTCCGTACCGACATCGTTGCCAGCCATAAGAACGGGCCCAGCGTGTAGATGGTGTAGAGGCCCAGCACGAGAGCAAGCGCTCCGCGGCTGAAGAAGCGTGGCAACGGCGCGCGCTCCGCAAGCATGGCAGCCACGATCAGTACTCCAGACGTTCACGAGTCGCCAGAAGGCGATTGAGGATGATGACAGCGGCGCAGACCACCACGAACCACACCGACGCGATGGCGGATGGATAGCCGAGATCAAAGGTGTTCCAGTTGAAAGCGCGCTTGTAGACGTAGGTGGATACGGTTTCGGTCGCCCATAGCGGGCCGCCCTGGGTCATGATCCAGACCAGGTCGAAGATCTTCATCTTGCCGATGAAGGCGAGGATATAGAGGTTCAGCAAGGTCGGCCGTAGCATCGGCACGATGACGTAGCGCAGCTTGGCGCCCCAGCCGCAATTGTCGAGTTCGGAGGCTTCCAGCACCTCGCGCGGCAGCGAATGGATCGCAGCGAGACAAACCACCATGTTGAAGCCAGCCCATTTCCAGGCATGGGTCACGATGAGTGCGCCGAGCGCTAAATTCGGATCACCAAGCCAGGACGACGCCAATGCCTCAAGTCCGACGGCGCGCAGCGTCGCATTGAGGATTCCCCAATCGTAGTTGAATATCCACATCCACAGGATGGCGACGACGACGTAAGACAGAAGAACCGGAGTGAACCACGCGACCCGCAGGAAGCGTGCAGCAGGCACACCTGCATACAGCGCCAGTGCGAGCAGCAGGCCTGTCACGACGTCGAGCACGGGCGCAATAAACGACCAGATGAACGTGTTCCGCACCGACACCCAGAATGTCTCGTCGGACATCAGCGCGCGATAGTTATCCAGGCCGACAAAGGTCGCATCGAGACCTTCGATGGTGAAGAAGCTGTCGTAGAAGGTTCGAAACGCCGGATAGGCGGTCAGTCCGACATACACCGCCAAGGCCGGCGCCAGAAAGACGGTCAGCACCCACCAGCTTGCCCGGCGCGGATCAGCCAGCGAGGGGGCTGCGTGCTGAGCCCCCTCCTCGGCAACGGATGGAATACTGATCGATGTCATTGTTACCACTCAGCTCTTGAAGCAGGCGCTGTCCATCTTCTCCGCGGCTTCCTGAACGCTCAGGAGGCCAGCCGGAAAAGCGTTGTTCATCACCTGGGTGTAGGTCTCTGCACACTTGGCGCGGTAATACAGCAGCGGCGTGCCGAAGAAGTATTTGACGTTCTTGTTGCGTGCGTTGAGCTCCGCAAAGTAGTCCTTGCGCGGGCTGTTGATCTTGGCCGGATCGGATTTCAGGCCGGTCTGCAGCGAGACCTGCTCCATCCACTTGGTGCCGTTCTCGACGGTGGCCATGGATTTCATCAGCGCGCCGGCGCAATCCTTGTTCTTGCTCTTCGAATACATCACGAAGCTGCCGGCGACGGCGAGCGTCTTGCAGTCCGGACAAGCGCCCTTGTCCATTGCCGGAAACTGCATGATGCCGAGCGGGAAATTGGCCGGCATGCCACCACCTTCCGGTGGCGCAAAGGCGCGGCCCGTGAACCAGCTCGGATCCGGGAAGGTCAGCGCGCCCGGCGTGTTATAGAAATAGAAGTGGGACTCACCGAGCTTCAGCGTGGAAAAACTCTTCGGATAGGCACCGGCATCGACCAGCCCCTTCATCCACGTCATGACTTCAACGACGCGCGGATCCTTGAACGACAGCCCGCCATTGAGCAGCTTGCCATAGTCCTCGGTACCGAGCTTGCGCAGCAGCGACTCGAAAAGAAGCAAGCCACCCGGGAACGGACGATCGCCGACGCCCTGCGACACCGGGGTGATGCCGGAGGCAACACCCTTCTTCACCAGATCGGTGAACTGCTCCTGCGTTAGCTGGAAGGACGCCGGTACATCCACGCCGACCTTCTTGACCGCGTCCTTGTTGTAGTAAAGCTCGACCGTATAGGCCTCGACCGGCAGGCCGTAGACCTTGCCCTTCGATGTCCAGGCCGGTTTCGACCAGTCCTCGTATTGCGCCAGATCGACATAGCTATCCAGCGGCTCAAGGAAGCCTCCGGCGAGAAATTCCGGCTGATCCGGCTCCATGTAGAAAATGTCGGGCGCCTGCCCGGTCCGCACCGCCGATTTGGCCTGGGTGTAGAGATCCGCCTTCGGGATGAAGCTGAGCTTGACCGAGCACTGCTTGTTCGCAGCCTCGAAGTCCTTCACCCGCGTCGTGACCCAATCCTTCTTGGCAGGCTCGTCGGGCCAGTTGCTCCACATCGTGATCTGCGTGGCCTGCGCAAAAGCGGGAGCAGCGCTCGCGATGGTGGCCGCCGCGACAACCGCAGCCAGCCCAATTCTCCTTGCCGTCATGGTGATCTCCTCCGGATGTCTGTTTTTTATTGGGCCGGACCATGGAATAGGTCCAGCGACATTGTCAATAATAAATATCAAAAATGGCCACATAAGCAATTTATACCCGCGAATCCCCCTCTGATTATTGACAATCGGAACGGCGCCAGCGATGTAACGAAGAAAATCGGCTTTGGTGGCCGCAGGGGAAACGACATGTCCAAAGGGCTTCGCAAAGGGTTGACCAACTATGGCGACGCGGGATTTGCGCTATTTCTGCGTAAGGCGTTCATCAAGGCCATGGGCTATTCCGACGATGCGCTGGAGCGCCCGATCGTCGGAATCACCAACACCTACAGCGACTACAATCCGTGCCACGGTAACGTCCCTGCCATCATCGAGGCGGTGAAGCGCGGCGTGATGCTGGCCGGCGCGATGCCCATGGTGTTCCCGACCATCTCGATCCACGAAAGTTTTGCGCATCCCACCTCGATGTTCCTGCGCAACCTGATGGCCATGGACACCGAGGAGATGATCCGCGCGCAGCCGATGGACGCCATCGTGGTCATCGGCGGCTGTGACAAGACGCTGCCGGCCCAGATTATGGCCGCGGCATCCGTCAATCTGCCAACGGTGGTGATCCCTGTCGGGCCCATGGTCGTCGGTCATCACAAGGGCGAGGTGCTCGGCGCCTGTACGGATTGTCGCCGCCTCTGGAGCGCGCACCGCGCCGGCGAGATCGACGCCGAGGAAATCGAGATAGTCAACGAACGCCTCGCGCCCTCCGTCGGCACCTGCATGGTGATGGGCACCGCCAGTACGATGGCCTGCATCACGGAAGTGCTGGGCCTGTCGCTGCCGATGAGCGCGACCATCCCTGCCCCGCACGCCGAACGTTTCCGTCTCGCCGAAGCAAGCGGCAAGCGCGCCGCCGAAATGGCGGTCAGCGGCGGGCCACGTCCCTCGGAATTGCTGACGCCGGCGGCTTTCCGTAACGCCACCGTCGTCATGCAGGCGATCGGCGGCTCTACCAACGGCATCATTCATCTCACCGCCATCGCCAACCGAACACCGTATGGTTACGACCTCGACATGCTCGACGAGATCGGCCGCATTGCGCCCGTGCTGATCGATCTGAAACCGTCAGGCGCTCACTACATGGAGCATTTCCATCACGCTGGTGGCGTGCCCAAGTTGCTCGCCGAACTTGGCGATCTCATCGACGGCAATGCACCGACCATCGCAGGCAAGACGCTGGGCGAAATCGCCGCCCAAGCTGAGATCGTTCCGGGGCAGGACGTCATCCGTTCTCGCGACAATCCGATCAAGGCCGAAGGCTCCATGGCCGTGCTCTACGGCAACCTCGCACCAGGCGGTGCGATCATCAAACGCTCGGCCGCAACGCCCCGGCTGCTGCAGCATACCGGGCGTGCGGTGGTATTCACTTCGGTCGAGGACATGGCCTTGAGGATCGACGATCCCGATCTCGATGTAACGGCCGACGACGTTCTGGTATTGTTGAACACCGGCCCCAAAGGCGCTCCCGGCATGCCGGAAGCGGGCTACCTGCCCATCCCCAAAAAGCTCGGCCGACAAGGCGTGAAGGACATGGTGCGCATTTCAGATGCCCGCATGAGCGGCACTGCATTCGGCACAATCGTGCTGCACATCACGCCGGAATCGGCCGTCGGCGGTCCGCTCGGGCTAGTACGCAACGGTGATCAAATCGAACTGGACGTCGGTGACCGGTCGATCAATCTGCTTGTCGATGAAGCCGAACTCGACAGGCGCCGCGCAATGCAGGCAACGGTTCATGCAAATCTGCCTGACCGCGGATACGCTCGCCTGTTTCAACAGACGGTGACCCAAGCCGACGAAGGCTGCGACTTCGATTTCATGATCGCGAAGAAAAACTGATTGATCATCTTATTCCACGATAGCGATAGGCGATGTCCGCTTTGCGCCGCATAGCGGAAATGGGCTGATCTTGCTCGCGAACCTCGATTTATGAGTACCCGGCCTAGTCATCTGGAACGGAAGTTCGGCACATTAGTTGATAGCTCGAATCTCTACAGAGGAGAGAGCTCGTGGCTAATGCAGGTGAGCGAGGCCGGCCGATCGCGCCGTTGGTGCTTAGTCCGCAGGAGCGGGCGTACTTGGAGAGGCAAGTTCGTCGTCATCGCGCTGCCCGGTCGCTATCTGAGCGATGCCGCGCGATCCTGCGATGCGCGGATGGATTGCCAAGCAAGTCTGTGGCTGCCGAACTCGGCCTCCACGAACACACCGTTGGCAAGTGGCGTCGCCGATTTCTGAAGGACCGCTGTGATGGCCTGCTTGACGAGGCACGCCCTGGCCGACCTCGAACCATCAACGACGATCAGGTTGCCGCGGTGATCGAGCGGACGTTGCGGACGACGCCAGCCGATGCGACGCACTGGTCGATCCGCTCGATGGCTGCGGAAACAGGCTTTTCCCACACCACGATCCGCCGAATGTGGGCGGCGTTCGGCTTGCAGCCGCACCGTAGCCAGACATTCAAGCTGTCGAGCGATCCGCTGTTCGTCGATAAGGTACGCGACATCGTCGGCCTTTACCTATCCCCACCGAGCCCTTGTCCTCAGCATCGATGAGAAAAGCCAGATTCAGGCACTCGATCGCGAGCAGCCGGTCTTGCCGATGATGCCCAGCATACCGGAGCGTCGTACGCACAGCTATGTGCGGCATGGTACGACCCCAGCCACCATCAATCGCAATAAAAACAGAGACTTACGACCACCGCATTTGAGCCTTGTGTATCACCGACATGTAACATTGTCGATTGGCCTCGTCGAGGATCCTGATTTCCAGGACGCGTTTGACCACCCTTTTCTCTGTATCGGTCGGATCGATCAGGTCGACCCAGATCAAGGTTTCCGACAGCCGCTCGCCGTCATTCCAGTCGGCTGTCCCGCTCCGGTATGCATTCAACAAGTCCGGTCACTCCAGCCGGGACGGCGCGCAGCCCGCCAGCCTTAGGGCCGATCGACATTCATTGGTTCCAGATCATTGCTGCGGCGAGGTGGATGAAGCCAGCGAAGTGCGAGGTTCGT